>JAAELK010000126.1 GCA_024226935.1 Desulfobacteraceae bacterium
CATCCAAACACATGCATCTTAACTCATGGGGACGTTACAAATCATCTCCATCGCTGAAACATAAGGCTTATTGTTAACGTGGAGAGAATAACCGACAGCCAAGATGTTGTCAATTTATGAAAACTGGATCATCGAGTATATATGTTTTTTCAATAAACTTTTTCTATTGAAAGATAGATTTTCAATTCTTTTTTCTTTACGACGACACTATATTTTTTTCCGACCACATCATAAATTGAAAAAATACTAAAAATATTTTTTTAAGAAGTTTCCCAAAATTATATTACATCAAAAACTCTTCCCATGCAAAATAAAATGATGGTAAAATAAATTGTTTTGAAAGATAATGCCAACTATGTTAGTTTAGACACAGGACAACTTAGCATTATATGAAATTATAATGCCATCCAATTTAGACTGACCTGGTACCAGACAATTTAAAATTTAGATTATATTTAATAATCTGCAAAAAGGATATTATGGAAAAAGTAATCGGGAATCCGAATCATCCTCAAAAAGGATCCAGAATCGAGGTTGATCCGATCCGGAATGAAGACGATATAAAAAAAATCAAACAACTACTTATCCAATGCCCCAGAAATTATCTATTGTTCGTCCTAGGGATAAATAATGGAATCAGGGTTGGGGATCTGCTCAAATTAAGAGTAGGAGATCTACGTTACCTCAAGATCGGCCAGGTCCACCAAATTATCGAAGGCAAAACCGGAAAAAAAAACGTCATCATCATTAACAAGTCTGTCCGAAATGCCCTGGATAAATTTATGAAAGAAACCGATTGTGACACCCGGGATTACCTGTTTAAAAGTGCAAAGGGTGAGAACAGTCCCATAACCATTAACCATGTGAACAAACTGGTCAAACAATGGACAGATTCCATTAATCTCAAACAAGGCAATTACGGTTCCCATACTTTACGTAAGACCTGGGGATATCAACAGCGTATAAAATTCGGGGTTGGCTTTGAAGTTCTTTGTAAAAGATATAATCATTCTTCCCCTGCCGTGACCATGCGGTATCTGGGGATAGAAGACAAAGAAGAGCATGGGATCTTGATGAATGAAATCTAAAAGATTAAAAGATGACCAATTTGAAACAGGAAAATTGGTTGACAAATAAGGTTCTTCAGGTATACTGGCGCCTCTAATTTGATGCGGAAGTGCGCGGCTCACTGGTGGGGCCCTCGGACTTCAAATCCGATGTGGGGCGTTAATACCGTCCCGGGTGGGTTCGATTCCCATGCACTTCCGCCATTCATATCAATAAATTCAAATAGTTACATTAAAAACAGTTATGATTTTTTGGTACCAGTTTGGTCCCGTTCCTATTCAAATTGCTCGAATAAACCCCACCCGCTTAACCGTCAAAATTAGATTGCCATGATCTGGACGAATAGTTCCTATTTTATGCTGCACCTGCCCATCTACTAAAACTGAATATTTTATTGGCAGTTCAATTTTTTTTTCTAAACTATAAGCCATAGCTTCACGGATTGACTCAACATATTTCGGCAATAAAAAATCAAAGATATTTGATCCGATAGGATTATTTATAAGTGTTCGCTCTGGATATTTACAACGCAGAATTCTCCCACTATCAGAAATTAAAAAAATATTTTGAGTTTTCGTTTTTAAGTCTGCATAATTAATTGTATTAGTTTCAACAATACGATCATTGACCTGCCAGACAAAAGCCCCATCGAATGTATTATATATTTCTGCTGTTCTATGTTGATATCGACCTTTGAATAAGACTTCAAAATCATATCTTAATGGTTGACTGCCCCTTGGGACCATCATAACAAGCTTGCAGAATTCATCATCAGTAATTCTTATATAATCAGAAATTTTGTTCCCAGGTCGAAAATCAGAAAGAGTTGAAGATAGAATAAGGCCATCGAGTGAAAATAAAATTATATTTTCCCCCAATGGCTGGTCCTTCGGGGCTATGCCCCCCCCATTGTACCATTTTTGCGTACCTCACTATTTTGAAAGTCAGCCCCCTTTTGTTTCAACTTCATGATACGTCCTTTTATTGTGCCAAAAAAAGCGTAATACTCATCAATTGCCATATCTTCTAATACAACCAGACAAGAAACAAGTTCTTTAGCGGTAGCAGAATCTTTAAAGCCTTTAAAGGCATCAAGAGGCTCTGGTTTAAGTGGTACAATCTTTGAAATCAATTCTTCTCCAAACGCCAAAAACTCTTCATATTCATAATTAAAAAAAAGAGCTATTTTTCTCTGGAGTGTTTTTGAACCATGACGATTTGCTTTTTTTAAAGCAGAAATATAAGTTTGTCTCACACCAACACCGTCAGCAAGTTTTGTCTGTGTCATTCCTTCTATTTCATCCAGCATATACTTTAAAGCTGCGCTAAATGGTGTTGGTGTCTTCTCATCACGCTTCTGTCTCATTTATCCCCCCTTTGCAAAACATATTATCTTCTAAAAGCATGTACTACTCTGTAGTAATATTTAAAAAAAGCACACATTACTCCTTGACATGTGCTGTACTGTAGTGATAGTACCACATTCATTGGCAAAAAAACAATTTAAAAATTTTTGTAAAGGAAATTCCATGACCGAACCGACACTCTCTTCTCAGGCAATTGTTTCTTTTCTACAAGGCACCACAAACACATTTTGGAATATCGAAAAAGCTTTAATTCAATGTGGAAACATGACCGAACAACTTACCAAAGCCAGGGAAGATGCATCTATTATAATCCGATCAATGAGAGAAGCTTTTCCAGACCAAATCAAATCAATTGACATGATCCAACCCGAACCAGTACCTCTGGAAGTTGAAAGAATGCAACATAACAATTAAAAATTTTCACTAACTTTTTATGATAAAAAAGGCCCCATAAAAATGATTTTTTCATGGGGCCTTTTAATTACAGCACAATTATCAGCTATAAAAACACAAAAACAAATATTTTTTTCAATTTTTTTTTCGATCTTCCTTTATAGGTTCCAATATGGGAAAGGCATATCATAAAAAAAACATTTCAACAAAATTAAATTTTGAATTTATCACCATTTAATAAAGGAGGCAGCGGGAGTTGAACCCGCAGCCATACCGTATTGACGGGGGTTTCAGATGTGGGTGGTCAACCTATGGTCAACACTCCCACCCTGCCCTTTTCCTGATTCAATTCCCACTTTGGGAGTCAACCCCAGGCACCCAACAAACAAAAGTCCTGTTGATTTTAACTGGCACGAAATTTTACTTCCATAAAATAGATTTTTTGACTGATTAGCTATTGACATGAGTAAATCTTAAGGTTTATAAAATTCACAAAAAAAAGAAAAAAAACTCAATCACCTGATGTAATCTCTCCAAATGTTAACACTCTAAAGTCAATAGTTTTCCCATCAGATTGCTTCACACTAACATCAAAAGCGTATTTGTCATCAGGAACTTCCTCAGAAGTATAGTCATATTCTTCTTCGCAGTTATTTTTTTCAGACATTTTTCTTATCCTCCTTTAAGCCTTCTTTAAATAAAACTTATCTCTATGCTCTTTTAATAAGGGGTATAGTGCATCGGCGATGATTGCCCCGGCATCAAAATCATACTTTCGCATAAAAACATCCGTTGATAATGAATCTATACAAAGAAAACCAATGGTTTCAGGTTTTTTAGTGATACTTTCAGGCTTACCCCTAATTGGCCAAACAATTGTAGATATATAATCATATTTTTCTTTTTTTATAAATTCCTTTCTTTTTTCTGGATTATTTGGCCAATTAGAATTTAAATATGGATTTTCTTTCTTCAAATCATTACAAAAAAAACATCTTTTCGCTTTATAAAATACTCTTAAAAAATCAGAGTTATCATCAATCTTTGATTCTTTATCTTGTTTTGTTGTCAGTTGTTTTGCATTGCTTCTAACAAATGTTTTAGTGTGATATTGAGGTTGAGAATTTTCACTCTTTGTTTTAATTATTTTTATACATGCGCGACATCGAGTCATTGTTACGAGAGTAAATACATTCGCAAATGGAACTAGTACCTCACGAATAGCCAATCTTGATATTTCTTCATCCCCACTACACCAAACATCATGGAAAGAATCACGAACTTTATGCAAACACTCGTGGAAATCACGCATTGTCTCAGCATAACGAGCTTTCCTTGAATAAACAAACTCTCTATGAACAAGAAGAACAGCTATCATAAATATATATACAGCAAATATTATTGTTATAACTGCCTGCTTTCCCCCAAACAAAGACCAAAGACCTATTACCGCAAAAACTAATCCAGAATACACAGCCACTCTATCAACAGTTATCTTTCTACAGATTTTTTTAATAACTACACATATTTTCATTTATTTTAAATCACCAATCAAATATTAATAAACAAAATTAAAATGACGAAGCCTTAAACTTGTTTGAGCGTATATAATAAAAATTCAATTGTCAATAAAAATAGCATGTTAGAATGATCAACAAGCTTTTTATTAAAAAAAATAATTTTATTTCAACACATCAATGCAACTTACCATTTTAAAAACCCTATTCTTAGATCATATCACGGCTTACAAACCCCACAAGCCACATACCCGGTTGAGTTACAACCATCACGGTTCAATCTTCCAAGTATCCACCGGTAACCCAAAATGCTGAATAGTCGAATTCAACCGAATCCAGTATTTCAACTCCTTCTTATTCTCAATTATTAAAAGTATCCCCGCCCGTTTCCCGGTCTGCATTGAATAATACAGAGATTGCCCCAGGGCTTCATAAAACTTCTTTGCAAAGTCAACCTCAATAGCGTGGGTATCTGTCAAACAATCACACCGGGTTTTATCTGGAAGTCGGTATTCAGTTTGTCCCTTCTGTTCAGCACACCATTTATTCTGATACCATTTTTCCGGGTGCAGGTGCTTTGCATAGGCAATGGTCGGGATAAAAAGAATCAGTAAGTATATCAATTTTTTCATTATAATCCCTTTTAATTTGTAGTTCATTAAACAATGATTACATACCATCTTTTTTTTAGAAAAAAACAGATATTTTTAAAAAAACCTCTTGATTTATATATCAACCTGACACATAAAAAAACTCATGAATCGTATAATAATAAATCAACAATACATCCGCAGGAAAGCATGAAAGATGATTTAAAGAAAGAATTAAAATTAGCCCATGGTATTGGTGTCAAGAAAATAAATCATAAAATTAAGGATATTATTTTTGAATACAATGAAAAATTATTTCGAACTAAAATAGTACGCGGTAAGGTAAAAACCAAATTGATTTGCAATGTTGTTCCCAAACTTATTGCTATTGTAAACAAAGGAACTGACGCTAAATCAGCAAACGAATATTTATTTAGAATTAGGGGCTCTCACTTCAACCCTACTTATGAGAAATATTTTAAACCTAAAAACCTCACATCAAACGTAAGCTTCACAACACAGCTAATGAAAGCTGCACTACTTGACAAGTTTTCAGGAAATAAAGATGATTTTAATAAATTTTTCAATGATGAAATTGATCAATTATCATTGAAAAATTAATTTGTTACATTCTTGTTTATTCATAATGTCAAAAAATTTAGGCTCCTAAAATTCCCCTCCCTGTTTTTTTAAAATATCGAAAGGCAAGGAGTCTTACATTTGTTAAAACAATTTTTCCCCGGGAAATTGGTTAAATATATTTTTTGTATCCTTGAACATTTTGGTCCCCAGGGATAGTTTTGACAAGGATAATTATCATTGAGTGTAACCATCCTTTAAAATTGAACCTCAAAGATTTTCAACATAGCTACTCTGCCAAAATATCTTTACAGGTAGTAGAAATACTGATACAAATTTTTGTCAATTGCTTTTTCGTTTATACTGGTCAAATGTCATTCAAATTTACAAGATATACAGATCTGTATAATTACTTTGTTGTACAAAAGACAGAGGTTAAATAATGGCATTAAGTTGGAATGAAATAAAAGACCGAGCCTTAAAATTCACAAAGGAATGGGAAGGCGAAAGCAGAGAACGAGCGGAGAAAGACTCGTTTTGGAATGACTTTTTTAATGTGTTTGGTATTTCAAGAAGACGACTTGCTACTTTCGAAGAACCCGTAAAAAAACTAAATAACAAACAAGGTTTTATAGACTTATTTTGGAAAGGACGGCTGCTTGTAGAACACAAATCAAAAGGAAAAAATCTTGATGCTGCTTTTGAACAAGCAATAGACTACTTTCACGGAATGAAAGAACATGAACTGCCAAAATATGTTTTGGTTTCTGACTTTGAAAAATTCAAGCTCTACGACCTTGATGACAAAAAAGAATATGAGTTTGAAATAAAAGACTTTCACAAAAACATCAAACTTTTTGGTTTTATAGCGGGCTACCAAAAACGAACTTTCAAAGATGAAGACCCTGTAAATATTAAAGCTGCTGAATTAATGGGGAAACTTCACGACCAATTAGAAGAAAATGGTTATGAAGGACATTCATTAGAAGTTTTCTTGGTTAGGCTGCTTTTTTGCCTTTTTGCTGACGATACAGGAATTTTTGAAAAAGATACATTCGAAGAATTTATAGAAGTTAAAACTAATGAAGACGGTAGTGATCTTGGTCCTTGGTTAGCTCAATACTTTCAAGTACTCAATACACCTACTGACAAAAGGCTTAAAAATCTTGATGAACACTTAGCCGCATTCCCATATGTAAACGGAAAACTATTTGAAGAACCACTGCCAATTGCCGCTTTCAATTCAAGAATGCGTGAAATTCTTTTGGAATGTAGTTTACTTAACTGGGGTAACATTTCGCCTGCAATCTTTGGTAGTATGTTTCAAAGTGTAATGAACCCAAAAGAACGAAGAAATCTTGGGGCGCATTACACATCTGAAAAAAACATACTCAAATTGATAAAATCACTTTTCCTTGATGAACTTCAAGCGGAGTTTAGAAAGGTTAAGAGCAACAAAAACAAACTCAGAAAATTTCATCAAAAACTCGGCACATTAAAGTTTCTCGACCCCGCTTGCGGTTGTGGTAACTTTTTAATCATTACTTATCGAGAGTTACGATTACTTGAATTAGATGTTTTAAAAGAATTACATGGTGATCAAAAAGTCTTAGATATAAACCAAATCATGTATATAGATGTGGATCAGTTCTATGGGATTGAGTATGATGAATTTCCAGCAAGAATTGCAGAAGTTGCTCTTTGGTTAATGGACCATCAAATGAATATACGAACATCAGAGGCATTCGGATTATATTACGTTCGTTTGCCATTGAGAAAATCGGCAACCATTATTCATGGAAATGCGCTAAGGACAAACTGGGAAGACATAATTTCAATAGAAAAATTATCCTACATTCTTGGAAATCCACCCTTTTACGGTAAGCAATACCAAACCAAAGAGCAGAAAGAAGAGATGGCTCTTGTTTTCCAAGATGTAAAAGGTGCAGGTGTATTGGACTATGTTACAGCTTGGTATCTAAAAGCGTCAAAATTTATTCAAGAGACTGATATTAAAGTTGGTTTTGTTTCTACTAATTCAATCGCTCAGGGTGAACAAACAGGCATTTTGTGGAATGAACTTTTTAATCACTATGGAATTAAAATCCACTTTGCTCACGGAACATTTAATTGGTCTAATGAAGCAAGAGGGAAAGCAGCAGTTCATGTAGTTATAATTGGATTTGCAAATTTTGATATTAAAAAGAAATCAATTTGGTCATATGAAGACATTAATGGTGAACCACATCAAATCCAAGCAAAAAATATAAACGGCTATTTGATAAATGGCCAAGACGTTGTGCTTTCAAAAAGGAAAAAGCCACTATGTGATGTGCCTTATATGAATTACGGGAGTATGCCGAATGACGGTGGAAATCTAGTTTTTAACTCCAATACCAAAAAAGCAATTTTGGATAGGGACAAACGAGCAGAAAAATTCATCAAGAAATTTGTAATGGGCGAAGAACTTATAAACGACATTGAGAGGTGGGCATTATGGATAAAGGAAAATGACCTTAAGAATATAAGAGATATAAAGCCTATTACAGAAATTTTAGAGATAGTAAAAGAGAAAAGAAGTAATAGTTTAAGAGCAGCAACAAATAAACTTGCTTTAGTTCCTTGGAGATTTGGTGAAGTACGGCAACCAAGTGAAAGTTATATTGCCTTGCCAAGAGTTTCCTCAATGAAGAGGAATTATATACCAATTACTATCCTTGATAGTGAGGTTATATCAGGAGATAAAGTATATACAATTGGTTCAACGAACATTTATATTTTTGGTATCCTAACATCGGCAATGCATATGAGTTGGATGAGATATACAGCTGGAAGAATGAAAAGCGATTTCAGCTATACAAACCAAATCACTTACAACAACTACCCATGGCCCAAAAAACCAAGTAATAAGAATAAAAAAGCGGTAGAAAGCAAAGCTCAAAAAGTATTAGATATACGAACTAAATTTCCTGAAAGTAGTCTTGCAGATTTGTATGATCCACTAACTATGCCATCAACATTGGTAAAGGCACATCAAGAATTGGATAGGGCAGTTGATTTGTGTTATAGACCTCAAGTTTTTACGAATGAAACGGCTCGGGTTGAGTATTTATTTGACTTGTACAATAAGTACACAAACCATTGAAAATAAAAAGGTATAACAATAAAATAAACCCGGACGTCACAAACCTGCTCCGTGACGCCGGTTTGAGGGTTAAAAATTAATTTATTACACTTTTTTTTTGTTCATTGATGAGGCTCTTGCAGATAAAACATCTTAAATTCATTTCACACTATAGACTGTGCCATAATAATCATTAACCCCTGAATGTGCTTACAAATAACAAAGTACTTTTATCTCTGCAAGAGGCTCTGATGTCAAAAAATTCAGAGACCTAAAACATCCAGCCCACTTTTTAAATAAAATAGCGAGAGTCAAGTATCCTTGCATTAGTATTTCCCAAATTATGAATAAAAAATTGTTTCTTTTTGTATTAGTATCTTTAAGATTTCACACTGCTCTTTGAGGGCTTTGTCTATAATTCAAAACCTGAACAATGCCTTTTTTTAAAAAATTCTTCCATGCCCAAAATTCTGTAATAGTATTTTTTATCCGTTTGACATTGCAACAACCCCTTAGTATCAATATAGAATTACAATTAAAATCGCTATCCAAATCATTTCATTTTTTACCAACAGGAGGTTGAGATGGCCCCCAAAAACCCTGATAAAGTTATTGCATACAAAGAAATTCATACATTGTATTGTCCTACATGTGGCAAGCCCAGAAAGGAGGTCGTAGATGCGTTAGAGGATACATGTGTAGTCCTCCGGTGTACCAACTGCGATACTGCATTGGCATCCGGGCACTTTATTGGCTTTAAAGCAACGTGCCCAAACTGTGGATCCTTGGTTGTTGTTTCCTGAAAACACCAAATTAAAACAAGAAAAAACAGCTTTTCAAATCTTGAATGATAGATATAGTTCTCAGGGGGAAATATTTAAAATACCGATGCAAATCAAAACAGTTTTCCATTCATATTTTTGGCAATACTAATGCAAGAATCCTTGACTCTCGATATTTGGGTAAAATTAAACATTGGGATGAAATCCGTCACAGGATTTTACCAAATGTCGATACAGATAAGCTTTAACACCGAAATCCTACTTCCCATTTTATAGGCCAATTGGACCCAACAATGGTTCTTTTAGCATTTTCTTTAAATGAAGATAGAGAATGATGTAAAAAGAGGGGTAGGTGTGTTTAAAGCAATGGGGTGCTTTTCAGCTGTTTCCAGTACTGACACCATACCTCTATTGGTATAATATCATAACACAATAATCGATCAAGATTTTTTGGGATAGAGGGGTAGTGGAAGCGAAGCTGCCCTGAACGGCAAACTGGCCTTTAACGAAAAGCAGTTATAATCAATGAATCTCCGTTTTCTAAACCCACCGTATGAAAACAATAATTGGCATTTTGAGGATCATATACAATCCCCTTTGAATTTATCCACGCCTTTTTAAGACTATATTTTTTTTCAGCAAAAGATTTTAAGGCATCTATACTATTATTTTCCGTAATCACGGTTTCTTCTCCACCAACAGCTTTTTTCAATATTAATTTCATAAAAATGTTTCCTTAGCCTGCAAGAGAGGTAATCTCCACATATATATTGGGGTCAAAAAATTAGAAAATATTTAATAACTACCAATAAATATACACAAAAATCCTAAATTTGTCACCACCAGAAGAACATTACATAATTGCTTTATTGGGTTCCATTAAACATATAGGGGGAATCCGTCATGGAAAATTAAGGAAACCCTTGGTATCACAAGAGAAATATCATTTTCAGTGTTCCAAGATTTCCAACTAAATCCCCCTTCTTTTTCTGGATGGTAAAAACTTGTGGATTGTTTATTTTATTAGTGTGTTACGTGATAGTTCATGCCGGATATGCCCTAAATGTTTATTCTTACCCAACTATGGTAAAATCTTTGAGATTCAATTTGAAGGAAAATAAATCCAGATCAATGCAAAAATACTTAACTACTATGCCCTACTAAAAATGACTTTTGTCAAAATCACGCCTAATCGTAAAGTTTGATTTCTGCTTGCCTATGGGCAATCTGAGAATCTATTACAACTTTTGAAATATCATCAGATTCTTGACCCAAAAAATCATATCCTTCTAAAAAGCCATTTGGTGTTTGAACAATTCTAATGAGGTTTACATTTCCAGAAATAGCATATGTAGATTGGTCTTTTTTATTTACAAAATTTAAATGAATCTGACCCTCTATATTTAGTTGCTTATTTAAAAGATCTTTATTCCATTTATAACCATTTGATAAGAAGCCAACTCCCGTTAAACTTAGATCTTTCAAGATTAACTTTTCTGAAATTAATCTTTCTTTCTCAAAAATCTTAATGTTTCCATAAATATTGAATAAAATTTTTGGATTTTCCCTGAAACCTCTTCTAAGATTAATTAGAATAATCTCAGGTATATATTTCATAATAAAAAAATTAGACTCTGCTTGAATTACCTTCCCAAATAATGAAAGTCTATTTTTCCTTAGATACAAGGTACTAATATTTACGATTTGACCTTTTCGAGCCTTTGGTGCACCAGGTTGATACATCACCAATAAATTTTTCCAATAATCAACTTTTCGTATTTTCACTCTGCCAATGGATTGATTCGCCATGTCATAATTCAATACTAAGTCCACATATGAATTTAATTGAAAATGTTCCTCAATATTTTTATAATGTTCCTTTTTATTAAACATATTATGTATCATCTCTTTGAGTATAGAATACATTCACAGAATACTACAAAACTTCGATTAATTCAAAGGCACATAGAATTATTTTATACTTCTAATGGATTGAGGTTATACTATCGGAAGTGATTTAAAAAAGCAGGATTAGAAAAAATAGTATTGGAATAAAATTATTCCATTTCGAGTAAAAAAAAATCAAAATTAAGATTTGCGATTAGTTAAAGTTAAGCATTATTATCCTTGTCAAAACCATCCCAGGGGCCCAAAATGTTCAAGGATACAAAAAATATCTTCAACCAATTCCCCGGCAAAAAATTATTTTAACAAATGCAAGTATTTGTGATTACACAATCAATCTGTGTATTGAGTTTTCTTGTTGCTTTTTGCTATTAGGAATGATTATCTCAATATTCTATTGATGTTAAGTTCTTGACCCAATATCTGGATTATTTCCATCCAGATATTAAGACTTGAAAGATATGAGGCAGGCTAATTTTATCTCAAAAGACAAAAAATAAATAAGAAAGAAATCAAATGTTACAGTTTTTCAATGTATTTGTAGAATAGACCATTTTAGCATTGGGGCTGTTCTATTTTTATGGTTTTCCATAATTTATGAATCACATAGGAGAAAATGAATGAAGAGTGAAAAATTACTTGAAATTGATAACTTCATTGAAGATTCAATTAATAATTCTTCCGATGATAAATATCTGAGCAAGTTGGCAAAGTTGATTATTCCATTCCTCAATATTGAAAATAGATTCAATATCATAGATTCTAAATCACTAATTAAGCGTGAAATGGAGCAAAATAACAAACGTTTTATTTCTTTCTGCTTGCTTCGGGTTTACAGTAAAAATTCAAAGTTGATAATTAATTCTACACTTAAACACAATATTCATACTTTATTTTTCCAATCTGTCCCAGAAGTATGTAGATTTTTAAACTTAAATGAAAAGGTAGAGACCTACAAGGTCGAAAATAAGGTAAGAGAATTTGTTAAAACAATAGAAAGTGAAATTGAAAGAGAAATTACCAAATCAATAGATCTCAAGTATATAAATATTTTTGGAAAAAATTATCGAACGGTAATTAATAAAAAAATAAATAGGCAGTTATTAGACCCGTTCTTTGGTGATAAATTTGATCGCCAACTTATTGATAAAGCATTTAGAATAATACAAGATTATGGTGATGGCGATTTAAATCAAAGATATTTGCTCTTTAAAGAGGCCAAAAAGGTTCTTGAATCTATTATTGAGGCTTCAAAAGAAAGTGGAACGAAATATAGTGTTGATTATATTTGCAAACCATTTTCAGTAATTATCAATATTCTTAAAGAAGATTTTGAAAAAAATCCAAATGCGCAACCAGCTTCATTACAGATCAAAAATACTGAAAAAAAATATCCATTCATTCGAGGCATGAAGCATAATATTCAGCTACTGATTGAAAATGATAGCACTGGTTATGCCGACGATACAAATGTAATAATTGACTTGTATTCAGATGAAATCATTGAACTATACAAGCTTGAACAATATGTTGGGGTCGTAAAGAGATCATCAATGATTGAATTTGAGTATAATGGAATTCAGAACGCAGATAGTATAACTTTGATAGGTGAAATTGAATGGAAGAATTTCAATAAAGAAAGTTGTAAAAAAAATTTTGAAATAGAATTGATAGGACAAAGAAACGATATTAATTGGTCAAAACTTGAGTCTGAAGAACCATATGATCTTGAACCTGTAACTGATAAGAGTGCGTTGATTGGAAGAAAAAAAATCATAAATGGATTAAGTAGAATACGCAAGAAATTAACATCGTCATATATCTTTGGCCAGAGAAGAGTTGGCAAAACGTCAATAGTTAAGACACTTCAGTCAATAATTAAAAATGAAAATATTCTGCCAATATACATTGAAGCCGGTGACTGGGATAATGCCAATAGTCCACACAAAAGTATGGATGATTTGGCAAGAAAAATATGCATTCAAATTAACAAATATAATATAAAATTTTCGTCTATTAAAATTCCTGATTTTGATGGTTCTCTAAATCGACTCACTGAATTCCTTGATGAAGTGACGGCAATAGATGACACATTCCAGGCACTAATTATTCTTGATGAATTTGACAGGATATCCAGCGAACTCCTATATCAAGGAAAAATAGCGCAATCATTTATGCTTACTATTCGATCAATCAGTAACAGAGATCAATTTGGGTTTATTCTCGTAGGTGGAGAAAAATTAGAGTATATTCTAAGTCAATGGCAAGAGTTTAACAAATTTAGACCGATCCGGATTGATTATTTTGATAAAGAATCAGAATGGGAGGATTTTAAAAATTTAATCCGAATGCCTGTTAAAGAAATATTGGAAATTTCTGATATTGCCATTGATTTTTTTTATAAACAAACATCTGGGAACCCATATTTTACAAAAAAAATATGCATAGAATTATTCCAATTAATGGTTAGTAAAAGAGATAACCATGTCACAGAAATTGAAGCAAAATTAGCTGTCGATATAGCAGGTCACCAGAAAAATATTGGAGCTACAGATTTTTCACATTTTTGGAAAGATGGAATTAAGGAAAAAGAAAAAAATGAAGAAGAAATTTCAGTTAATAGAAGGAAGGTGTTGTTGTCCATTGGGCAATTATTGGCAAATAACCATAAAACAACAAAACAACAAATTATTGATAAATCTATGACTAATGGTTTGAGTGAATTTCAGGCAAAAAAAACTTTAGAAGAATTTGTTCAAAGGAAAATTATTGAGATTGATCAAGACTGCTATAAGTTGATAGTTAAATTTTTTGAAGACTGGTTAATAAACAATGGCCTATATCAAATCATAACAACGTTTCAAGAGGAACAAAGCATCATACTCAGACAAAGACATGAAGAAGAGTTACGAATAAAACATGGTGAACTTAATGCTTTAACTCAAGGTTGGAAATCCTATAAGGGAAAGGAAATAACTACGGATTGTGTTCGCGAATGGTTGGAACAATTTGAGGATGCTGAAAATCAACGGTATGCATTTAAATTATTAGAGAATATTAAGTTTTACACAAATAATGAAATAAGAGAAAAAACAGAAGAGCTGTTCATTGAAGTTAAGAAAGAGATAAGAAAGTATAATGAACAATATTTAAATCGTAAAATTTCTGAGCGTAAAATTAGTGGAATAATTGTAAGCTATTTGGATAGCAACCCAGTGAAAAGTGGATCAGAATACGCAAAAATATTTGTAGAAAAAAATAACATTTACAAAGGCCATTCAACTGTACCGGAAAAAATATTTAATAAGATAAATGAATTTGACACTATTGCTGCCATCGTTTTTATAGACGATTTTATTGGGACAGGTAATAGCGTTATCGAGAATTTAAAACCGATACTTAGCCAAAATGAAGAACTCTTTATAGAAAAAAATATAATCATTATAATTGGAGCCATAACTGGTTTTTTAAAAGCCAAACATAAAATTGAAGAGTTTACAAAAAAATATAAGGTAACTATTTCACTCAAAATATTGGTACCTTTGGATAATAAAGATAAATGTTTTGATCATCATTCCTCAATTTATCCTCAAACAATAGAGCGAGAGAAAGCATTTAGTGTTTTCAATAAAATAGGACAAAAATTAGAACCCAAACATCCATTAGGTTACGGTAATTGTCAGGCTACGGTAGTTTTTCCTAACACGTGCCCCAATAATACATTACCTATATTGTGGAAGGAAACAAGAGATTGGAAACCAATATTTAAACGTGGGTAAATTCATCTTTGAGATTCTCTTAACGGATCTCGTTAAAGATAAGAGTTTTCTTTAAAAGAGGATTGTTGTTTTGATAAATGAAACACCTATGGACAAGCTGAAAATTTTCAAGTTCCTGACAACGATTCCAAGGTTAAATAGTAATAATCCCGATTAGAACAAGAGAAGTTTTTTTACACATATTAAGTATTATTATCCTAAGGATAATTGCCACAAGACGTTCAAAGTATCAATGATACCAGTTCAAATCTATAGAATATTTTTCTATAAAATATCCCACAAAAAAAAGAGGCAATCCCGAAAGATTACCTCTTTTTCAAAAGCTGATAGGCCCTATGCCTATTTTAACAGTATTCGATGCCCCTTAAAATATCAATACTTTAAGCCCAAACATCTTTTTTTTAAACTTTAATTTTCCCCTGTCCAAATACCCGGACAATTAATGGTTCAAGATTTTTTACAGTCCGCTCCCCAAAAAGAAACCCCAGGACCAAAAGATTTATGATGATCAAACCTAAATCCTGTTTTTCTGAAAATGCTTCCCCGCTCCCCACAAACCAAATATAATCCAAATACATGACATAAAAACCCCAGGCAGGCCGCTGAACCCCACGCAAGAATATAATTACCGGCCCCAGGAAAGGAATAACTTTTAAATCACTGGCCGTGCCTTCCTGGGTTTCAATCCTTTTATCAAGCTGGTTGGCCGCTTCCTGCAAAAGCCCATTTGTTTCCATGAATTTCTGGTGTAGAAATTTATCCACATTAAGGGTTGCCGTGGCTTTTTCCTGGGGTGTCATGGATGGGGGGAAATAAGCCATAACCCCTTCTTTAACCTCTTTGAATAGTGACCCACCAACAATATCCGTAAGCTTTGAAAAAATACTCATTTACACCTCTATGGTATTTGGATGGGTTTGAACATGAAAATGAATCCCTTTACCTACATCATGAACTATGGCTACTTTTTTTCCCGGGCGCGCAGGATCATAAATCCATTTTTCATTAATTTCATCTCTAATTTTGTATGCAAGATCTTCCGGGTAGCACCAGGACCGCAAATCAACCGCCCGGACTGGTTCTTCCCCATGCAGATCATTGACATGAGTTTTTTCCCGAAAAGATTCAGTAATCATTATGCCAAACTTAACACCCACCCATACTATGATATCGACCAACATGGGATCAAAAAGGTTCGACATAAGCCCGTGAAGAACTTTGGTATTTTTAACTTCAATTGAATTTGCTTTCATTTTAAAACCTCCGTCAAATTTGTATTCTGTTCTTCACTCTTAAGTTTCAGTCGTTCGACTTCCAATCTAGCTCTTTGTATTTTTAACTGATAAATCATCACAGCAAGAGCTAAAAACGGTATTAACCCAGTGCAGAATTCCCCAATCAAAGCAACCGTGGCTGTTATGCTGATCATACTGAAATCTTCAACCCGGAATGTTCTGAAAATATCTTTTACTGCAATTACAATTCCTTTGATATCCACGGCATCCTCATTCTATATTCATTAATGTTTAAGCAGATATTTTTCTCAATCGTTCCCGCTTCGGTGCCTTAACATTCCGTCGTTTTGCATCTTTAAGGCTTTTATCTGTTATCAGCAATCCAAACCGGGTAAGTTTTTTATTTTTTATCTCGGCATTAAAATCCCTGATATCCGCTTTGATTTTAAGAATATCATGCCGATTGCGTTTATCAATTGCTATATTCATTTGACTTTTAAACTTCTTGATAATTTCTGATTTTTTTGCTCTATACCGGGCTTGAGTCCTGTACTCACTCCATTGAATTTCTTTCTTTTTTGAAATATTTGTCGGATTGAAAGAAAGCATTCTCAGTATCATATCAATTGAATCACCTTTGATCTGCTCTTTGCCCCAAAAAACAGGAGAACCGGACCTTGTTGTAACTCCACTTGTTGATTCTCTATACCCTTTCAGCACGTTACCTACGGCAGCTGGCAATATCTTTTCAAAACCTTCCTGATAGTGCCCTTTTGTAATATTTTTACCGCCTTCCCACCAATCAGCAACAACAGACCCTGGGGCCCCAAAAATATCAGCAAAGGCATTCGGCACACCAAACCTTGTAGCCAAGGATCCCTTTAAGTCAACTCCATGGTCCCCAATACCCATTATACCGTTCCTTGCAACATCTCCCATACCAAATGAGGATTCAGCCAGCTTAATCAATTCTTCTTCCGGATCACCACCACCAAATACACTTGATAAAGCTTTTGCAATCCCAATAGGTAATGTGGCACCAATTCCAAAAATAGCCGGGGAAAAAGCCATGTATGCTGCTGCTTTATACTGTTTTTTGTCCCACCCAAGACGGTACATTTCCTGAAGATAATTATGTTCAAACGTATGAAAAACATAACTTGCCTGTAAAACCTGCCCGGCCAAATTCCCACCCCGCATTTGAAAAGGCCTATTTGCCTTTGAGTAATCTCCATGGGCTTTGTCAGAAATATCTTTGGCCTTCTCCATCATTGCATCATGATCCCAAGAACCCTGATTTTTCTCTTTCATACTGAAGTATGTGGCTGCAATGGTAGAGGCTCTGTTCAATTCTTCTGCCTTGCCAAACAACCACATGGATTTTTCCAGGGCAAAGCTCCATCCTTTTCCAAGCCTGCCGGATAATACATCAAAAGCTTCCCGATTGAACACAGGAGAATCCCAACCTTTCACCCGGATCTCATCAAAAACCATCTTCTGATCACCATCAAGTTTTCCAGCCCGATGCAAGGTAAAATTTTTCATGGCCCTGGCAATATGTGCCAACGCTTTCCTCAAGGGAACCTGGTTGTCCGTTTCACCGTTTATTGCAGCTGGCACAGCAAACCCCATATTCGTTACATTAACGGCGGCGGAACTGACTCTCAATCCAAGATATTGCCATACAGCAAGACCCTTTAGAGTTCCTAAAACCCTGTCTGCAAACTCCTGGTTACGTAAAATATCTTTCAATGCTGCGGTTGCTTCCGAATATGCTTTAGGTTGAGTTTTTGCGTTCAATTTCCTTTCATCAACAAAGGATAGATACTCTTCATAGAGCCCTGTTTTTGCCTGGGTAATCTGTGTTTTTAAATCTTGTGCCTGTTTGATATCTGACCATTTTGTTAAGGATTTCATTTCGTCCAGGATCTTTTTAATTTCTCTTTGTTTTTTAATAATATGATTGGGAGATAACCCATAGGCATTAATAAGACTTTGCCGGATGTTCGTGAGATCCTTTTTTAATTGTTCTTTTTTTGCATCATCTTCCGGCATACTGAGATTGAGTTCTTTGAGTTCTTTTTCAAGAGCCTCAATTGTTTCTGATTCAGATCGATCTTTAAACTCTTTCCAGGAAACATCCCGGCCAGCAATTGTAGCGGTCCCTTCTTTGGCCACCATAGCCTTGGCCTCACTTCCTGCGGCAGCCTGCATGGCAGAAGTTATAGCAATTACAGGGTCAGTCTCATATCCCTGAACAACTTCTATTCCCATAGAATCACTTCGAGCTATCATCCTTGACCTAGCACCCCTGCCCTTTAAAACAATATCATATTGCTTTACCATGGCATTTGCGAACGCAAGATCCATGTCAACTTCTAATCCTCCGGAATGAATTATTGCATCAGTGACTTTTTGTTCAAACTCATTGTGATTTTGATCAACAATATTTTCAAAAACAATCTCGCCTTTAAATAAATTTCTTAAGAAGATCTCTTTAAATTCACCGCCTAAATGTTTGACCGCTTGTTCAACTTCTGGACTATAAACTCCGCTTCCTGATAGAACAAAAACATCATCCCTCCAGGAGGCTTTAATATTTGCATCCTCAAGAACTCTTTGTTTGTCATTGTTGCTCATGTCTTTTAAAGCGCTGTTTAAGACTTGTTGTTGAGCTAAAAGAGGTTCCAGGGTGCTGAAAAGATCTTCGGAAAGTTTGCCAACCTTTTCTATCTCAGTTGTATATCCTTTTCGTTCAAGTTCTGCCCGGTAGGTATTGGCTCCCCCGGGAAGGCGGCGTGTATCAAAAAATTGCATCTTTTTTGCGGCCCCTGCTTTGGATCCGATTACTCTCCATTGTCCAGAGTTCCTTAACCTGGGAAAGTATGATCCTCGAAGATCCCCCATTCTATCGGCGGCTGTTCTTAAATCAATGCTAACACTACCATCTTCATTTTGGATAATAATCTGGGGCAATGCTTGACCGGCTTTCTCATATGCATTTATTGCTTCCTCCAGATTTTTTGCAAAATGGTGATAAAGGTTATGGGACATTGTTCTGAAATTAATTAAAGCTGCTTGGCCTTTTTCTGAAAATCCAGATTCTTCCGCCTCAATCAAAATAGCATCTTCCCAGGCCTTTTCTTTATCAGCATAGATACCTAATTTTTGGCGGGATCCCTTTTCCTTTTTCCAATGCAAAAGTTCAAATTCATCCCCTTTTTTCTTAACAACAAAGCCTTTTCTTTCGATATCCCTTTGGGTGAGATAATTTTTAATTTTTCTGTATTCTGCCTTATTTTTCTGAGCAAACCCTTTGAAAGATTCCAGGAGGGAATGATCCCCTTCATACCACAAACGTCTTTGTGCATTAGATTTATGGTCATTTTGCTTTCTTATGACATTCCAAAGACGTTTGTATGCCCCACCTATTTTCTCTGCATTATACATAGTGGTTTTGAAAATATGGGCCATGGCAGAAACATCTTCTTCATAATTTTTACCTTTGTCTTTCCGGTGTTGAATATTTCCAATAAAAAGATCAGACGCTTTTTTAAAGAAGGTGTCTTCCTGTTGTTCATATTCAAGGTCTACTGTGGTCTGGAATTTTCCTTTCTCCGAATCATTTTGGGAAACATCCCTTGAAAAAATATCACCGCTTTCAATTTTCCTGGCCACATTGCCGGCACTTATCCTACCGATATGCAGCAACCCATCAATGAAGTCTGCAATTTTTTGTAAAATCCTACCAATTGCAGTGTCCCGGTATTTTTTCCGGTCTTCAAGAAGTTGGGCCAAGGCATTGACCCGGTTTTCTTCTTTATTTTTGCCAAGCTTGAATCGGAATTCACCTTTTTTCGACAAACCGGTTATCTTGCCATCGAGGGTAAGCAAATCATTTTTGGTCAACATTCCAGTATCAATAAAAAAATGTCCAAGTTCATGGTCCAAGGTAAAGTTAGATGCAAGATCTTTATTCAGGGTGATTGTACTGTTTACATATTTACCCAAGATAATACCGTTCTTGCCCATTCTGCCGGATTGAATGGCAAATTGTGTATCACCCTTGCCAATCTCATTGGTATTTACAATCCGCAAGCCATGGCCATTTTTCAAACGGATGGAAATATGCCCATCTTTTGATATAAAAACAACCTGGCCCTTGAACCTGGACTGGATGTCCTTAAGGGTTACGCCTTGACCTGGGAGCTGAACTTTGTCATCAGAAGTGGAAAATTTAACTGTATTGCTGCCAGGCAACGAAGCATCATCAAACTGCTGCTGATCAAATCCGGCAGCACCGATAGAAGAGTGTCTGCCTGATACAGGTATTTCCTTGCCTTCATCAAACAATTCTTTTTCCAAGGCCGTTGCTTCTTCAATTTTTTCTGAAAGCTCTTTGGAATGTGGAAATGGGGATCCTAAACTTTTCCGAACCCTTGAAAGGGTTTTCTTTTCATCATCAAGTTTATTCTCTATCCGGACTTTGATAGAAGGAAGGCCATTAATCGTATTTGAAATCTTTTTTGTCAATCCAACCGCATCAATGATGTCCAGCCCTGCAACTTTAAACCGGGAATTTTCAATACCAAATTCTTGTCCTTCTATAAGAAGATATAAAAAACCTCCGTCTTCTGTGAGCTTACTTTTTGCTCCTATGGAAGCTTTGGCGTATATATTGACCCCGTTCATTAACCCAAGAAGAATTTTCCTTTTTTCCCGATCTTTATTACCCTTATCAACCTTCGTGGTAGCCCGTAATTTTTTAACCAGGGCAGCACCGAAAAGTTTTCGTTCAGTATATTCAGATTTGCCCACTTTCCCGGCAATCTTTGCTCCTATGTATCCAGGAAGCTTTTTTTCTACATCTTTAAAATGTTCCAACCATGCACTATCTTGATCAATATTATATTCATGTCGATCCTTATCATTGGCAAGCCGCCTTTGGGTTTGCCCGTGGGCATTACTGAGTAAAAACAACCTTTCAATTTCTGCCTGAAGTTCTACCAGTTTGACAACCCTTTCATCACCGGAGGCCATGGCTGCCGCCATTTCATACTGGCTTGTTTCTGAAACATCTTCAATGGTCCTGACCGAAGAATCTCCCATAAAAGCGGATTCAATGGACCTTGCTTTCCTGGCAACCATCCCCCACATGGTAGAATCATAACTGCCTTCTGTGGCATAACGCCTCATATCAACTATCTTATTTTGGTTGCCCTGTCTTAAGATCCGGCCATCCGGTTGTTCAACATCTGCCGGATACCAGGGAGCATCCAGATAATGGGACGCCACCAATCGATTTTGGGCATTAACTCCGGTACCCATTTTTTTAGCAGATCCTAACAATATTTTTTTCTTGCCTGTTCTAATTGCTTTGAATAAAGCTTCTTTTTGTGGGGCTGTCCCATAGTCATCTATCCAACCAATCTCACTGACAGGGATCCCGGCCTTTTTCAATCTGCCGGTAAGATAGGCTTTGCCATTGAAACCACGCCTTTCAGCAACAGCCTTGCCAAACCCTAAGTTATAAAAACAAATGATAGATCCACCTGGGATGTCAGAGTCTTTTGTTCCCCCAAAAGTCTTCTTGTATTTATTGTCCTTATTTTCATTGTAAGTATCGATAATACCGTCAATGAACACATTCAATTTACTGGCGGGATCATTCTTTGACAAAGGTTCCACATATCTAAGATCGATTGCAGCCAACCGCCCATCCGTAATAATATTTATCATGGGGTCCGGGTTACCTTTTTGCTCTGGGTTTGGTTTCCATGCCCGGCTAGCATTAATTCTTGGCTGTAAAACATCATCCTGATATGCTTTTAACGTCGGATTCTTTGGAGCCAAAACAATCTCCGGAGCCCCATTTTTAATATCCGGTCTGATAACTCTCTCACCTAACTGCTGGCTGGTCAGAACATCCATGAAGGATCTAACCCGGGACATAAGTTCTGGAACATTAACGAAACGGGCAAACCTTTCAACCATTTCAAATTTACCGGCGGAATTCATTTCATATGCCGATGCAGGCTCACCAAACATACTGGCCCATGCATCAAAATGACTGATCCCGTCTTCTTCCATAAATCCATTGTCAAAAAACCGCATCAAAGAATACAGTTCCCCCATGGTATTTGTAATGGGTGTACCAGATGCAAACACATGGGATCTACCGGGATTCTGTCCTTTGAGCCAAAGAGTTTTAATATAAAGATCAATGGCCATCTGTGATCCATTTTGATCAATGCCTTTCATCTGGCGGTTTGATACAAAATCAAGTTTTCTAAATTCATGGGCCTCATCCACAAACAAGAAATCTGCACCAAGCTCTTCAAAGGAAACAACATTATCCCCGCCAGTCACCATGGCAGCAAACCTTTGTTCAGCATTTTCTATACGCTTTTCCATCCGCTTAATGGTCATTCTTGGCAAGTCTTCGTCTTCCATTTCTGACAAAGCTTCTCTCATCATCATTAAAAAATCATCCCGGACGGGTGCCAATGTTTCTTCTCTAACTTTCAATAGTTTGAACGCTGAATGAGTCAAGATGATGGCATCAGGATCATTTAATGCTGCCTGGGCGACAAACCGCCTTCTACTATCGGTATGAAAATTTGTTTTCCCGGCAACCATGATATTTGCCAGAGGATAAAGTTCCTGGAACTCCTGGGAAAATTGGCTTATCATATGGTTTGGAACAATATATAGGGGTTTGTTGATCATTCCCAAACGTCTCATTTCCATACCAGCCGCTATCATAACAAAGGTTTTCCCTGATCCAACCGCATGGGCAAGATAAGAACTGCCCTCTTGGAGAATTCGCCATACAACTCTTTTTTGGTGATCATAAGGTCTAAAATGTTCACTCATGCCGGGGAGGGTTAAGTGTGATCCGTCAAACTCACGGCCTTTGATAACATTCACCTTTGAATTATAAATAGCTAAAAGCTCTCTTGCTCTTTTCGCATCCTCCCAAACCCAGGAGTTAAACCGGGCTTTTAGGTTCTTGGCAATCTCATTTACACCGGCAGTTGCCGATTCGTTTAAAATAGTTTTTTTATCTATGGTTGCGGTAATCCGGATTGATCTGTTGTTCAAGACAGCTTCAAATATCTCATTGGATCCTCTATACCCTGTACTCCATTCGTCTGTGTCTTTCCTAAGACCCTGGGGCTTATATTGGCGACTACTATGCGGCATGGGTAAAACTTGCCAAGAATTATCAAGGGTTTGATGGGTCACAATTGTAGGCGGCATACCCAAAACTTCCGTTGCAAACTGACCATAATATTTTACATCGATCCAAGGGACACCGGGGGTTATTGTTATATGCTCCGGCTTTAATGGTTCCGGTTGATTTTTCTCAAGAGCTGAAACATTCCGTTCATACTTGCTATCTATCTTTGCAGCTGCCCTGGCTTCTTCAAGCTTTCTCACCACATTGCCGGATAAGTATTCATCTGCTAAAATATGCCCTTCGGACGAATCTTCATAAATCAGATCCCCTAGGGTGCCGACAACTTCTTCAACACTTTTACCTGCTGTCTTGGCAACATGCTCAACATCCAGCCTACCTACCATGTCAAGGGAAACGGCCAGTGCATCCGGTATAGATGTTATAGTCGGCTTTTTGGGTTTATTTACGGTTCTGCTTAAAAGAACATTTGATTTAATGATATTTCCATCATCTGTTATTTTTTCAAGCGTGGAAATCATCACGCCTTCAGCATCTAAAAGGAAGATTTTTTCCTTTTTGAAAGTTTGAACTTCAAACTTTTCTTTTGTCCCGTCCTCATTTATTTTGGTTCTCGTTGTATATGCAAACTCTCTTATATGCCCCTGCTTTTTAACAAACGCATCATAGGCTTTATTCAAAGCTTTTAATGCGTTTTTCCAATCTCCATCTTCAAGTTGGGCCTTGTGTGAAAGCTTAAGAGCATCCCTTAAAGGAATGTAATCTTTTAATAGCTGCATATTTGCTTTGGATATTGTTTGATGAACATCCTTGATCGAAATACCAGAACCAGCGTCAACCTTCATTAAATCGCCATTTTCATTAAGATAAACCCCACCCTCTTTTTTATTCGCTGGATTAAAATCCCTCTCAATAATAGCTCTTTCATTATATTTGGCGGCTGTTTTATCGGGTATCTTTTTATATATACTGGCAGGAAGTTTTAAGACTGCCTTTGCAAAAAGGTCTTCAATATTACCCTCTGCCAGTTCAACCGTGTATTGGTTACCGGCATACATAGAGCCTTGCATTGAATGATTGCCAAGGACCATGGCAGGATGTTTGACAAAATATTCATTGATCAGGGCTTTTTCATCTCCAAGCATGATCTCTTTTTGCCCTGTCCATGCTTTTCCCCCAGGGGCTGCACCTTCTTCTCTTTTTTGCAAAAAAAGAACATCTGTCACGACATCAGTACCGGCGTTTTTCTTAAAAGCTGTTTGAGGTAGCCTGATTGCCCCCAGCAAATCCGCTCTATCTGAGATATAAGACCTTGCCTTATCAGCTTGGGAATCCATAGTATATCTACTGGTAACAAAGACAAGGAACCCACCGGGTTTAACCCGATCTATGGATTTAGCAAAGAAAAAATTATGAAGTTTAAATCTATTCTTCCGGTATTCCGGGTCAGCCAGTATAGGAATTGACCCAAATGGGGGATTGCCTATGGCAGCATCAAAAAAATTCTTGGGAAACTTCTGGGTGGTGAAGTCTGCATTCATAATATTTTGATTCGGATATAAAAGTTTGGCTATTCCTGCTGATATAACATCCATTTCTATCCCAGTATAAACAGAATTTTTACGCATCTTATTGGGAAGTAGCCCTATAAAATTACCGACTCCCGTTCCTGGTTCAAGAATTTTGCCCCCGTCAAAGCCCATGCGGGACAATGCTTTATAAATGGAATTAATGATAGCCTCACTTGTATAGTGAGCGTATTTGGTACTCTTTGCGGCTGTTCTGAGTTCTTCAGGAGTAAATGCGGTGTCCAGCCTGTCAACAAGAGACTTCCATTCCGGCTTGACTTGATATTTATCTATTCTGCCATATCTGGCGTATCCAGGAAACATACTGTTTGCAAGCTCACTGGCACCCCACCCGACATATTTTGAAAGGATATTCTGCTCTTTTTTTGTGGCCGGTCGTTTTTCTTTATTGATTTTTTTGAGAAGTTCTATTGCATCCAGGTTGTTTTCAGCGGCCTGTTTCCAGCCACCTTCTCGGTCTATAGAACCTGGCTTGATGGTGTGGTCTGATCGCTGAAATCCAAGAATGTTTCTTGAATTTCTTCCCATGCCGTCTTCAGACCCATTTCCAATCTTTGAATTTGTTGAATCGGATCTTCCTCGTCTCTTATGTTTCCCTCTTTCGACATAACTTGTTTTGAGAATTCTGCCCGAAAAACTTCCATCATCTCGTTTTCCCTCTCTTTCAAGAACGTCTGAAGTTGTAGAGACTTTTTCATTTCCTGATACATCCGGGGAGCTTTGAACTTCATGGCTTCCTTGATCATCTCTCTTCTCTGCTTTGCGTGGTTGTCTCCCTCTAACATCATCGGTATCATTGGTGGGTTCCTTTTTATTGGATTGAGTATTGCTTCCATCATATTCATCCGTTACTTCTTCGTCAACCATCATCTTAACGGCACTGTCTTCTGCTTTCTGTGCATCAGCTTCAAGTTTTTCTTTTATGGCCTGGGGCTTTAAAGTTTTTTGAGTTTCATCTACTGTCTTTTTAGCAGTGACACCAAGTTTCATATATTTACTGGCAATATTTTCATCAATATCCTTTTTAATGATCTGCTTGTTTTGTTTATCAATGCTTGCACGGTAGTTGGAAATAGCCTGTTGAATAGTTGTCTTTTTTGCATTGAGAAGAATGGGAAAATCTATTTTCCCATCATAAACCTGTGCGGAATATTCTTCCAAGATCATGTTGTCCGGGGAAATCACCTTCACGTTTTCATCATTTTTAACCAATTCATTAACAGATTGAATAGGTTGTTCTGATTCGACATTTTGAGCTGGTGAAACTTCATCTGTTTGTCCGGGTAAAACTTCATCAACAACCTCGGGTATTTTAACAAAGGGATTTTTAACTAAAGTTTGCCTCCCGGAATCGTCTTTTTTAACACGCCAGTGTTTGCCATCTTGTTTTATAATTGTTCCGGATTGAATACCTTTGGTCTTGGTTTCCCAAGATACGGCCTGGCCAGGTTCGAATTCAGCAATATCTTTTTGTTCATTTTTTAGAGAGGTTTCTTTATCTCCTGTCTTTTCCATCGTCTCAGGAGAAGAATTTTTGTTACTGGTTTCCTGGTCCCCGCTTAAATCTATCTTGGGCTCTACGTTGGCCTTGGGCGTTTTAACAGGAGGAACCAGGGGCTTATTTTTAGAATCGTCCAGGACAGCGGGCATATCCTTGGCCTTGTCTTGGCCCTGTGTTGGTACTGTCTTGGTATTGGTACTGTGTTGGCCCTGTGTTGGCACTGTCTTGGCCTCTGCTACGGGAATATCTTTAACGCCCTTTTCATCAACCACTTCTACCGGGGCCTGTTTTGATTCAATAACAACATCTTCCTGGACAGGAGGGGTTGCCTTTGCCGGTTGTACTTCCTGGACAGGAGGCAATGGTTTATACCCAAGGGCTTGGGCGTTCTGTCTGCCTCTTTCTTGTTCTGCAAGCCGATCAATTTCTAATTGGGCATAATCCGGTACATAATCCAAAGTGTCATTTGATGCACTTTCAGGCAATTGTTCTATTGGGGCTTCTATTGGCATTCCCGGATCTGATTGTTCAACCACCGGGGCAGAATTTGTAGAAGAATCTTGATTGCCGGCAGCAGCAAACGCATTAATATTTTGAATGGTTTGTCTTTCAATATCTGCCAATTCTGACTTGGTGCCCTGGGCCAAAGCATTAAAAGCATTTTGCAACCTGGGGTCATCGTTCGGCGTCTCTTCATTCGCCTGGGTGGGGACAGTTTCCTCTTGAGTAGATTCACCGTCAACAGGTGGGGGCGAGACATCCTGTTCTCCTCTTATCCCACGTATAACTCCTTTGGGAACGGCCCCCATACCACCGACAACAGCCCCGGCCCCGGCAGATTCACCAATCCTTAACATATTTTCTTTGGTCAATAATTTTTCATCTGTATTGGCAACAATATTAAGAATAGCCA
>JAAELK010000127.1 GCA_024226935.1 Desulfobacteraceae bacterium
CCTCCCAGACCTTTAACGGTGCGCTGAACATCGCCGGTGCGGTTGATTTGAACTCCACAGCTGCGATCACCCTGGGTTCGACCCTGACCACCACGGCCGGCGGCACGGTGGATATCACCAACGGCACTTTGCTGACGATATCCGACGCCGTTGATGCTGACGGTGCCTTTGCCCAGGACAGTGCCGGTGCTGTGAGCCTGAACGCCGATGTTACGGCCCCGTCGATGAGTTTTACCGGTGACATCACCCAGACGGCCAATGTCATCTTTACCACGGACGTTGCGGCGGCCACCTCGGATGCTACTTTTGCGGCGATCGATGCGGGCGATTTTGATACGACCTTCACGATCGACGATGAGGGTGCGCTGATAGTGGGTGGTGCGCTCACCAACGGCGGTGCGGTGCTGGTGACCGATGCGGACACGGCGTCGTTTGCGGCGATCACGGCCGACAGTTTGACCACCACCGACACCACCACCTCCCAGACCTTTAACGGTGCG
>JAAELK010000128.1 GCA_024226935.1 Desulfobacteraceae bacterium
AAATCAAGAAAAAATAATAAGCAGACCCGTCTCCGTACAACTTCGAAGTTTCCATATCCGGCAGGCACCCCGGGTGTTATGAAGAACGGCGGTTCAGCATACATTTTTAAATATCTTCAATGCGTATCAGTTTTGAAAGATGTTCAACAAATGAAGATCATTCATTGATTTGAAAATTCTCCTGACATTCCTCTGAAACGGGAGCATTCATGATTTCCTGAATTTGAGTTATGAATCCGCGCAGAGCCCTATATCCTGCATTCCCACGCAGAGCGTGGGAACGAGGTCTTCAAGGATGCCTGGTATCTTAATCTTTCATCTATCCGTGTCCCGTCACAACTCCGGCAACAAGGTCATCAGAGGATAATCTCCTGTCCGTTCAACGATATCAAATGCTTTACATCGTGTTTCTGTGGTTAAAAAACGCAAAAAGGTCATCAGAGGACAGATTCAGGGTCTATTCCGAGTGACAGCAGTTTGGCGGCTAATTCTTCGGCCCTGTGTTCAGCCTCGGCTCTTCTTTTGCTCTCAGCTTCGGCCCTGTGTTCAGCCTCGGATCTTCTTTTGCTCTCAGCTTCGGCTCTTTTGCTCTCAGCTTCGGCTCTTTTGCTCTCAGCTTCAGCTCTTTTGCTCTCAGCTTCAGCTTTTTTCTTTTCTTTCTGATAATCCAGCAAGATGAAAGACTTATACACCCTGTCATTAATTTTTTCACGCAAATCCGGATGACTGTACAGATCCTTTGTCCTGAACTGAAACCCGGGCAGCACATCAGACCGGATAATCCCTCCCAGCCTGGGGATATGTGAGTATTTCCCTTTCCCGGTCAGGCGGTAAAACGCGGTCTCATACCCTTTCCCGTCCAGGATGAAATACTCTCTCACACCTGCCTGCCTGTACTCCGCTTTTTTAACTATGGTGTCCCGGTCAATTTCCGACTGTTTTGAATCTGACAGGAATTCTATGCAGAGGTCAAAGATGCCTTTGTACGTGGAATCCCCCCCGTGAATGCCAACGGGATTGGAATTGAGAATCAGGGACACGTCCGGTTTGCGGATACTCGTTTTTCCGGGCAGCGCCAGCCGGAAACCGATATCCAGGAATACCGGCTTTGCAACATGATTTGCTTTCAGATATTCTTCAAGCACCGATGCAAACCAGCGGTACGTTTCGGAACTCAGGTAATTTGCCATTGGTTTTTCCTCTAATATCCCGTTATTC
>JAAELK010000129.1 GCA_024226935.1 Desulfobacteraceae bacterium
CCGACAATCCATTGTAAATAGTCTTTTGGGACATCCCGGAAGTGCAGGCCTCGATGTTTTCCCATTGGGATCTTCGCCATGAGAATCGGGTTTTCGGAGATCCGGATCATCTCTGCCACAATCTCCTGGGGAATTTCAAACTTCTTTTGAAACTCTTTAAAAATCCGGATAAAAAGTTGTTCAAGAACAAGGATATCCCCCCATGCGTCATGAGCCTGTGCCTCGATCTCCATACCGTAATAATACCGAAGATACTGGAGTTTATAACTTTCTAATTCTCCCTCTGCATCAAGGGTTTTGATTAACTTGAGCGTACAAATGATCCGTGGGGCCTCCACCCCTTCTTTTTTGAGCATCCCAACATCGAATTGTGCATTGTGGGCAACCAAGATATTGCCCGGGTCCTGGAGCAATGTCACCAGGTCGTTCTGGGTTTGACTGTTCAGAAAAGCCGGTTTGCCGGCTACCATTTTTTCTGTGATATGATGGGTGGCCATAGCCCCAAACTTAATTGGGACAGGAGGTTTGAAGAGTTCGTTGACTTCAAGGCCCTTATTCGTTTTATAAGCCAACTGACAAAGATAGTCTTCTTCATCAGCTCCAGTGGTTTCCGTATCAAGATAGATATACATTCAATAATTCCTTATTGGGTTTTATAAATGGGTATAATTGCACATTTGGGTGAAAATCCCCATAGGATTTTTTCAAGACTTGGGTTTCATTAAATTTTTTTTATCTTAAAGAATTCTACCTTTAAAGTACTCTATCCAAGCCATATTTTCAGATTCAGAAAGGGGTTTTTCCGGTAATTTTTTACAGAGACTTTTATTCAATCTTTTACGTTTCTCATTTCCACCTGGATGGTAGAACAAAAATTCACAGTTCTTGATGTCGTGCAATAAATAAAAACGGGCCAGGAGATCCAGGTTTTCCCTGGTTGCGACAAATCCTGGGATGAGCGCAATTCGTGGTAAAATACGGACATCAGTGCTGAATAATTTACTAAAATTATCAAGAATCAGGGTATTGGGTTTTCCTATCCATTTTTTATGAGTGTCGCTATCCATAATTTTTAAGTCAAAATATATGAGATCGATATATGGCAGCAGGAGACAAACATCACTAAAATTAAAATATCCACAGGTTTGGAACGCAACATGTATTTTATAATCTTTTAACACCGGTAGCACTTGGGACAGGTAATGGGGAAAACTAAATGCCTCACCTCCGGAAAAGGTGACACCGCCTTTGGAGTCATCATAAAAAGGCTTATCCTCTAAAAGGATATTGATAAGCTGGTCCGGTGAATACGATTGGCCCACCGTCCTGCGGGCAAGCGAAAAACATGGTTTGTCATTCTCACAGTTTTTACAACCAATACAATCTTCTGGAAAGAACATGGTTTCCGTGTTGTAACTTTGGGATTCTGGATTATGGCACCAGGGACAGGTCAAAGGGCATCCTTTAAAAAAAATCGTAGTCCTGACCCCTGGTCCATCTTCGAAAGACCCTCGTGCAATGTCAAAAATAAGAGGCTGTTTTTTGTCCATTCTCTTTTCAGGCCGGAGTCAGTAACATCTTCTTCAAATCACTGATCCCTAAAATTTCCGGAATCAGCCAGAGAAGGTAGATAAATTTGAATAAATAGTTCAGATTCCCAGATACAGAAAGCTGGTTGTCCAGTAAGCCTTCAATAACATCAGGATTTCCTGACAGTAAAAAGTCAGCCATGGCCTTCCCATCTTTAAAGGTAACAGTCGTAGTTGGATTGGCAATTGCTGTATCCTTGACATCCATTCCATCTATTTGGGTGAACGGTAAAGAAATTTTTTTAAATACAGCAGTCACATCAATTTTTCCGTCTTCACTGCGAATCACATAAGAAGCTTTAAAATCCTTTATATTTTTTCTGTATTCCCTATTGATCACAAATAAAAGAGCCATGGCCTCCAGCAGTCCGTAAAGCACCTTATCCAGCACTTCTCCTGCCGCATTTGTTTCAAGCTCTGTTTTCAGCTCATCAAGCCTTTTTTTAATCATTGATTTCTGTGTTTTTTCGGATTTATCTTTAAATCTGTTAAAAATTCCCATGACAAACTCCTTTATGATGATAGTGGGATAAATTTGCCTGAAGACAGATTGTATTGACTCCGGGTTATCAATTCATCCTGCATGGCCTCATTCAATGATTTGAAATAGGCAGAATATCCCGAAACTCTTACCAGCAGATGGGGATGAGCATCTGAATCAGCCTTGGCTTCTTTAAGGGTTTCGTAATCTTGAATATTGAACTGTACTTGCTGCCCCCCTTGGTTCATATAGGTTTGTACAATACTTCCGAAACGCTCAATATTCTCATCAGAACACTGAATCGGAGAATATTTCATGTTTAATGCGTAAGCACCAGGGGTGTGCGCGCTATTCAGACCGGCCACAGCATTTAAAGCTTTGGTTAACTGGGTGTTAATTTGGGAGACTGGTGTAATCCCGCTGGAAAAGGGGATATTGGCTTTCCGTCCACTGGGAAGGGCGCCTGTGACCTTCCCATACCCCGCATGGTTAGTCATGGTCCAGTAAGCCACCCGGTAATTCCCGCCCCTGTAATTTTTTTGGTCATTAAACACATCATACCCCAGTTTGATAAGTTTGCCGGAAATTTCTTTGGCCAGGGGGTGAGAAGTCCCATACTTAGGGGCGTGGTTTTTCAAATAAGCAAGCAACACGTCATGTCCTTGAAAATTGCTGTCCACCGCTGCAACAAATTCCGGAAGTGAGAGTTGTATATTAGTATTTTCAGGGTTAAAACAAATATCTTTTATGGCGCATATGGAATCGCATACATCGGGAAAAGCGATATGAGTGACACCAGAGGAATTATAGACTGCTCCGCCGTCTATAAGATCTTTTCCATTTTTCATAGGGCCTTTGAACATGGCTGATAACAATGGAGTCGGCAAAAATTCCTGGTGTTTTTTTCCATAAAGATTGTTCAGGGCGACAGCATTTTTAGCCATGTGACGAGTCTGTGTTTTATAGGCATTCCAGAAGTCGTCGAATATCCTGAATCTGTTGGGATCTCCTGTTGCTTCCCAAAGCGGGGCTTCTCCGGTTACAGGCGTCCGGCCGTTGTGCAGTGCCATATATAGCACTGTATACATCATCATGAATATGGAAGAACTGGCTGAGTAGTCTCTGCCGGCACTGCCGAGTTCAACACAACCTATCACAGCATAATCTCTTGAATGCTCAAGACTCTCTCCCTGGTTTTCAAGAGTGTTGATATTTTCCTTATCATTGAAAAATGCAGGGATAGCCTTATTGGTCAAAATCACACGGCTGACTTCATTGCGGTATTCCTTTGAATTGACATCCGGATGAAATCTTGCGTTAACATTGGGGTCCCGGATAGGCAATAGTTCCGTGATCTTCAACAATACATAGGTGAGTTCATTGACCGCATCATTACCGTCTTTATCGACCCCTCCCAGAGTAATAGCCGGAACTGCGCCGGCACCACCGAACAGCCTCTCTGCCGCCTGGGGTACAAGGTTGACATTATCTGCGATCTTAAACCACAGCGATCCTGTTATATTCAGAGCATCTTCAATGGTCAGCGTACCCTGTTCATACTCTTTAATAAAATATGGATAAAGAATTTGGTCCAGACGTCCCGGGTTGATTGCCATATTTGAATTTTCAGCAAATATGGCCACTTGGCAGATCCATAAAGAATTAACAGCTTCAAGGTACCCAGAGGCCGGTTGGGCCGGTACTCGGTTTAGGGTTTTGGCAATTTCTATGAAATTTTTTTTCCGCTCTGGATCAGACTCTGTTTCCGCTTTTTTTTCAGCTGCTTTGGAAATATTTGAAGCATAATCCAGAATGCCCTGGAGGGCAATTTGCATGGATCGGTAGAAGACAGACTTTTGTGGATTTGCGTTGTTCTGATTTTCTTTTTGCCTTGCTTCTGCCATAATACCCTGAATGCCTTTTGTGAGAACCAGTTCGTAACATGGGGTAGTATGAGAAATAGTGGCAGCCTTTGAAATGGTATAAATGATCATTTTCTCCAGAAGGCTTTGGCGGGACTGATCCACCTTCCGTACTTCTTCTGAAATGGAACGGTTCATCCAATAAGGAAAGACCTCAAAATTAAGAATGTCGGCTTCTTCCTTGCTCAATGTCTGCGGATTGTCGTCCCGATCCCCTATGGTCCCAAGCTCTGGCCAGATACTTAAACCGAAAAATTCCGGATACAAAGGCGCCCCTAAGGGTTTCGAAGTGGTGGCACCACCCAGCATGTTATCATCATAAAATACTATTTTCCGGTTGGATAAATATTTGCTGATTGCCTCTGCCCTTCGGATGGGCATGGGGATATTCTGCCCTTCAGTAGCTTTGAGATGGGCAGTCATGAATTTTGCCCGTTCTATATCCACGGCTGCAATTTCAGAATTATGCAAAAACAGCAGTGTATCCAGCAAAGGAAGTTTCTCTTTCAGGTTTTCCGGAGAAAACGCTTTGAGTTTGTTTTTTACTTCATCTATTTTCTGATACATAGCAAACTCCTTTGATGACTATTAATTGTTCCATTTGTATCAAGCGATTGGATTACCTGATATATCAATAAATTTTAGTTTTAATGGTCAGTTCCGGAAAAATTTTATCTTTAAAAAAACTTCTGATATCTTTGGCTGTTTTTTGAAAAAGGAACCATTCTGAAGATTCAAAAGTGTCGGAGTCCTTCTTTATATAGGTGTTTTCTTTTGATTGCACACTTCTTAAGGTCAGATCTTTCCAATGTTTATAGGAAAGATCAGTGCCTTCGGGGACGTTGCTTTGTGTGATTTTGTCAAATTCTTTTTCATGATTTTTTTCCATCTCAAATATAGGCTTATATTTTTTTGCTTTGGTTTCATCCATTCCATCATTTTTTATTCCCAATTCGTTTAAATATTCCGGGATTTTCCGGGTAATAGAGTGAAAGATTGTTTTATTATCTCTTTCTTGTTCATCATCTTTACTATTTTTATAACCCCATCTTCTCCACATATCATCCGGATAGGTTAATGCTTCACCATGCCCGATTGCTGGCAACGCATCAGCGAGAAAGCCAATACCAATACTATCTTTATCGTCTAATGAAGAGATATCATTATGTCTACAGTAAAGGCCCATGAAATTTTGGTGGGTATAGGTGTCAACCAGGATATGCAAGAGAATACCAACATAGAGGTTCTTTTCAATATCAGAACAATGACCATCAGAGATTTGGTCTTTAACAAATTTGATAAGTTTTGTGACATTAGGTGTATCAGGTTCGCAGACCCCGTTTTCGTTTGGGTAAAAATGAAATGGCATCCAGATATTTGATGCATCCCGACTATCCATATTGTCGAGGTCCAATGACTTATGGGCCGTTACAACAGGATAAAAAAGTTTGCCATCATCAAAAACAATTAGTTTTTCATCAATAAAATCATCCACCGCCTGGGATGCTGAAGCTATCATGTTTGCTTGTTCAAAATCAACACCTATGTCGGTTAAAATTGCTTGTATGCCATTAAAATGAAATTCCTTGCCTGCCATAATTCCCTCCTTATTTTTTGTTTGCCTGCCATTTTCAATGCCACGTTTTTTACGGGTGCAATTCAATAATTTAGGTTTTCTGAAAAACAATAAAATGGCTTCCATTTTTATTCTTGTTTGAGTAAGTTACGATTTCCTCAAACCTATTAACATCAAAAAAAAGGGAACAATGAAAGCCACAAGCATAACCCAGACTAAAAATATGATTATTGAACTTATAAAACAACCCTTATCTGAAAAAAGTGAGAAGGCGGGTATTAAAATTCACGATTCATTGATCAATGGAACCATTGATTCTGCTTCCGAAGCAATTCTGGGTTAATTGTCCAAAACCGCAAAATTTCTGAAAAATGCTGAAGAGCGTTGTTGCCCATACTTCCTCAACAGAATTGATTTTTACTGAGTTCAATTAGAAAGCCCAAAAACTTAAAATTCATGGGTCAACCTTGCTTTGATTTTTGGATGAGTTTATTTGCGTGTTTATTGGGGTAGTGAAGCGAAGCTGCCCTGAGCAGCAAAGTAGGTAACTTCTCAATAAATGCAGGGAAGGGATTATATTGAAAATTGGCCTTTCATCTTCATTTTCATTAGATTTGGCAATAGCGATATTTGGTTCTTGTTTTCAATGCGGTCTATGAGATATTCCCAAAATGAAACCCCTAATTTTCTACTTCCAAAACGCTCAATCTTTTCGTCAAATTCGAGCCAAGAGAATTAATTTGTTGAGACAAAATGGTTAAGTTTCTTAATCCACTCATCACTCCCCTTTCAATTCTAAATATCTTTTATAAAAATATTCGCCCTTGGAGCCTGGTTCTTTATTCATTGCTACTACCTCCAAATATTCAATAAGGGCTTTTTTTACATTCCCGGCAACAAATTTTAAAAAAGCGGTATCATCATTTTGAGTTTGCACTTTTTCAAGCGTACTATAATACTTTTCCCTTTTGTTTCTTTCACTTGATATATTTGTTATCGGAAAGCCATTTTGCAATAAAATGAGATTCATTATCAACCTGGATGTTCTCCCGTTACCATCTACAAAAGGATGAATTGTCACAAGTTTTTCGTGCATATAGGCAGACAATAAAATAGGGTTTAGTTTCTCTTTATTTTCTTTATAATATTCAAAATATTCATCCATTAATTCTTGTACTTTTAAAAAACTTGGTGGTGTGTGTTTAGACCCACTAATTCTAACATCTTCCCACCTATATTTTCCTGCATTCTCACTATTAATTGATTTTAGAATTAAATAATGGATCTCTAACAAAACCCTTTGGTTTAACTCTTCTTGATCTTTTACAAGGCCTTTAATGTATTCAATTGCTTCAATATGATTCACAACTTCAAAATGCTCTCTCAATGATTTCCCACCAATGGTTACCCCTTTATTTAAAACTAAAGAGGTTTCTTGTAGGGTTAAGGTATTCCCCTCTATACCGGTGCTGTCATAAGTATACACTTCATCAAAATATCTATTTAACTTTTCAATATTCAAACCCTCTAATGGTCTAAAGCTATCCAAACATTTTTTTAAATCATCAACTTGCTCCAAAGTTTTATCCAAGTCATCGATAGCCGGATACACTCCTGATAAATTTAATTTTTTATCCATTGCTTTCATTATTAAAGTAATAAATTTTTCTTTTGCTTGTGAGAGTTTTTGATTATCATCAGTCAATTTTTTATCCCTGTTTTTGGCTTTATACCATATTTTCCAATATTCCGTTTTTGCTATACAGACTTCTTTTTGCACATTCAAAAAGTCACCTTTAGGTCAAGTTTTCAAAAATACCTAAAGCACAGTGTTTTAGCGTGTGTTTCAATGTCTTTGTTTTGCACTTACTGCACATTCGACTAAATTTATTCTCCTATTTGAGCCTTCCATTTTTTTTCTATTTCTTTTTTAACAAAAAAACCAATAGTCCCATCTTCCCGATATTTTTTAGAATCCAATAACCAACCAGACATCGGGTTTTTATGATTTTCATATCCAGTTACAATTTCTTCAATAACAATGGGATCTGTTATAAATCTTTGTTTTGTTTCTTCCAAAATTAATTTTTGTTCGAAATCATTCTGCTTTTGAATTCGTTCCAGCTTTTTTTGCTCAATGGATTTGAAATCTTTCGGCGGATCAAACCCTGCCCCCTGGACAGCAACTTTGTAAAATAGTCCCAAAGCACTTTTTTTAGGATTTTGTATTTCAGGCAGAAGCTCCGCAATTTGAATTTGAAGATAAAGATCTTTTGGATCCGCTTCATTTTCTTCAATCCATTGTTTAAATTTTTTTTCTGTAAAACCTTTATCATTTAGGAAATCTGAATTTTCGACAAAGTTAGTAAGTTTATTTAAATACTTACTAACTAACTTATTATAAGAGATTTTCGCTTGCTGACTTGCTGACTTGTCCAGTTGTTGACTTGTCCAGTTGTTGACTTGCTGACTTGTCGAGTTGTTAAGTTGTTGACTTGTCCAGTTGTTGACTTGCTGACTTGTCGAGTTGTTAAGTTGTTGACTATTGAGGATAGGTGAAGGTCCGAAAAGAGGTACACATTTAGACTCATCCACTTGGCAAGTTGTACCATAACTAACACCATTATTAATACTTATTGGTTTAGAAATATACCCTTTTTTCTCTAAACTGGTTAAGATATATCGTACAGTCCCGTAGGGTATTGAGAAATTACTCCCGCCTATTCTATGAGGCCCATGTACTTTAAATGGTCTTTTAAAATAAATTTCAAACAGAATTCTAAACTGGTTTATTTTTAAATCCAGTGGTTTTAAATCAGGATCAAAACAGTCCAGTTGTTGACTTGTCAAGTTGTCAACTTGCGGACTTGACAACTTGTCAAGTTGCGGACTTGTCGAGTTGTCAACTTGCGGACTTGTCGAGTTGTCAAGTTGCTTGGTTGTCAAGTTGCTTGGTTGTTTAGACAACTGCTGACTTGTCGAGTTGTTAACTTGTTTAGGCAATTGTTTAGGCAATTGTTTAGGCAATTGCTGACTTGTCAAGTTGTTAAGTTGTTGACTTGTCGAGTTATTGATTTGTTGATCTGTCTTTTCTTCTGTTTTAAGAGATTCTAAAGATGCGAATTCCTTGGTTGCTTCTTCGGCAGCTTGAAATATTTCGGCAAAAAAATCAACATTGTTTGGTTTGTCTTTTTTCATAATTATCACCCATTCGTCTTTTCTATAAATTCCTTGGCGAAGTTGAGGTAATCTTTTGCGCCTTGCTGTTTAGCATCATATTTGAAAATAGTCATATTCTTGGCTGATGCGGCACTAATAGCAACATTTCTTTTGATACAGGTCTTAAAAATGTGTTCTTGTCCAAAAGCATTCGGAATGGCCTGTAACATAGCTTTGGTTATATTAGATCTGTCATCCCTCATTGTGATAAGAACCCCGATCATTTCCAAGGTAGGGTTTAATCCTTTTCGGATGCTTTTAATAAAAGTAGCTATTTGTTTAACTCCTTGTAATGCAAAAGCATCTTCTGTTCCAACTGGAACAATGTATCCGTCAGAAGCGGACAAAGCGTTTGTCATTAATATCCCTCCTAAATCGGGAGGGGTATCGATAATTATATAATTATACTTTTTCCGGAGTTCCTTAGATAGATATGACCTTAACTTAACATAATTTAAGGGTTCAGATATTAATCGAATTTTAGTGCTAAATAAATCTAAATGGCTATAGATAGCGTCAATCTCTTTATATTTAGTGCTATTTATACAAGATTCAAGCGTTGCTTCTTCGTCATCAAAAAAATCAACAATAGTTCGCCATTGGGGAAGCATGGAAGGGTCACCCAAAACCTTTGTTGTATTTCCTTGGGGGTCCATATCAATCACAAGAACTTTTTGCCCTAGGCGAGCCAAGGCTGCGGATAAATTAACTGCGGTTGTTGTTTTTCCACACCCTCCTTTTTGGTTTGTTATAGAAACAACTTGTATTTTTTTTGGCATAGTTTCCCCTTTCATGCTGTATAGTTTAGTCTTTTTTTGAATAGATAATATCTTTTGCTATAATATAAAGTCCTCAAAGTCAAGAGATTACTCTTTAAAAACCTTTAGTTATTGTTTTTTTCATCATTTAATGTTTCAAGTGGTATACATTTGCCGTTTTATCCCTGGGGCACTGACCACATTAATAATGAGGTTTGGCACCACCGTATATTTCAGATTCTTTACATTTTTTACTTTTATTACAAATCAATTTCACTTGAGCCTCTTCTTAATTGTTATCAAATCTTAATTTCAACCGTTTTTTTAACTTCTCCGTCCGGCTCGACATACCATCGAAACCGGATGAATCGTTTCAACCCAAAAAGCAGATCGAATTTATGTCGGTCTTTTGCACATCCGGAAGCAGTCCGCTACAGACACGGCTTTGACTATACTTTAAATTTATATAAAATTAGATAAGAGGTCTTTTCTTCTGGATCCGGACTTATCCAGGGGAAAAAAGACCTAATTTATTTTATTTTCACTCTCATGGAATCGATCCGGCACATTCTTTTAACTCTTAAAATCTCTATTTTAAATTTAGGATTCCATTAAACTATCATTTTCCTATCATCCAAAATACTTTCAATAGGTTACAAAGTTGTTTTTAATTACCCTATGATCCAAACTCATCAAAATTGGTGGTGACGGCCATGGGCAAAATTTAAAAAAAAATAATACTTCAATAGTGTGGGAATTGCGGTCTAACTGACCGCCGGACCTTTCCAGACTCCGCTATTCGCTGCGGTCCTACCGGACTAAATCTTACAAACTCCTAACCCTTACGTCTTCCAGCCGTATAATTGCGCTCTAAGGAGCGTTTACGCCTACATGGGCGATCTTGCAGACAGCTTTTGCGAGGAGAAAACCGATACCGCCTGGTTTTAGTTTGATCTTTTTTCTTTCTTTCGCTGAAAGTATTGTTCCGGTCACTCATGAAAAGAATAAAAAAAAATTTCGATACAGCGTGAAATTTTCCCACCCTCCAGGTTTTTTTCTTGTCATTCTTTCCCTTCACAATTTTAAAAAAGCGAATCAAGAAAAAAAATTGTTTTTTTTAAGATAGGAAAGGTTTTTCCCCTCGGGGATTGATTTTTTAAAAATCAAAGTAACAGAAAAAAAATATTAACTTTTAAAAAGGAAAATTTATCATGACAACAGAAATTAACGAATTATCAAATGATTACTTGGCAACTACTTTTCCCGCAATTGCTGCAACTGCTCCCTTATCTGGTGTTTCAGACAGATATTCTTTTGTTTCTACTATGTAAGCGCTTAATTAACCCCATCTATCAAAGTGTGTGAAAATCAGATATAAATTTAAGCGGCGGGACCTGCGAGCAAGTTCTTATCAATATTTTGAGGCATCAACACTTTAAACTCGTCTGCTGTCATGGCTTCAGGCAAA
>JAAELK010000130.1 GCA_024226935.1 Desulfobacteraceae bacterium
AACTAAACATATGAATCTAAGACCATGGGGGCGACATAAGACCACACCCTCGCTCAAATATAAAGCTTGTTATTAGCATGGAGATAATAACTGACATTGCAATTCTATGTCAATTTTTAAAAACTGGTTTATCGAGTATAAGAATTACAAGGGATACAAAAAGAACAGTAAGCGCAAATCACTGCGTGGCTTGCCGGCAAACTGGCAATTGCAACTTGTTGACCAGGTGAGTCCTGAGTATAGGCTGAACGTTATACTCATAGCCTTGACCGGCTGCAGGCCTGTGGAGTTTAGTAAAATCATAAAAGACAATCCCCCTGGGGCTATCATCCAGATTGAGGGCGGTAATCTCAAGATCCAGCTCCCAGGGGGGAAACATGATGGAAAACATAAGGGACATGAGCATAGGACCCTTTATTTTGATCCTGGACAAAATCACTTTGCCAAGGGTTTGGTTGATTTGCTGAAAGATTCAGATGATGGTAAGCGGATCATCGGATTACCTGAAGGAAAAACCGTTAAACAGCTCCGGGATCATGGCTGGTACATCGGCAATAAATTATTTCCCGGGGTATCTCTTTATAGTTTACGTCATGCTTTTGCCTCAAACATCAAAGGGGAGGTCTGTCGGAAATCTGAAACTGATTTTATTGATGAACTTGAAAAAGAGGCTGCTTCCCGTTTCCGGTTGTTCCTTGATTCAAATCCAAACGCTTCGATAAAGGCACAAAAAAACTATTTAGCAAGTTCTGAGTTTAAAGAATTGGTTTTTCAAAGGGAAAAGGAACTCAGAGAAGAAATACGAATTGATCATAAGAAGGAAATAGCAAGAGCCTTGGGGCAAGCAAGCACCAAAACACAGCAAAACTACGGGCTTTTATTGTTGGGTAGGGGCGGTTCTGGGATGCTGAAAGCCGAAGCCTCCGGTAGTGTTAAGGTCGCCAATGCAAAACCATTTAAGTCTGAATCGAAAGCTTGCACTTCTGCATCGGTTTCGAGCCAGAACCAGGATAATAATAGTTCTCCAAGAAATTTTCCCAGGTGATCAAAAATGATATTTTTTGTCACGCAAAAAGGTTGCCATCCGTTGCTATATCTCCGGTGTTCCATTCAATTAATTATAAATCTCAAATGAATGGAACACTTTAAGAAAAACTGATATGGCTATGGCAATTTATAGCGTTACGCTTTCTGAAAATTACTCCTGGCCATGTTTATTGTGCAATGAAATCTGTCTAGTTGTCCAGATCGTCCAGAATGTATCCGTTTATTTTAAACCCTTTTTTCTTTTTGGCTTTCTGTCGGGCCTTTTTCTCGGCTTCCAAGAGCACGGTCAAGCACCGGACCCGTCTGGGTTTTTGCAAGAGGTTGTACGGATTCGGGTTTATGATGTTCTTTGATTGGTTTTTCATATTTTCCTTTAAAAGAAACCTTTATAGGGTTCAGCGCTGTACCACTTTCAATGATTGAAAATTAAAAATATCATAATATTCTTCATTCCAGCTCGAACTCATAATTCTTCCTTTCGAATAGGGGTAGTGGAAGTGAGCGTATTCTAAGCTGCAAAGTATACTATAAGTAGTTGAAATATCAAGAAAATTATTTTTACAATTTTTAACTCAAAAATGTTGATTTCAAAGATTTCTGTTACTAATATCAACACGTTTTAGAATTTAGGATCAATATATTCGGGTACAGAATTTTTTTTAAAGAAACCTAATAATATGCATTTTTATGGTGTTTCTTATTTAATGGACAATTCTCAAACTGAAGATGGGCACTATAATTACGGGGTCGGGTTCACTTTGTATGCGCTCGTTAGCCTGGAATTGAGCAAGAATCCTATTTATGATTTTCAACATTCTATAGAAAAAAACAATAAATATCGAAACCCTTTGTTATTGAGTTAAATAAATGCGATAATCGACTCAATAACTAAGGCAAATAACAAAGGTAATCAACTCATGACTTATATTTGGCAAAAATCTAAATGGCCGGAATTGACATGGAGAACAGACGAATTTCTTAGTCTGCATGGAAAAGTCCGTTATCACCAAGGGGCATTCTTGGAAAAAATCAATTCTTTGGGATTCGATTTGTCTCAAAGCGCCCATGCCGGAATTATGGTGGAGGATGTCATTAAAACATCTGCCATTGAGGGGGAAAAATTTAATTCAGACGCTGTCCGGTCTTCTGTTTGCCGTAAGCTGGGATTGCCCAATGAAGGACCGCAACACCAAGATCAAAGAGTGGAGGGTGTAGTAGATGTCTTGCATGATGCAACGTTGCATTATAAAAACCCTTTGACAGCCGAACGTCTTTGGGGGTGGCAAGCGGCTTTATTCCCCACGGGATATTCTGGATTAGCCCCAATTACCATTGGCAATGGCGTAAGGATTTGGAAGGACCTATGCAGGTCATCTCTGGTCCTTACAGCAGAGAGAAAGTACATTTCGAAGGACCGCCTTCAGCTATTTTAGATCAAGAGATGCAAAGGTTTTTCTCATGGTTTAATAATGATCGGAAAATAGATGGCATACTAAAAGCGGCCTTGGCTCATCTTTGGTATGTGACGATTCATCCACTTGATGACGGTAATGGTCGAATTGCAAGGGCCATTACGGATATGTCTTTGGCAATTGATGAAGATAATTGTCAAAGGTTTTATAGTTTGTCTTCTCAAATGATGTCCGACAGAGTGAATTATTACAAGGTGTTAAAACAGACTCAGAAAGGTGATCTGGATATAACGGATTGGTTGACTTGGTTTTTAAAAACTATGGATGCCGCTATTAGCAGTTCGGAGAAAAAATTGGGTGACACCATGGCAAAGGTGCATTTTTGGAATTATTTTTCACAAACTAACTTCAATAAGAGACAAGAAAAAGTTCTCAATCGCCTCCTTGATGCTGGCCCAAAAGGGTTTGAGGGTGGATTGAAAAATAAAAAGTATGTGGGCATGGCGCATACAAGCCGAGCAACAGCTCAAAGAGAGCTTGCAGATCTTATTGAGAAAGGCGCTCTTATCCAATTGCCTGGTGGGGGTAGGAGCACAAGTTATGGGATAGATTGGGAAAAATGGATACCAATATTAGACTTTGAGTAAGATAGAGATATCGAACTTGAAGAAAACTCAGGCCCGAGGATGTAGGGGGAAGGCTATTTTGAGTCGAATAAAGACACTAATTAACTCAAAAACTGAGGTGATTGATGGAGTCTAAACAAACGACAGGACGTGGAGGTTCGTGACCGACAGGATCTAATCCGGACATCCGACTTATAAGATATGACGGAGAATATTGGAATGATAATCCCAACAGAAAAAGAGACGCTCCTATATAAAGAGTATCACAAGTACAGCCTGCCAAGGCAACCGGCCATTTTATGTAAAGAGCTGGTAAAAAGAAATTATGGGCACATCAAAGCCCTTGCCCTGGACCTTGAATATACACTCACCACTGATGCAGAGAGCCAATGGCCCAGACCAGGGCTATTGAGTTTTCTTGAAAACGTGAAAAATCTGTTTAAAAAGGTCGTTATTTTTACGGCAGTTTCAGAAAAAGTTTTTCGAGGTGTTGCAAAGAATTTAGTTGCTAAAAAAGATGCCCCGGAGTGGTTTGCTGACATTGAGTATATTGAATGGCCCCGGACAGGAAAAAAGGATCTATCATACATCCCCGGTATCGAACCACACGAAGTATTATTAGTTGATGATCATTTTGGATATGTTCATCCAAAGCAGTTGTTTCAGTATATTTCAATTACTGAATATGAAACCATAAATTACCACTGGGACTTCGAATTGAACCGGGTTCTCGGCATCCTTGAAATGATAATGCTCAACACAATAAAAAAAGAAACGGTCCTGGCTTACCTGAAACCCTTTATTGACGACAATAGCTCAGGGATAAAGAGGGCATGGCTATATGGACCGGTGGTGAGTGGTGATGCAGACTCAAGAAGTATCATCCAAATTGCAATAGACGTAGACCAAGAAAAAAATGAAAAAATACTAAGGATGCCTTTCGGCAAGAGTATTTTATACAAAGCCCGTGGTGAATTTGGCAGATATTTTTGGGCTGAAGTTGAAGTGATTGCTTACCCAGGACAAGCTCCTGAGCTGAAAAAAAAGATTGATGATGAATCGATCCTGATCATGAACACTTGGGAAGCATTTAATGTTGTTTTCACCCGCACTCCAGATGGAATTGCTATTGAGTTTCCGGATCTGCCGGGATGCAAAGGATTTTGCCCCAATGACGGTAAAGAACATTTTGATCAATTCACAATTCAAGCATATGAGCCGGCAAGCGAAGCCTTGGAAGAATGGCTGGCAAAGGCTTCTCCTGGTGATATCCCAGAAAAAAGGTTATCAAAAGAAGACCTAAAAAAGCAATACCCTAATTCGTCCATCCACGAAAGCCATGGGCAGTTGCCATGGAGAAAATAAAAGGATTAAAAATCCATTACATATTTGATGTCACTAACGATTATGTAATAAAGAGGTAAAGGGAAAAATGCCAAAACCATGGAAAGCAGGCCGATATCGATATTTAAATTTTGCAATCGAACATCAAAAAAGGGTTGATAAATAAATCATGGAAGAACTTGATTTATTCGACATCCAATATTGTTGCAGTGAGGACAATTGAAAGACCTTAAAGTATAATCGGTTTGAATCCTCGTTGGCATTGTTTGATACCTCTTTGGCTGATAAAAGCTGCCCCTGCAACATTATGCCCCAGGGGCAGTTAAGCTGATTTAAAAAACAGTAATATAATACCATGCTCGTGTTTGTTTGCCTATCATGAAATAAGAGATATATCCTCGCACAGCGAAAAGTTTTCTCTCAAGAAAATCAATCCCTTTTCTATGAAGCACATGCCCCCTATATAAAAACGGGATCGGAAGGGATCAAAAGGCTGGAGATCCAGTTTTGTAAAAAAAGGGGGCCTATAAAACGAATATTTGTAAATCAATGGGTAGAAATAACATTTAAGCTGAACAGCAGTTGCAGTTCATCATAAGTTAAACTCCAGATATTCACCAATTCATCGGGATCCCAGACTCTTTTCATATGCAGACCTCCTTTTGAGATTGAAAAATTAGGATACCAATAAATCTCTATATGTCAAAAGTTGGCACTTTATGCAGCTATGTGGTCATTAGGCCTATTGTCTACATATGATATAAAAAGAACCCGGCAGGTTTATCCTGCCGGGTAAACAGGAAATAAATGTGGGGACTATCCTCCGGTTTGCTGTTTCTTATTATTCTTCGTAGTGAAAATTACTTCCGTCATGGACATAGGTGTATCGCAAAGCCACCCCGTTTCTTTTCAGCATTTTAAGGGCGTCTTTGTTTTCAAAGGTTCTCTCTAAACTGTCACCAAGCCAGAGGGTCAGATTTTTCAGATTTTTATAGTTCTCAACCTTTGTAATATGGTTTTCGTTTAAAGAAATACTTTTAAGGTTTGGAAGATTATCAAAACCTTCTAATTTGGATATATTGCACCCGTTAAAATTAACTAACTCCATTTTTTTTAAATTGGATAAACCGCTGATTTTATTTAGATTGGACTCAAAACCATCAATGGTTCTAAGGTTTGTTAATTTTTCAAGGCCCGTAAGCCTTGTAATGGGGGTGCGCCAGAAACTTAAATATTCCAGGTTTACCAGGGCATCCAGGTTTTCAAGCTTTTTTATCTTTGACATCCCTATATTTAATCTTTTAAGATGGGTTAAATTATCCAGCTTTTCAAGTTTGGATATTTTTGACTGGTATAAATCCAGCTCTTCCAGCTTTCTTAGATTATCCAGATTTTCTATTTTTTTAATGGAGCTCCAGGCCAAGACCAGGTGTTTTAAACGGGTAAGATTTGACAACCCTTCTATCTTGCTGATACCCTTTTTATCGGAAGCTGAGATTATAAAAAATTCAAGTTTTCTTAAATTATCAAGATTTTCAAGCTTTGTTATAAAATTGTATTCAAGGTTGAGGTATTTTAACTCTGTCTGATTGTCCAGGTTTTCAAGTTTTGTGATCCGGTTGTCTTGAAGGTCAAGATATTTTAATTTTTTCAGGGTGTTCAGATTTTCGATCTTTTTTATTTGATTTTTGTCAAGTTCCAGTCTTTCAAGGTTTTTATTTCTATCCAGTCCGACTATCTTTTCTATTTTATTTTTAGGAAGGCTGAGAATTTTTAAATTGTTTAATTTATTTATGTTGTTTATATCTGTAATGGATTTTATCCGGTTATTGCCGAGGTACAATTCTTTTAGTTCAGGCATTACTGGCAGGTTGATTTTCCCGTTAAAAAACATTCTCAGCTTGAGTAATTTGAGTTTATCTAATTTTTTTAGGGGAATAGAAATATCCGGATTGCTGTCTTGTTTTCCATATCTTGATCTTAACATCAGGCTTATAATTTTTCCGTTTTTATCAGTTACAGCCATATTTGCAGCAAAATTGTTAATAGGGGTTTTATCAATTTCGTTTTTATCCTGTGTTTCAATGGCCATCTGCCCTTCAATTGGATCAATGATTTTACAATCTTTTCCATCTTCGTAGAAATATGTATCCATATCAAGCTTTAAAATTTTGCTTATCTCTTTAAATGCTGCCATATCTTTCGGGTTTATTGCAGCATTGGCAGGAATATTAAATATTAATACCATCAGTATTATGGTGATTTTAAGTGTTATCTGTTTTTTCATTTAACTCTCTCTTTGATAATTGTTTAGACAAAATTTTCCCAGCCTTCAACACCTTTTGGGTTGAAAGATCCCTGTTCAAATTGTGATGGTATTTTGTTTAAGGATTCTATTTGTTCTTCCTCAGCTTTACTGATTTTATTTTCTGCCATTCGGGCTGAAACTTTTTTTACCTCGTTGTAGTAAATGGTTTTTGCCTCTCTGTAGTAATTTATTATATCAGTTACATTTTTGATTTTTCCCCTTGCCCCGTCGGGAGGTTTGGGCAGTTCCACAATCTCATTAATTATTTCAGGTTCATACTCTTCATTGGAGAGGGGAACTACTGATCGCCAATGAAGTTTTTCCCAGATAATTCCCTTGTCTATTAAATTATAGAGGTAGTTTGATTTTCTGACTCCCCAGTTGAGAAAATCGCCATTACCATTGGCATCGACTCTTGGCAGGAACGATTCCTTTAAATCTTCACACTCTTTGGCCGGGTTGTGTGTTATCTCGGGGTGTGCCTGGTCCTTTGAGGTATAGGTTTTATATGCCTTATAAGGATTAAGATCTATTAAATATCGGTCTTGAGGTGTAATTTCCCCTGGTTTTATTTGCTCGGTTATTTTATCCCATAATATTTCGGTTATTCTATATGCAGGGCCATAGGATTCATATTTATACCAAAGATTCCACACAAGTTCTGCCATATCTTTGACAAAAAGAATTGTTGTAATAAATGAACCGATGACCAATAACACCTGGCCCACAAAGGGTATCCAGGATGTGGATAAAACTTCTGCTTCCCAGGTTCCGGCCTTTACAAAGCACTTGGTTACCGTTTTTAAAATATAGCCTATATTTGCCGCAAAGGACCCGGCACTTTCAAAATATTTAAAGGCTGCCTTGCTTTTTTCTCCCTTTTCCCATAGTTCCTCTGCATCCATATATGCAAGGGTGGCAGAGATAATACCCAGGCCAACTGCCAGTTTGTCGGAACCTTCGCTCAGCAGCTCAATGGCTTCCCCCCTTATTTTATTTGAACTTGGTTTAATAAATGAATCTGCAAGTTTTATCCCCGCCAGAACAGAAAGAGAGAGACTGCCGTATGTGTTAACTAATTTGAGGGTTGCTTTAAAAATTTCTTCATCGCTTTTATCTGTCAGACTCAATACATTTTGCATATTGATGGTAAAATTCATCAGGGTCATAAAGGTTTTATATGCTTTTTGGGCGGTCTTATTGGCACTGCCGTATAAAAGGTCAGATCCGTCTTTCTCAGAAGGATAAAAAAACCTTGATATGAGTTTTCTTCCCTTTCCCATGTTTATACAACCTTGGCCGGAGGGCTTGGCCAGGGCGTTTATTACGGCATCCGTTAAATCCTGGGGTTTTTCCTGGAACAGTCCGAATGTGCGCATTGAAGCCACCAGAAGCTTGATATGTATTACGTTTGCTGCCAGTTCTTTATCGAGCTTGGCTATTTTTTTATTTATAAAGTTCCCGTAACAATCCAGAACCACCTGTAAAACACAGGGTGCTCCGGGGGTGCTTGTCACAAGATCCAGGGAGGGCTTCCATTTTTCTTGGAACTCTTCCACAAAATTATTGTACTCAATGAATATTGTGGATATTATCCCTGGATTTTCAGGAGAGGGCTCTTTTTTTTTCTCTTGTTCTTTATTAAGAAATTCAAATTGTTGGGCAAGCAATTCATCTTCAAGAGTTCTTCTAATATTGATATTGCTCTTGAAATAGGGTGCCAGCCTTTTGTCATTTACCAGAGTTTTTATGCCAGGCCAAATCTCGTTACCCATGAACTCCTTTGCAATGGCGGAGTTGGCAAGGGCTGTAACGGATCTTGCAATTGTATCAAATATATGTACCCAGCCGGGTTCCTCTTCCATATAGGGGCCGGGGGGTAATAAAAGTTTTTCGGTGCTATTTGTTAGGGTGCGCTCTTTTAACTGGCTAAAATATCTTTTAATCTCTTCTTGTAACTCTGGAAGTTTCAATATTGCCCATAATTGTCTTGCCTGGAACTTTACATTTTCGAGGTGTTGAAAAAAGGATCTGTCCCCATGTGTTTGGGATGGTTTATAGATTCGTTCTTCTATGCAGTCCTTGAATTCTTTTAAGTTTTTAATAAATTGGTTTTTGTTTTCTATGTTTATGGAAGTTTCATTTTTTTTGGGAAATTTTAAGCCTATTTCTGTGAAATTGATAAGTTTTTCAATGGCTCTTATTTTTGAAAGATGGGGTGCTTTTGCTCTTTTAAAAAGATCCTGGAAAAGTTCAAGTTTTTCAAGTTCCTTATTTAACCTGTGATCCCATTCCGGCAGGGTGCAGTGAAGTTTTATCGCTCCTTGGACTTTGGAATGCAGGAGTGTATCTTTTATCCTGCCCTTCCATGCCGCTTTTGTGGCGGTGGTTTTTTTTGTGGCCGGTATTTCCATCTTTGCAAGTTTTAAAAGATCCTTGGTTTTAAAGGGACCTTTGTCCGGTGGATAAAGGAAAAAACCAAACACCGAATCCGGTGCAAAATATCCGGCTGTCAGTTGGGAATATTCATCGGCTGAATCATGGTTTTTGTATGTTGAAAGCCAATAACTAAAGGCCGGAACATAATTGAAGGTTGGATCGGTTGTGGTGCTTAACAGGTTAATCCTTTTATTTAAACCATCATAGGTCCTGGAAAATTGACTTGATTCTTTATAGTCAACCTGGATTGTATGTCTGGTCTTGTCAAATTTGGCATATTTATTGAAGTGATCCGAGCTTTGCTTTAAATATCCGTGCTCATCGGTAAAGCCGATGCCTATGGGTAACCTTATTCTTTTATTTAAATAAAAAGGGTTGTTATCGTCTTCGAGCTTGTTCTGGTCTTCATCATCGTAGAGCCAGTACAGCACCCGCCTGTTTGATAATATTGCTCCGTCTTGATAGAAAAGTCAAAGACTGACGGAGGAATCGGGTGTTTTTAAAAAAGATGTGATGCTAACGCTGTTATCGGCAGCTCTTAATCCTTTTCTATCGGTTCTGCTGATCGTAGCATCATAGGTTGTTGTATGATTCAATTTATTCTTTTCCAGGACATTGGCAAAATTTATTGGATCATTATTAATTTCAAAAGAATATTTATCTATATAAAGTTCAAATTCTGTTTTTTTTGCCATCAAGGATAGAAAATTTTTTCTTTTTTTGAGATTTTCTTTTAAATCACGTTCGAATTCAGGATAATTTTTGGTTTTATTATTTTGGAAAATACTATCTAAATTTTTAGCTTCATCTTGCAGTGACTCAATTTTTTTTTGAGTTTTTTTAATGTAATACTCAGCCACTGAAATATCGATGGCAAGTTTTGTAGGAAGAGAGGAGTTTTTCTTCCATTCATTATCGGTTTGTTGTTTGAGCGTCCCATGTTGGTTTTCTAATTTTTTTAAAATCATTTCCTGTTCAAGGAGATTAAGAAGAGTGCCTTTAAAATCAGGATGAAAATTTATCCATGGGTATGTGTTTTCGTATTTTTTGATTTCATTCATTTAGTAAATTGTCCTGTGATCTGATACTATCCAATTTTAAATATGGGTTTGATTTTACTCGAATGGGTTAGTAAGTTTTTCCTGGGTATCCGGGTTCGCCTCCCCGGATACCGTCAGATTGTTTTTCTGCTGGAATTTTTTAATTGCCTGATCCGTTACCGGTCCTTTCTCATTATCAATGAAACCTACCTGGGAACCAAGGTTATTGAGTCTTCCCTGCTGGCCTGTGGTTGTGTTTACCGGGTCAAGGTGGCCCAGTTTTACTCTCCATCTTATCTCTTTTTCAGGAAAATCTTTAAAGGGCCATATTGTCAAATAGCCAAACTCATCTTTTAAGGAGATCTCTTCTTCAACTACCCCTTCCTGTGTTGATTGCCCGGTAAACTCTTTATTCTCAATTTCCAGTTTATAATTGACTCCGGCCAGGATTTGATCTCTATGGTCCCGGAGCTGGATAGAAAAATAGCTTTTTAAAACTGGAACAACATATTTATTTATCTTATAGATTTGACAGGCTTCTTTTTTTTGTTCCTTTGGAGGGATATAGATTTCATCCCCTTTTTTCAGACACATGGGATCTTTTCTATGTGTAGTTTTAAGAAATTCATTTTTGGGATGGTCGTATATTTTTTCCCATTTTTTGAATTTATGCTTTTCTGCTATGGTAAGAATACACTCATTGTCTTTTTTTATCTTATAAGTAGGCATTTAAAAAATTCCGGGTTTTTATTATTTTGTTTTCCTGAATACGAGAAACCAGAATGGAACAGCCAACAGGTAATAAACTTTTCCCGTTGCAAGCCCTAAGATGGCGGCACAGACAACTGATATGCCGCTGCAATATTTGATTATTGTATTTGATGCCTTAAAAGAAGGTGTTTTTTTATGAGCACATGAATTTGTATTTCCATTTTGTTTAACATTTTCAAGTTTTTTGTCCATCATCTGTTTTCCTGTAAAGTTGATTAATTGTTATTTGATTTCCATTCTTTTTTATCCACATTGGGAAAGCTGATATCATAGTTGCCCCCGGGCAGATAAATAACCTTTGCCATGCCGTGGGCGTCTGTTTTGCCGGAAGTGATCAACTTGTCCCCTTTGTACAGATCAAAGGGCTCGTTTTTAACGGCATTGCCCTCTTCATCATTTAAAACAATCCTGATCCATGCCATTTCATCAAAGGGGACATCGGGGATGTCCGGTGTTTCTACGGGAACCTCTCTGATTGCATCCTGGATTCTGAACTTTTTTTCCCGGATGATATATTTGGTTTTAAATTTCTGGGCCAGGATTTTGTTGTAGTTTGTTTTGTTTAAAGTTTTTTGGTTTCCCCTGGGGCTGATTCCTGAAAACTTTTCCAGAATGGGCTGCTGTATTTTTTTAAAGGCTATACATTGACCAATTAACCTTTCAAGTACATTGACATTTAAATCTTTGAGCAGGGTGTCCGAGGCTTTTGTCCGGGGTTTTACCAGGGAGGTATTTGTAAAGTGATACCGGTAATTATTATCTTCCAGTTTGAATTTGATCAGTTGTTCTGTCTGGTAGTTGATTATTTTTTGGGGATTAGTTTTCATAGGTTTTTTCTATGGATTAAGGTTTATTGTCTGGCCCTGGATGGTGACACTGCCGGCAACTTTGATATCCATGTTACCTCCGATATTCAAGGTGTAGTTTCCAGTTATATCGTGTTTTAAATCCGCCGAGTTGATACGGGTTTCCACTCCTTTGACCGATATAGATCTTGTGCCAGCTTCAACACTCAGACTGTCCTTTTCCCCTTTGATTATTGTGGTTCTGTTTTTTTCCACCGTCAGGAAGGAATCGTTTTTCACCGTTGTGGTAGAATCGTTTTTTATAAGTTCGGTCCGGTCTTTTTCAGCCTGGATATAAAGTTCTTCTTCCCCTTTTTTGTCCTCAAAGCGGATCTCGTTGTATCCTTCCCCCCCGGGGGTTGATTGGGTTCTGATGGTGCTTTTTGTCTTTTCATCGGGCAGGGGGTAGGCAGGTTTGTTATCCCCGTTGTAGATAGCTCCTGTGACTATGGGCCTGTCCGGGTCCCCGTCCAGAAAATCTACAATCACCTCCTGGCCTATTCGGGGTATGAACACCGCCCCCCAGCCGGGGCCTGCAAGTTTCTGGCTGACCCGCATCCAGCAGGATGTTTTCTCATCTTTTTTGCCCTCCCGGTCCCAGTGGAACTGAACCTTGATCCTGCCGTATTCGTCGGTGTATATCTCTTCTCCCGCAGGACCCGTCACCATTGCCGTTTGCACCCCTTCCACCGAGGGTTTTTTATGTTCATAGTCCGGCCTGAAAACCACACTGGGCGGAATACATTTAAAAGAGTTGCCATAGCTTGTTCCAATATCATTTTCCGTCAGGGCTCCCAGAACCTGGGACTGGATTCCGTTGTGGCAGATGTTGGTGAGAAGAAACTGCCTATTGAACTCTTCCGAAGGATGATAATTTAAGGTGAATTTTGAACAGGGTGCAAACGTTGGAACAAGGGAGGAGCCTTGGATCATATCCTTAAATTTATTGGCTTCTCCCAGTTTGACTTCGGCAAGGTTTTTACCCCGGGCCATCCCATCAAAATTGCCGGGGTAATCATAGAGTTCCAGGTTTGTGTGTGTTTTTCCGGTTTTTTCCTGTTTAAATTTAAAGTTTGGTTTTTTAAAATTGTAATCTGTAATGGAAACTTTGCCTGAACAAATCGAGCTTGTTTTTGAAATTTCGGTAACATATTCAGAATTGTTTTCCACAAGGGAACCCCTGGTGTTGAACTGAATATTGCCTGTTCCTTCCAGAATTTTATATTCTGAAATACCGTCTGCAAAAATAAGCTTATGCAGTTCTTTTGCATGCTCAAAATAATAGAATATTCCCTCTTCGGCCAGCAATCTGGAGATAAAATCAAAATCTGTTTCCCTGTATTGGACACAATATTCTCTTTTGCCGTAACTGCCTGTCAGGTTGAATTTATAAAGGTTTGTTGTAAGATCTGAATCCTTTAAGACCTTTGCTATTATCTCCGGTGTTGACAGATTCTGGAATATTCTCACGTCCCTGGTTAGTGTTAATAACCAGAAAAGGGGAACAAGTTCCAATTGGTATTCTTGTATTTTGCCCTGATTAGTTGATTGGCCAAAGTCCTTTACTATACCGTGGAAATACCTGTCCCGGTCTCCTCTTATCGTCAGAACTCCCATTTTGCCGATGGCATCATCCGAGCCAATTACTTCCGGGGATGCAAGTGTTACAGAAATATTAAAAATCTGGGAAATTCCCTCTTCAACATCGAAGCTGTAAACAGGTATTTTTTTACCTGCCAGTTTAAAGATAAATTGTTCCTCATTTGAAGCAATCATTATATCCTCCGGGCGTATATTTTTGTCTATAATTTAGTTTTGGTTAATTTGAGCCGCTGATTTTCATCGGATTAAAAATTGTCTATTTCATCATCCCAGAACAGGACAAACTGCCCGTCCTTTTCGTTCACTGCCAGCATCATGGTTTCGGGCAGTGAGCTTTATCCCCGAGTCTACCCAGTGGTTTTATATCTATCTCCTTGGACCGGTATAAATATTGATGCAATACAGTCTTTTTTTACTTTATATTCCATTTCCATTTTTCATATTCCATGATTATTAATTGTATGTGTTTGCAGGATTTTTGAGTAATTACTTGATCAAATTCATGATATGTTTAGTTCTTGGTCATTGAATTTACTTTTTTTCCTTGTTATTTTTTGGACGGCCACTTGTAAGAGGGGATCAAAAGAGAATGGTGAACTGGTTTTGATATTGCCTGAAAAGTATGTAATTTCGATAATTTGCCATCAACGAGTACCCTCGTAAATAGATACTCCCCAAAAGGGTTTACAGTATAGTATTGTCATTCCTTTTTTTGCTAAAAGGCTAACTAATTTATTGCTCATATTTCCGTTATTATTCCCCAAAATTAAAGTAATAATTACTATTCGGGTCCTTTTAACATACTTGTGATAACCTTGGCATCTTTTTCTTTTGGAATGCAGATTTTTTTGCCCATCCCCCGAAAAATACGGTAGGATTTAATTAAATAGAATGGGGGCTTTTCTTCTGGATCTGGAATGTGTGGATTATTAAAAATTAACAACTTTGCATTCATCTATATTGCGTACTACAGGGGGTAGTGGAAGCGAAACTGCTCTAAGCGGCAAAGTAGCTCTACTAAAATGATGAAACTTTTCTTTCCGTGAATCCATCTTTTGTGCAAACAAAGACTCCTGCTAACTTGCATTTGATCTGGATTTATTTTTCTCTGAATTATCGTTTCCAATAGTTTTTATAGCATGAAGAATTTTGAGCCCTTTTAAGATCACTTTTTTATTTACATTACACAAAGACCTAAAAACAACTTAGCATGATAACCTAAAAACAACTTGACACGATAACCTAAAAATATTAAAACTTAATAACCTAAAAATACAAGTAGTCATACATTTAACTATATAGGTCAAAACAATGTCAACGCCACAAAACAAACTTGCACAATCTCTCGCCGTCCTAAAGGGACTTCAGGATAAAGGGATTGTTGCAATTTATACAAAAAATATGACACGCACACACCGGGAACGCCTCCTTAAGAATGGTTTTATCAAAGAGGTGATGAAAGGGTGGTATATTCCAGCACGGCCAGAGGAACCAGCCGGTGAGAGCACGGCTTGGTATGCCTCGTTTTGGAGGTTTTGTGCTGATTATCTAAATTCAAGGTTTGGTGACCAATGGTGCCTTTCTCCGGAACAGTCGTTAAGCATTCATAGCGGAAACTGGAATATCCCTTCACAACTTCTTATCCGGACTCCAAAAGGAGGCAATAAACCAACTGCTCTTCTGTATGCAACTTCTTTAATGGATGTTCGGCTGAAATTACCAGACAAGAACAATTTGGAAAGCAAAGAAAATTTACAGATCATGACCTTGCCTGCTGCCCTAATCTCATGCTCCCCTAACTTTTATTTAAATAATCCCACAGATGCCCGTGCTGCGCTATCCATGGTCTCTGATGCTTCCGAGATCCTACACAAGCTTCTTGAAGGTGGACACAGCATAATAGCCGGCAGGCTTGCCGGAGCTTTTCGAAATATTGGGAAAGATACCATTGCTGAAAATATCATTGCGACAATGAATACAGCCGGATATAACTCGACAGAAAGTGATCCCTTTGAAAAAAACTCTACCATTCTTTTTAGTGATCGTGAACTATCTCCATATGTAAACCGGATACAGATGAGCTGGGCAGAAATGCGAGACGTTGTCCTGGAAAATTTTCCGTCCCCCCCTTTATTACCTCAAGATATCGATGAATACCTTAAAGATGTCGATGAAATATATGTGACAGATGCCTATCATTCACTTTCTATTGAAGGATATCGTGTGAGTAATGATCTTATTGAAAAAGTCCGTTCAGGTGATTGGGACCCGGAAATCAACCCCAAGGATCAAGAATACGCAAATACCCTGGCGGCTCGTGGTTACTGGCAAGCTTTCCAAACAGTAAAGGAAAGCTTGGGGAAAGTATTAAATAATAATTCCCCCGGTGATGTGGCACACAATGACCATGCTACATGGTATAGAGAGTTATTTGCTCCAAGTGTAAGTGCGGGTCTTATAGCAACAACAGATCTTGCCGGTTATCGCAACTACCCAGTTTATATTAATAAATCAACGCACGTACCGCCTCGTTATGAAGCAGTTCGAGATCTTATGCCTGCATTCTTCTCGCTTTTAAAAGATGAGGAAGAGCCTGCTGTAAGGGCTGTGTTAGGCCATTTTTTCTTTGTATATATCCACCCTTATCCTGACGGGAATGGGCGAATGGGAAGGTTTCTGATGAATACCATGTTAGCCAGTGGCGGTTACCCGTGGACTGTAATCCCACTTGAAGCCCGTAGTGATTATATGGAGACCCTTGAAGAAGCAAGCGTGAGGAAAAATATAGAACCATTTTCCAATTTTTTAGCTGAACTCGTTCAAAAAGAGATGGATAATAGATTATCTACAGCGACTTATGGCCCGAGATTTTGACATCCTCCCCTTCTCTTCAGGGAGGGGAGGATGTCAATTTAGTCGTGGGAGAGGTGAACCATATAATTCATAGGAAAAAGCTCTTTGACCTGTCGACATCAAAGAGCTTTTTTCTTTTTGTATACTCTTTATAGGAACAGTAAGTCTTTACAATGTTTGAAAGATGGTGCTCTCTTTCTTGGCACCATTTGAGAACAACTTTGCTCATTGTTCCGTGCTTTAGGTGTTCTTTTAATAACCACCCAATTGCCTTTTGAACCAAGTAATGTTCGTCTGACAAGATTGGCTCAATACTCCTAAGTGACTCGCTAATGAACATCCCTTTTTTAGCAGCATATATAAAACTGACAGCACAAGCTCTTCTAACCATTGCATTTTTGCTTTGGGCAAATTTTGTTGCGTGTGCGACCTTGCTTGGATTTTTTTCTAACCAATAAGCGTATGAGTGAGTACTGAAATCGTCACATGCCACCCAATCATTAATGTGATTATTCATGATTTCTATCATGATGTACTCGGAATTTTCATCGAGAAAAAGTTTCTTATTTCTTTTCATTATTTCGAAAGCAATTGTGTAATTACCTTTAAAGTTTGACCTCAAAATAGCAAGAATTAGACATTCAATAGTATCTTTATCAGAACCCTTGAACTCACCAGCAAGACTTGAACCAAGGGATCGTAGTATAGGAGTCTTTATTTTATTTTCAGTCGTTAACTTTGTTTCGTCCTTTGAAAGCTTACTAACTTTCCTGATAATTTCCTCAACCGTGTATAGTTTATCCTTATGTTCAAACACTTTATTCCATTCCTTTATAATTCATCATAACAGCCTTCTGTCTTTTAGTGGGATTTTCCATGCGATATCATCATCCTCTGATCAATTATTATAATATGCGACATCGGAAATAGGCCTCTGTTTTATTTATTGACGGGGCTTGAACCCCCTGTGTCAGGATAGATGTCGTCTCAATTAAAAATTAAATTTGGGGCATTGAGGTGATAAATATGGGATATTCTATCCAATTAAAAGAAGCCGTGTTAAAAAAGGTATTACAGGGAAACAAACCCCATTATGAAA
>JAAELK010000131.1 GCA_024226935.1 Desulfobacteraceae bacterium
ATTTCATAATGGGGTTTGTTTCCCTGTAATACCTTTTTTAACACGGCTTCTTTTAATTGGATAGAATATCCCATATTTATCACCTCAATGCCCCAAATTTAATTTTTAATTGAGACGACATCTATCCTGACACAGGGGGAGTATGACCCCCGAAGAAACGAGCAAGTTGTCACTGGAACTATATTATGCCGGTGAAATATCCTTGTTAGACCATACAATACTATCCTTAAATCGGGATATGGGCGAATTTACCTCCTTTCTGACCAAGGCGGGCAGCGATGGTCGCCGCGACATGCTCGCAGAGTTTGAGGCCAAAGTGGCTATGGATAAGAGTACGGGCAACAACCTGAACCTTCCCAATGATTCACGGATACTCCAACATCTGGAACGCTTAGATGCAGCAAGGAGAGGCCCTGTTCATGTTACCGCCTGACCCGTGATTTGGGTGTAATTGCACATTGGGATAAAATCCGTCATAGGATTTTATCAAATGCCAATTCAAATAAGGCTTGACGCCGATATTCCACTTCCCATTTTAAGTACGGTAGGATTTAATCGATGCCGAACCTAGGTATTATAAATGACGTTGATCAGCCCTGCGGCCATGGGGAAATTTTTTCCGTCGAGCGCAAAAATTTCCTTACCCAAGAAGGCAATAAAGACTGCCCCCAAAGCAAGTTTTCAATATATCAAAAGACTCCGAAGTCTTTTATACTTGGCAGGAATATTGCACTGAATATTTGGAATCTTCCAAAAAAAGGATCGAGACGTGAACATAAATAACATTTTTTCTTCCGACATCTCTTCAATATCCAGATCCCAAACAAAAACCACTTTCGAAAAATCTTCTTCAGCAGTACCAGTGGAACCCCAGGCGTCAGTGTCCTCTGACTCTATTTGGCATAAACTGGCCTCAGAATACGATGTCCGTAGTATGACCGTCGAAGAAACGAGCAAGTTGTCATTGGAACTATATAATGCCGGTGAAATATCCTTGATGGACCATGCACAAATAACCTTCAAAGGGGCTATGATGGACAAATTTGGAGACACCTTTCTGACCAAGACGGACAGCGATGGTCGCCGCGACATGATCGCAGAGTTTGAGGCCAAAGTAGCTATGGATAAGAGTCCTACTGGCAACAGCCTGAGCATTCCCGGTGATTTACGGATACTCCAACATCTGGAACGCTTGGATGCGGCAAGGAGAGGCCCTATTCATGTTACCGCCTGATTCGTGGTTTCATAGACTATGGACTTTAAACCCCTATTTATGGCATCAAGAAAACGGTCGTTTTTCTTGATGTTGTAATTTACCAAAAATGAAAAACAGACAAAATGAATTTTCAAATCAAGACCACTAAAAATATGAGTTTTTTCTAAATTAAAGTATCATTAATATTCGGGGTCTGAAGCCCACTGGAACTATTTTGTACGCTAAGCCTTATGTATCTGATATATTAGTATTTATCAAACATAAAAAATGAAGTTGTTTTGAAGAATTTTACAGATAATATCTGTAAATAAATCAATTTATAGGTAAAAACGTGCTTGATTGTTCCTTAGCGTACGTTTCCGCTCCATTGGGCTTCAGACCCCATACAATAAAGATATGAGAATGGAATTTCAAGAAACCTTTTTGAGAATAAAAAATAGGGTTTTTAGCTCATTTTTTAAAATCAAAAATTCATTATCAGAAAGGATCGTTTTTGAGAATACACAACTGGAAATGATCAATGATCCCATCAACCGACAATAGCAGGCGTATCAACGTTATTTTTTTGATGGATCAAAATTTACCAAATTGAAACTAGGCAGTTTCGAGGGACTGCTCAAAATACCCCAATATGAGACTGCCAACGAGGGATATTTTAACTAAATTTTTTATTTGACGACCATTAAAACAAGATAATTTAGCGGTGATCACCGAAAATTATGCATTACATAAATATGTTTAAAAGCCTTATGGATACTTGTACCCAGGAAGAGCTTGATTGTTTTATGTTTTATGAGTTTTTCCTTGTTTTAGAAAATTTTGTATCAGCAATTAAAGCTAAAGCTTTTGATGATCAACTATAAGTTAATTAAGGACAATTGAAATTTTCTAAAGTCCTTAACGTACCTTTTCGCGGGGTTGGGCAAAAATACCCTAATTGAACTCAGTAAAAATCAATTTCCGTTGAGGAAGTATGGGCAACAATGATCCTTCTTTGAAAGTGTAGACACAAAATCATGCTGCATTCTCGTATGATTTCACCATACATCTGTTCTCAAAAACCTGGGGACTTTCAAGCCCAAGGTAAGAATGCCTCCTTTTA
>JAAELK010000132.1 GCA_024226935.1 Desulfobacteraceae bacterium
TGTCAAATCTACTCATGGTTTTTTCCTTTAATCTGTTATGGGGATAACCGATTAAATTAATACCATGGGTAGATCCTTCAGGCATAGCCTTCTGACGATGACCACGCCCACAGGACGTGGTTTTTAATTTTTAATAAAAATAAAATAAACCCTCCAACAATAAATTGTACTAAAGGTTCCTGGAACAATTTAGAGAATAATCTTTTCATCACTTTATCCCGATTTAAATTTTTATTAAAACCTGCCCTATAAAAAAAAATTATGGTGTATACCAGATGGGTGATGTATAAGCCCTTTCCTGAATTATTTCGGGTAATTTTTTTATTGCCTTTTTTTGCAATGCAATTGCATCGTATAACGAGTGACGGGGAGTTGGTATCTGCAAAACACGAACATAATAAAAAGCCCGTTGATCAGGGTCAAAACTTGAGTCAACCCAAAGAGTTGACAATTCGGGTGCACCGATGGTGTTTGCATAATCTGGATGACTACGATCTACCGTGTCACCAACCAAGGCAAGTTTTCCATTTGCATCCAGTTTTCTACCATCGGACCATGCTATATTAAAAACTTTTTCATGGGTAACACCCTTTTTATCAAGCCACCCCTTAACGATCTGGATACGATCTAAATTAGCGTCTTTCGGGTCCTTGACAGCACGAACCATAAACTGTATTTTTTTATTTTTTTTAGTTGGCCTGGTAAGATCTCCACCCATGGGCACACCTTTGGCATATCCAATCTCAGCAAATCTTTCTGATAGAACTGCTTTTTTATTAAAAGACCAGCCACCAAACAAACGCACTTTAATGCGGGGACCTGTTGTTGCGTAAACTTCACGCCTTTTAAAAGCAGAATATATGGATTGTCTTGTATTTTCTGTTGCCCATACGGCAGCAAGTCCTGCGGCTGACATATCCCAGCCTGTCCCGTTACTGTCTGCGATTACGCTTAAACATTTGGTTTCCGGTGTGGAATCATAGGCCATCTTACCCCAGAAATTATTCTCTTCAGAAGAAGATAAACCTGTATGGGAATCGGTTGAACCAATAAGGCCAAATTTAAATGGGTTAACACCAATTTTTTCTTCCATGGACAGGCCTGAACGTAAAGCTGAACGAATAAAATCAGCTGGTGTGGGAACGTATTTTTCCGGGTTACTTTGAAGATAAAAATCATAGGGTTCATAACCGGCAAATTCATCGTCGGGAGACAAAGAGGGGTGTGTTTCAGAATCGCCTTTAATTTGAGTAATTTCAACAATCGGCTCCCATGCCATACGGGTACGAGCATAATCAATAGTAATAGGTTGTCCCCTGAGGGTTGTTTCAGAAAACATATATCCTTTTGAAATATTAGAGTTATGGGGAATCGCAAGAAATTCTGCCCCTGTTTGTCTGGAAGTTTTATCAAGCCATGCCCAAAGATCCTCAGGATACTGACTTTGATCAGAGCCATAGGGTAAAAACTTGTTACTCTCTTCAGCGCCGTTTGGCGTAAAAACGACCCTGTGGAGATTTGCTCCCGTGGGAAGAGAACTCCATTCCCATCCTATAAAAGTAGTGAATTTGCCCGGGTCATTATGTCTTTGTGCAGCTTTGATAATTTCACCCCAGGCTGTTATTTCAGTTTTTGTTGTATCACCAAGCATATCATTGGGAACTTTATTATCTGGATCAATCACAGGATCTGTCCCTGGAACCTGCTGGGATTTGTCAGGTAAAATATCCTTGAAAATCTCATCACCGGTTCCTTTTTCCACGGCACGCCGGACTATTTTAAGGGAAAGCCATCGCTTAATACTGCCCCACATGGGCAAATCACCAAGTTCTTCTTCTTCATTAACAATAGCCCTCAACACCCCCATTCCCTCAGCATGATCAGATACTACCAAAAAATCCAGAGGTGTACCAATTTGAACACGGGCCCTGTGATATGGATGGATTACGGGTTGGCCTTTGGCCCAGCGATATGCTGTATCAGGATCAGCGGTTAAATTTCTGTTAAGAAAAGCATCAAATGAATAAGAGGTGTGAAGATGGGTATCACCAAAATAAAGCTGAGTAGGTTCTTTAGCTATAGTTAACCCGTTTATTACAAGCAGGAAGATAACTATCATAGTCAATTTCTTGATGGTCATTGGCTTAATTTCCTTTTGTTAATTAATATGGACACCCAGAAAAATTATATACCTATTTTTTAGGGACCCCAACTCATGTGATTTTAACAATGCGCTAATATGTTTTTAAAATTATTGCAGGTCATTTTGCGCCAGATATGGATTTATTTGTAATAAATTTTCTATCTACTTGCTTATCAACAGCTTTACTCCATTATTCCATTATTGTAACCCGGAACAATTTTTCATTCATAATTTTAGAATCGTATTCGGCCGAAAAAAGGGAAAATCCACTCATTAATATATTTTGTTGATCGAATGGGCTCAAGACTAATTTAAATAATGGAATCTTTACATCATGACTAAAGACAAGATTTCGAAAAATAGGGATGCTGGGCGGTTTTCCAAAGAAATTTGACCGGAAACAAGCAACGCAAACCGGTTATCACTGCACTCACTGTATCAATAAAGATCAATCAACCCTGGCACCGCGCCATCTAACTGACACTCACCGTTTTCAGTCAGACGTATGTTGTTGGATAAATTTGGCAATCCCATCAATTGCATCTTTAGATTCCGGTATTCCCATACCAACAAATAATTGCCAGACATGAATCATATCGTCCCAGCTTTCCAAAGAAACATTCAACCCAGCTTGCGTTGCCAGCTCTGCCAGTCGAGTGGCATCGTCCAGCAGAATCTCCGCAGTCCCCACTTGGATCAATAAAGGGGGCAGGCCCTTTAGATCTGCGTATATAGGAGAAGCTAGTGGTGTTCTGGGGATAGCGGTTGCCAGATAGGCCTTGGCCATATTTAATAAACCCTTTTTTTGAACAATGGGATCGACGTCTGCCTTGGCTATCATCGAATCTCCAATCGCTTCCATATCCACCCAGGGAGAAAGACAAATTGCAGCCGCCGGCAGGAGTTCCTTCTTTTGATTCAGGTCCACCAGTGTGGCAATTGTCAGCCCCCCCCCTGCTGAATCTCCGGAAATGATTAGCCGTTGCGCTGAAATCCCTTGGGCCAGCAACCACCTGTAAGCTGCAACCGAGTCTTCTACTGCTGCCGGGAAATGATTTTCAGGAGCCAGTCGATAGTCGATTATTAGGGCTTTGGCCTTAGCGGCTTTGGCAATGAAAGAGACCATGCTGCGGTGGGTGTTTATGGACCCAAGACAATACCCACCGCCATGCAAATAGAGAATAGCAGCATCATTTTGAACTTCGGATGGAATAATCCATTCGGCCTGCATCTCGCCTACCCTGACTGGTTCGGATGTTACACCATCCGCCATAGGGAATAGGCCGACACTGGCTTCCATCACTGCCCTCTGTTGTTCCATTGGCAATCCCGAGTTATCAGGTAATATTTTGATGAAATATAGCATTTGATTGAATTCTTGACTTGGCACTTGAAAGCCTCCTATATTAAACGTAATATAAGCAAATTAATCAGAAATTAGGTTAAAAAAAAAGTGATCCTCCTCCAAGATTATACAATACACACTAAGTCAAGCCACTTGGATTAACCCCAATCCACCACCTAAAAAAAATCAAAACCCCGTTGCGTTCGATGAATCAAGCAAATAGAACGTTTGTGCGACAAAAAAACTATCATCAACAAGGTGAAGCAGAGTATGACACAGGGTGTGTTACCATTCAAGTATGAAGAAGAAAAAACTTGTAGCGGTATGACAGCCCTTGCTGGCTTGCCGCTCTATCTTGACTTGGCAGAGGTGATTGACTTGTCCAAGTCCATCATACTACCTCCTGGTTGAGGCGCGCAGAAAAATTGCAATGCTTGTTGATGCTTGGGCACCAAAAAATATTGTTTATTCTTTTGGATTTTTGAATTTCAAAATTTCGCTTTCTTTGATTCTCCAATTATTTGATTCATCAAGATAACCTTTTAGAAAGCCACTTCTGAGAAAGCTTTTAATTTTTGCCGAGGAAAGATTTGAAAGTTTTACGAATTTATTTATGCTGATAGTCACATCTAAACTCTCCTGGGATATCTTTTTCGATTCTGCTTTTTTGGCTATATTATTTTTGTTGCATTGGAATTTACCAAGTTCTTTTTCCGGGATATGCCATTGCAGGTTGGTTATTTTTTTACCGGATAAAAAACCGGTTTTAAGAAAACGTCGAACTTTAATCTCAGCCATGCCTGTTTGTTTTGAAAAATTCGCAACTGACAGCATCCCTTCAGGGCATGGTAATTCGGGCCTTGTGTCCTTTGCAAAGTCCTCTTCAATTCTGATTATTGATGATTCAATACAAAAATCGCCTAATGCTGTGCTAAAAGGGACAAGAATGATGGGGTTGTTTTTAAGGTTTTTGGGTATTTGAGGTTTCTTACGACTTATCTTTGGGACGGCCACATCAAAGAAAAAACCTTTTTTAGAAAGTTCAGCTTTTGCACTTCCTGAAATCATATTCGTTAACTCACCTGCAACATCATTAAGCTCTAAATCTGTTGAATCAGTATTTCTATTAAATAGTTTCTTAAGGAGTTGGTTTAAAAACTGGACCGAAAAATTGATCATCAAATAACCATTTATGCCGTGGCCGTTTAGGCCTATAAATCCATTAACCTCACCGTCTGTGGTAATTTTCGTATCAATCCTCGGGGGGCCGGGAATTGAAATAATTCCCACAAATGTTTTAAAAACATTAATGGATGCATTTATAAAAGGATTTATATAGTCAACATTCATAATTATTTAGTAACTTTCCATATATATACAATAATATACTTGGCAAATATTAAATTATCAAGTTGTTTACCCCTTATTTTCTGCCTATCAATAGGTCAATTTTATGTTAAAAAAAATGAATATAGCTTGATAACTTAATAATTGGTATTGTTTTTGAAAATTAATCAATCCTCAAATATGGTATTTTACAATTTGAACCTGAAAAAACTCAATATTGGGTTTTCAGGTTATTTTCAAGTTCTTAGCGTGCATTTCCGAACGAATCTGGGCGGTACCCATATACCTGGCATTTATTTTCCTGATTTAGGATGGACCGGATACTCCGAATGTTTCAAATATTTGTAATAAACGAAATGATGCAACTTTTTCGGATGCTTTTCAGTGGGTTGTTTAGTTGTACTAAATGAAAATACTAAAATGGCAACCATAAAGAGAAGAATACTAAAACACATCTTTTTGATGGCGTTTGAACCGGCACCTTTCCACTCTCCAGATACAAAGCTCCAAAAATTTGAAGTTAAAATTATGAAAACCATAAATAGAGGCCAGACGATGGTTGGAGCAAAACTTCCTCCGATTTTGGCACTGGCAGCACTAAAAAGTATTAATGACCCCCAAAAGCCAATACCCATCAACAAAAGATAAAACCAGTAAATACCAGTTTTGGCTGTTTTGATCTTCCCCAAACTTTTTCTTTTGATATTGAGATACAAAAAATAAAATACATATGGAATCCATGCCCCACTAAATATAACCACCCAGGCAATCGTATTTGCAGGAAGCGATTCCACTTTAAAAAGGTTGATTGCAAGATTCGACACAACAGGGTTTACATATATATATGTAAGGCCTTGACAAACGCTGCCCACACCGGCCAAAACAGCAAACAACACACCCACCAAAAGATAACCTTCTTTTAACTCATTGAAAGAAGTACTTGATCTGGCCACATCTCTTGCAGCTCCTGCTACCGCCCCAAAAATTACAGCGACAACAAATATTAAAACGCCAAATAATTGTATATAGCTATAAAGAGTCCCCATCACATCCCGATGCCACAAAATCGGAATTAAGGCGGAACCGGCAGTCCCCATGGAAATAGAAATAACAAAATTCAGCCCGATCCCGATATGCTTGAATGCAAGAGAAAAAAATATTTGGCCAAGACCGACAATGATTCCTCCTCCCACCATTATTAATAAAATTTTATAATCTAAATGGGAAAGTACGTTTAAGGTTTGCGGGGCCATGATAGATATACTTACCCATGGCAAAATCAAAAAACCGAAAAAGGAAAAACACAACCAGCGATTTTCCTCACTCCATTTTTGCATATACTTTGTAGGAGTCGCAAATGAGCCGTTGAGCCCCCCTGCTATTATACAAAGCAACAACGCAATTAAAACAGTTTCCTTCGACATATTTACCTTCCGTTAATCTTGTTTCATCTTGTATTATAATATTGGGTAATTCTAAACATTTATGCAATTAAAAAACGAAAAAGGATCGGTAAATTTATTTTATCGTCTCTCTTGAATTTAAAAAATATTCCTCCAGGATAATCATTATTCCGTATTTTAGCATAAAATCCATTTACAATTTTGATTTATGTTGATATTGATTGTCTGGGTTATTCAAGATTTATATATTCAACCCAGCTCTTTTTGAAACATTTCTCATGCTACCGAGTATACAAGTTATCATATGGCTTGTAAATTTACTAAGTTTAAGGAGATTTAAAAAAAATGCAAAAAACCTCAACAAAATCAGTACTTACACTTGTGATCGCAGTAACAGCTCTGTTCATTCTCTCTATCCCCTCGTATGCTCAAAACCTTACCCTAACTGGAACCTGGATTCTTACAGAACAAAACCAGGGTTTAGTCCTACTTGCTACATCTCATTCGGATGGAACCATGACTGTAGCCCAACCAACTATGGACACCAGTGAATCCCATGGAACTTGGGAAAGCACAGGAATAGACGAATATGCAACAACAGACAGAGCTTTTATCTATGATACGCAAACAGGGATCGCCTCGGCAATAAGAAAAATGAGATCAAAAATAACCCTGGACCCAGGAGGAGAAACACTATCCGGAACAGTAATTATCGATTATCTTGCGCTGGATGGATCACCCGTGCAAACACTTGAGACAACAGTTGTAGGCCAAAGGCTGCATGTAGAACCCATTGAATAGCTCTTACTTTTTATAATCCGGATTAAAGTGAGAAATGTTTCTTTACATATTAGATATATATTGCACAAAAGAACACAAATCCCCATAAAAAGAACAGATAACTTCTTGATATATAAACTAATCAACATCAAATTATCTTTCAGAAAAATTTAAATGAAATCTTTCAGAGAATTTTGTCATCTACTTAAGTGAATAATGCGTTTAACTGTAAGGATAGCTCGGATTGGTTTAATAAAATAATAAAATGGAGAAAAAAATGGTAAAAAAGATGTTGTTCATTGTATTGGCTTCAGTATTTGGATTGATCCTAACCACAAATAGTTTTTCAAACGACTGGTATATTTATGATTTTGATTATGGGGGAAATGGGTGCCCTGAAAATACAGCTCGCGCCATTATGACTCCTGATCATTCTCAGATTAGCATTTTCTTTGATGAATATATAGCAAGTTCATCCGAGTCCAGCACTGGTCGTGATCGAAAAAGTTGTAGTTTAGGAGTTAGTGTTCACGTACCTCAAGGATTCAGTGTTGCTCTCATTGAATTGGATTATCGCGGTTATGTAGATGTACCTCCGAGTGCATATGCCAGTTTTAATGCTGAATACTTCTTTGCTGGAGAAAATACTGGTGAACACTTTTCAAAAGTATGGTCCGATGATACTAAATGGATTGATGAAGAGTTTTTTTTGACCGATCAGTTTCCTGCTGCTGCAAAAGTATGGTCCGCCTGTGGGGCTGATACCATTATAAGAGCAAATACAAGTCTTAAGGCTTATCAAAGCAAAACAACTGATGAGCATGCATATGCACAATTAGACACAATAGACGTAGAAGCCAATATGGTTTACCAACTTCAATGGAAAACGTGTACTCAATAATAATTTGAAAATTCTTTTATAAAAATAAAAACCAATCCGAGTTTTCTAACTAATTTTTTGACTACGCTTATAATTGTCTTGGCTTGCACTCATCTCCTGCCCCCGGATCACATTAAGTATGAGACCAATATCCTTGGGATCATGCAAGGGAGATTTAACAACTTCGGGTAAAATTAAACATTGGGATTAAAATCCCCTTCTTTACCAGTGATCTGTCGTATTTTTACGTTCTCTTTCTAAGTGTTTGTAAACGTCAGCTTCGTTTTTGAAACCCATCATTTCAGAGTTATATGGATCAAATATCTCAACATTTTCTGAAAATGCTGAAGCGAATTTTTCCAGTGCTTGTGTTCTTCCAAAAATATCTGAAACTATGATGTGATGCATAATTTTTCTTGTGCCATTTAACAAGTACCTATACGGCTGTATATCTTGTAAATTTGAATGATCGCCTAAAGCTAATGAATAATATCCGAGGGGATAATACGTTGGGGCAGTTATTCCGAAAGCCAATACATATTCTGAGCCCGCAAAAAAAATTGCAATGCCCCCCCCTCCCCCTGTGTCAGGATAGATGTCGTCTCAATTAAAAATTAAATTTGGGGCATTGAGGTGATAAATATGGGATATTCTATCCAATTAAAAGAAGCCGTGTTAAAAAAGGTATTACAGGGAAACAAACCCCATTATGAAA
>JAAELK010000133.1 GCA_024226935.1 Desulfobacteraceae bacterium
ATTTCATAATGGGGTTTGTTTCCCTGTAATACCTTTTTTAACACGGCTTCTTTTAATTGGATAGAATATCCCATATTTATCACCTCAATGCCCCAAATTTAATTTTTAATTGAGACGACATCTATCCTGACACAGGGGGAATCCGAGTTGAGCGATTTGTTATATTTTTCTGACCGCATAACCTTCTAAATTTTTATACAAAGCACTAACAGGCTTAGGTAGTAGCCCTAAAAAACCGTCTTTGAGGCTATCTTTTGCTGCATTTAAACCTTGCTTGTCACTAAACTCCCAAGTATCTGCGCACTCATCACTTGCGGCATAACGAATAAGGTTTTCGATAAGTGAACGAACCGATGTAAAAGCTTTATCAGTTTTCATTTGTTCAAGATTACAAACAATTGCATTGCTGATAGTGACTTCCGAAGCATCGTCGCAAGGGGTTACATCCAAAATCAGCAACTCATTTTCTCCACTATATGTCCAACTAATTTTAGCTTCAACGCTTTCAACCACATTAACAAGAGCAGTGTCACTATAGAACCAAGGTGTTCCATCAATATCAATAACCTGCTGTATGTCATTAAATTCGGTCGACTTTTCGTATGCCCCAAAGCCGCAACAAAAGATATGAATAAAGTGCTTCGATCGTTTATGGAAATAGTTTAATGAATTCAGGATTTCATCTTTGCAAAATTGTGTATTTGGATTGCAAAACAGGACACCTACAAGGGTATGTCGCTTTAATTTTGCATTCATTTCAGCCATAAGGTTTCGAGTTGCACTGTCGACTGAATCAAAGCAATAAACACGGCCTGTTACTCGTTTTTCATCTGCTTTAATGGTCTCTACTATGTCTAAATATTGTATTGTTTCAATCATCTCAAAACCTCGATAAAAATATAACAAGTACCTATACAGATCTGTATATCTTGTAAATTTGAATGATACCCGACCAGTATAAACAAAAAAACCTACTGGCAGAAATTTGTATCAGTATTGTCAATGCCTGTAAAGATATTTCAGCCAGAATAGCCTATGGTGGAAATCTTTGGGGTTAAGATTAATTATCCTAGTTCAAACTATACCAGGGGTCCAAAATACTCCAGGATACAAAAAATATATGTGACCAATTCCATGACAAAAAATTGTTTCAAATAATGCAAGGATCATTCACTATCTGTGAACTGAAAATTGCATTAAAGCATTAATAGCCCTATAATCACCCATTTTAATCAGGCACGCTCTTTAAAAAAACTATTTTATTGGAGGGTTGTATAAAAACTAACCGGTGGATTTGGGTTGACAATTGTTTATAGGTAAAATATATTAGTTCTTGATAATTTAAAATTCTTTTTTTAACTCCATTTGAGCAAATATCGCCACAAATTTTGTCATTAATCATATGATGATGATCATATTGTTTCAACTTTGTTGTTCACTTTAGTAAGGAGAGATTCAATGATTCAAACATCAAATCCACCTTTTGCTTCTAAACTTTCCCCAATGTGTAATGCATGGATATTTCTAAATGAAGATGAACCGTCGGGCACTAATTACAATAGTCCCGATAGTGTTTATCAACGAATGATCAGTAAAGATATTTATCAAGCTAATGATATCATAAATCTTTGTTTTGTTGATATTGTCCCAACCAGTAACGATACAATTCCTGCGGGTGACGGTAGCAGCTACACTCTATCTCTGGACAGGGTTACCCATCCAGATAACAAAAATGGTAAAGTCTTCACCAATCAGGATTACATGGAGTGGATTATACATGATGCAAAAAAGGCGAATCCGAAAATCAAGATTTGTTTGACACTTCTTTATGGTAAGCAGCATCTAATTTCTCAGATTTATCCTGATCCTGAAAATCCTGATCAGACATCTGCCATAAAATTTGCAAACAATGTCGTAACCTATTTAGCGCGTTATGGTCTTGACGGCTTTGATATTGACTGGGAATGGGATTACCTTAGTGATGATACAACCCAAGCTCAATTCAAAACAACTTTTTGTGCCGTAGGTCCGGCCCTTAAAGCTGCTAAAATGATATTGACAATGGGGCCTGCGACAACAAATAACTTGGATGCCCAAACGGTGAACGAACATTTTGATATCATTGCGTTTCAAATGTATTACAGCAATAGCCTTCCCGAGGAATTTGTCTCATATGGTATTAATCCTGCCGCTTTTGCTTATGGCGCAAAGTTTGAGGCAATGGGGCCGAATACTCCAGATGGAGCAGGCATGCAAACTGCGAGCGAGGCTTATGAAGGGATGAAGACTTACGGTTTCAAGGCAGTCACTACCTGGCGACTGAATTCACAGAATTATATTTTTGAGCAGGATCAGCAACTGGCTTTAAATTTATTAATAAATGATCTTAGCTTAGAAGAATAATGAATTAATAATCATTATTCTATGGACATCTGGTACAACATTATTAACATCTAATTTTTAAGGAGAGTATTATGAAGAACATTATGTTTATTATTCTTGGTTCATTATTGTTTTCCTCTGTTGCATTTGCTGATACAGTAGCAGTTACCACTCAAGTTAAGTTCATAGCTCCCGCCCACGCCACCTCCAGTACAGCCACGTATGCTTTTACTCCATCAACTCCTATTTCTTTTGCAGTAGCTGGTAAAACCTGTACTTGGGTTAGTTCTTCTTCTCCCTATGGTTCAGGCGGGGGTCATGGTTGCAATTACAGTATAACAGTCGATTCAGCCGGAAATATTATCGATGCGAAAAGTAATGGACAAGGGTGTACAGCATCCGGAGCGCCAATGATTAAATTATGTAAATAAATTTATCACATCAAGGGGGTGCAATTACAAAATATTATTATTGCACCCCCTTGGAATAATAAAAAACCTCTTTAATATTCATTTTTCCATTTTCAAATTCCTTAAGGTGTTTTTTATTTATTACACATACAAGTAAAAATGAGTCTATTTTTTCAAAGAAAAATCAATATTAAATACGACTCAAGTATCATTATCCTTGGCCTTATTTAAACAAAGGTACGAAAACTCTCATAGATTAATACCTGAATAGTGTGGGGGGGGCGCTAACTGATTGCCGGATCTTTTCAGACTCTGCTTCGCTGCGGCCCTCATGTGGATACGGTCTAAATTTGTTCGGAAATCCCCAATTTAACCTTCAGATAAAACCACAGGAGAAGCTATGAAACAAATCGGAAATAAATTGTGTTGGGCTGGAGTACTGATCTGGTTTGGCATTTTCAGCTCAGTAACATCGCTGTATGCAAATGAAACGTTCAGTATTGTACTTCTGCCAGATACCCAGAAGTATACAACATACGATAATTTGAATTATATTTTCGGGAATCAGACACAGTGGATCGCAGACAATGAAGATGCTTACAATATCCGGTATATGATTCATCTTGGAGATATCACCGATGATAACATAGCCAGTGAGTGGGCAGTGGCGGATTCCGCACTCGGGATTCTGGACAGCGCAGATATTAATTATACCATGACCCTTGGAAATCATGATTACTGGCCCCACAACAATGTTTTTCACCGAAATTCTCTTTACAGCAATTATTTTCCGACGACTCGTTTTTCCAACAGCGCATGGAACTCATCTTATTCGGAAAAAAACGAAAATACATACAGCACCTTTACTTATACAACCAATGGGGGACAACCGATTAATTTCCTTGTGATGAGCCTGGAATTTCTGCCACGAAAAGATGTGGTTAGCTGGGCGAATGATATTATATCCCTGTATCAGGACCATTGGGTAATAATAGTGACCCATTCTTATATCGACAGTTTGGGAAATTACACAAAAAATAATGATGACTATGAGACTGTCGGCCGGAGTGGTGAGGGACTATGGAATGAACTGATCAGCAGGCACAGCAATATCGTCCTGGCTCTTTGCGGACACATTTCCAGTGTGGTTCCGCAGACAAAAACGGGTAATAATGGAAATACAGTTAATGAATTACTGGTAGACTTCCAGTCTGAACCATTACTTGGAATCGGACCTGCAAATGGAAATGGGTGGCTTTATATGCTGGAGTTTGATCTGCTAAACAATAAAATGTCCGGCACTGCGATCAGCTCTGAAGATGGCAACACTGATATTTTCGGTGATGACGGTCCGATATTTTACTCCAGTAACATCATAGGAGATACCGTCCAGTTTGAAACCGATTTAAACTTGATGGAGTTGCCAGCCTACCAGTACACCGTTTTAACAGATGTGTTTGATGAACGAACCGTTAATACAGATGGTAATGGTAATCAGAATGATCCCGCCATCGCTGTCAATGCTTTAAACGGTAACTTTGTGGTTGCTTGGGAAGATGATTCCACAAACAACAATGGTGTTATGGATGTTTATATCCGGGGATTTGATAGAGAAGGAAACCAGACATTTGCTGACAAACAGGTACATATATATGGAAGTGGTCAGCAGATCAATCCTTCCATTGCTATGAATGAGAACGGCAGGTTTGTGGTTGTCTGGGAGGATGATAGGGATTCAAACGGATATTATCAGATCATGGCACGAATTTTCGATGAGAGTGGTAATGTGTTAACAGGGGATTTTGATGTTAACTCAACAGCAACGGGACAACAGAGAAGACCTGCTATTGCCATAGATTCAAACGGCAATTTTGTGGTTGTCTGGGAAGATGATCAGGATCAAGACGGTTTCTACGACATCATGGCTCGTGGATTTGACAGGTGGGGCAATCAGATAATATCCGATTTTATGGTCAATGAAGTTCAGAGCGGTCAACAATATAAACCGGAAATAGCTATGAGTTTGCAAGGAAAGTTTGTGATTACATGGGAAGATGATAATAACAATAACAATGTCTATGAGATCATGGCCCGGGGTTTTGATACTGCCGGTAATGAAACGATTGACGGTTTTTATGTTAACAGCGTTGGCAGTGGACAACAATACCAGCCAGATATTGCCATGGATTCAAACGGCAATTTTGTGATTGTATGGGAAGATGACAATGATAGCAACGGTTATTATGAAATTTTGGCTCGAGGTTTTGATTCTGCCGGTAATGAAAATATTTCAGATTTCCATGTGAACAGCGTTAGCAGCGGGCAGCAATACAGCCCAAAAATTGCAATGGATACCATCGGTCGGTTTGTGGTTAGCTGGCAGGATGATAATGATGGAAATGGTTACTATGAAATTAAGGCAAGGGGATTCAATGCGTCTGGAAGTGAGATTCTCGCCGATACAACAGTTAATAACATAAGTTCAGGACAGCAAAAAATTCCCGATATTGGGATGGATAACGACAGTTACTTTTTTGTCCCCTGGGAAGATGATGCGGATGAAAATGGATATACTCAGGTGATTGTGAAAAACATGAAACTTTAGTAAAAAAGTACCCCCTTCCTTCAGGAAGGGGGTTGATCCTCGCCCCTCTCCTTCAAAAAAAAAACTGGAGACCAAGTTAAACCCCTTTTTGGGGTTAATTGTCCAAAACCGCAAAATTTCCGAAAAATGCTGAAGAGCGTTGTTGCCCATACTTCCTCAACGGAAATTGATTTTTACTAAGTTCAATTAGAAAGCCCAAAAACTTAAAATCCATGGGTCTATAAAAAAAAAAAAAAAAATGACCCCCTTTTATAACCCAATTTTGACTGACCTTTCTTCGAAAAAGTAGACACATTGTCATTCGTATGTATAATAAATAAAAAAATACAAAGAGGATGAAAATGAGAAAACGAAATATCTCCTATACAAATTCAAAAATCATGTGTCTCACCACTTAAGCATTATTATCCTATTTCAAACTGCCCAGGGGGTCCAAAATACTCCAGGATACAAAAAATATACTCAACCAATTCCCTGGGGAAAAATTTAATTACACCCGTTTTTTGTTCCTGGGGTTAGACCCAATGTCTACGCAAACCCATCATTCCGCTTGTCCATATGTAACGAGAATGTCGTGATACGCTTGGGTTTGTTTAAATTGAACTAGTTTCTGGCTGAATAATTTGGCTATGTGGTCATACCCTTTCTTTTTGGCAAAACCAAGATAATTTTTACTCGGAAATGAAGTCGGCAACTTGCACACATCAATTTGATTTTGCATGCCCAATATAGCCGTTCGATACAGTCCGACAACACGATTTTCAATTATCAAATCGATTCGACCAGCCTTCAACTTCCGCAAGTTTTGTTCCATGGTTTTTACATCTTTGCGGTTGACCAACATCTCCGCAAGTCCCTGGGGATATTCATACCCGTATTGAGTGCCAATCTGATATTTTTTCAGGTCATCAAGGGTGTTTACCGTGACTGGACGTTCTTTATGATAGAAGATCATCAATGAACTGTCCGACAGCGGTTCTTTTGGAAAGAACAAATAGGCTTTCCGCTGTTCGGTAATGGCTAAATCCAAAATGCCATCAGCTTCCTGATTTTGAATTATTTGTAAACACCTCTTCCAAGGATAAAATTTAATCTTCATGGGAATCTGTAATTGCCGGAATATTGCCTCCGTCACTTCATAATCCAACCCTTTTAAATTGGTATTTGGAGGAAACACCAATGGTTCATAGGGATCGGTAATAATGATAAAAAGTGGGGGAGCTCCATGTCCCAATTCACTAAAAGCGAATGTGAGTCCGATGACAAATGATATGCCAATTATAATTCCTCTTTTCCATGGTATCATACTATTCTCCTTGATGTTGCGTGAGAGCATATAGTTCTTAACATGACGCGTACTTCAAACTCGCTTTATCAAAAGCGAATAGGGGCTTTGTCCATCCCCCCGAAAAGAGCAACAACAGATTTAATTAATCAAATTCCCTTTCGGATCTTTTTGACGATGACCTTCGTCAACTGTTATCATTCGATTACAATGATGACAGACCATCTTTAATTTATGGACATTTCCATTAAAAAGAAACCTGTTACAGTGAGGACAATTAAAAGACTTTAAAGTAAAATCGGTTTGAATCCTCGTTGGCATTGCTTAATACCTCTTTGGCTTAAAAGCTGCCCCTGCAACACTACGCCCCAGGGGCAGCTAAACTGATTTGAAAAACAATAATATAATACCATGCTTGTGTTTGTTTGCCTATCCCCTGATCCTATCGGCTCCGATCCCCCAGGAGGCACCTGCGCTAAAAAAAATATATATTTTGTTCCTGGAAAATCTGACAACCCGAAAAAGACAGAAAACCTCAGAAAATAGGAGTTCTGTATTTTTACAAATCACGCCGTTTCTCGCAATATTTTTGAAATGATATTTGCTTGTAAAAGGGGGCCATGAACCCAGGCTGTGATTTTTAAAAGTCATTGGGTCTGATAATTTGCCATTATGTTAACCATCATCAAAATATTGTTGCACTTTTCGGGGGTTTGGGCAAAAAACCTCATATTCATCTGTAAATTTAATGAATTAGCAATGAATATCTATAATTTTTCACGAATCGATGCCGGACCTCGGACTGCTCACAATACCCCTTTATGAGATAGGCGCTTCTACAAAAAAAAATAATTCAAAAAATTAAACATGGTAATTGAATTGACAAAAAATATTATTTTCATTTACAGTTATAATTATGACACTATATACAAATTTATATGATAATATTGAGATTATCAGTAAAAATCGTAACTGGGGCAATTATCTCTCGCTTTTGGGAGGGCGAAAAGGTTATTGTTTTGGACTTGTGCACATGTGGGGATTATCCATTCTGGTAAATGAAGAAGAAAAATTTTATCACAGGATGGAACTTTTGACGCGAGATTTCAAGCTCAATCCCTACAGTGGTTTCAAGAGTATTGAAGAGCTTTTTGATAATATTTCAAGTTTGAAGCTTGAAAAATCCAATGACCGTAAAATTCTCAATTCAATCAGGGCGTTTTTGGATTCTTTGCTGCTTTATCATGCGCCGACCAGCACAAGCTTATTCAAGGATGGAGCAGATTCAGAGCTCAGTACGGAACAAGCTGTTCCTTCATCACGCTATGCCATGAGTTCCAAAATTGAAATCCGCGGAGAAAACGGTTTATCTCTGCCTTTAGTTACGATATTTAACAAATCTTTTACCGGAAAACAAAAAGATTATTCCAAAATCATTTGCCAAGTTATACAAGAGTTAAAGACCGTTAAGGTACCATATTTTGTTGAATACAATTCCCTTCACCATTGCATAGGCATGTATTATGATTCACTTAACGAGACTGTACGATTTTATGACGCAAATTTCATGCAGGCTAATGAGAGACTATATCAAAAACTTGATAAAGAGCTTATACATATTACAGGTCCAATGCTGTACGAATTATTTGAAAATGAATCTGCAAAAAAACTTGAACTTTTGCCTATTAATATAGCGGTTTATGTTTCTCCCAAAAAAGAAATTTTGAATAAACAATTATCGCAATCGAAGAATTTTATCGGCATCAAACAAAGATTGACAAAAAAAATGAATAAATACAGCCAATGGAAATTAAATCAATGGCATAGGCACAAATCAAGAGCTGAACATATAGCCAAAAAGATAAAACTGATCAACGAACCAGAAGAGTTGAACAATTTCCTGATGCATGAATTGTATCTTGTCAGTTCAGAAATACGAAATAAGGAGGCAAAGCAAGAGATACCTTCAACTCATTATAAACAAAGCAAACAGACTCAAACCACACATCAAAGCCTTTATCTCCAGATTATTCTGGATGGTTTAAATTTTCTGACCCCAGGTTTTCACCACTTAAAAAAACGATTGATAATCAGATTAAATAGATACCGCCAATGGAATGCAAACCAATGGCATAAACACAAATCAAGAGCGGAATATACCGCAAAACAGATCGCAAGCATACAAAAACCTGAACAATTAAATAACTATCTTAAGGATGAGCTATACCTGATCTGCCCGGAAGTTAGAAAAAATAAGAGAAAAGGAAAAATATATGCGGATCATTACCTGCGCAACAAGCAGACCCAAACCGCTCAGGATAGTCAATACCTTAAAATTATAAAAGATTTTTCAGCTTATGTCTCATTCACTTTCCTGAATCCTTTAAATGACTATTACTTTAAAGAACACCTGCCCTATGTTATCAAAAACGAATATCATAAACTCAGCCCGCTGTTAAGCCTTGTTTCCAAATATGACCATATTGAAACCGCAAAATTACTTATTGACGAAGGCAGCAATGTAAACGAACATTATCTGGTTACAAACAGATCAACACCACTTTGGTATGCAGCTCAGGATCAGAGGCTTCAGATGATACAGTTTCTCATTGACTCTGGAGCTGAAGTGGAAAAAAAGAACCAATTGGGAATAACACCGCTTATGATAGCCTGCGCACAAGGCAGTATTAAAGCCGTGAAACTACTTCTTAAAAACGGTGCTAAAATCAATGTTGCAAGTAATGATCTCAGCACACCTCTTATGTATGCATGTATACGCGAAAACTTAGAAATGACAAAACTTTTCCTTTTGCGCGACGCGCAAATTAACCAAGCAGATGATAATGGGAATACACCACTCATCTTCGCATGTGAAACCGGCAATACGCAACTGGTAAAGTTGCTTCTTGAAAACGAGGCTGATGTAAATCTAAGAACCCAAAAAGGGCAAACTGCCATCACAATTGCAAGAAAATATAAAAAAGATGATATTTTATATTTATTAAAAATATACAAAAGGAAAGCTAATCAAAAAAAAATTATGAATAGGCCCAATGACCACATAGCTACATAAAGTGCCAACTTTTGACATATAGGGGTTTTTTACCCATCCCTCCGAAAAATACGGTAGGATTTAATTTATCTGCACCTGTTCATAAAGCTAAACTCCTTTCTGTCCAAAAAGGTATACCTTTTTGGGCTCTGTTGCAAAAAATCCAATTGTGGTATGAAATCACTAAAACAGCATCAAAAAAATAGGAGCCGGTATGAGTGATTTCAAATGGAAACATTTCCAGGGTGAGATTATTTTAGGATGTGTACGTTGGTATTGTAAGTA
>JAAELK010000134.1 GCA_024226935.1 Desulfobacteraceae bacterium
ATTTCATAATGGGGTTTGTTTCCCTGTAATACCTTTTTTAACACGGCTTCTTTTAATTGGATAGAATATCCCATATTTATCACCTCAATGCCCCAAATTTAATTTTTAATTGAGACGACATCTATCCTGACACAGGGGGAAGTGTGGCACCTCCTTTTTTAACTGTGGCACGCTCTTTTTTAAGTGTGGCACTTCCTTTTTCAACTGTGGCACGCTCTTTTTGGAGTGTGGCAACCCTTTAACAGCCCTGTTTTCCATAAAAACGACCTAAAAAAACAGTTTTGAACAAAAAAATAAGCCCTATACCGCCAGGGCTAAGACAAAAAATAGCTTGAAACGGGGTTAAATCTTGCCTTTAGCCCATCGAAAGTAATTGACGTTCAGGGGAGGCAAGAGAAAAAAAATATTTTTGGAAAAAGCACAAAAAATATTTCCCGCCCTTGCCAGGGTTTTTCTCTTGTCACCCCTTCTCTTTCAATTTTTTTGGAAGATGGCTTCAGGCCAGAAAAAAATTTTTAAGATGGTAATCCCCTCGGGGATTGATTTTTGGAAAATCAAAGTAACAGGAGAATTTAACCCATAAAAAGGAGTCATGATTATGTCCACATTACCCGAAGAATTAGACCTTATTTCCATGCCTAAATTATTTACAAATGAACACATCCCGATTGAAGAAAGAACCATTAAAATGCACCTATTTTCATATGAAGCGGATTGGTTTTTTTGTGAGTATGACAGTTTTGTGAAAAACTTATTCGGGATGGTGATAAAAAACGGAAATTTTGAAAATGCAAAATGAGGGTATTTCACCATGCCAGAATTGGAAAAAATCTCCATGGAGATAATGGAAGTCCACTGGAATGAAAATTTTATCCCCAGGAAAGTGCAGGATTTACGCCCTTTACGAGTGGAGTTTGACGGGAAAATAAGGATTTACACCTGAAATAAAACCCCTTATAAAAAAACGATCTGACCGGATCAGCGCCCGGGAAGTGAGTAACAAAATAAAAAAGGGGTCTTTTGTTCTTCCCCTGGGCGGCTCCAGGAGAGGAAAAAGACCCCCAATTGTAGTGGATTGGAATAGTTTTCAACAGGACTCGGAATGTACCATTAAATCAACCCTTGGCTCGATTTTCATTCATTACAACATTACAAAGATTTTTATATTCTTTATCTGCTTCAATTTTCTGTGTTAAAACGCTTTTTATCTTTTTCAATTCGTTTTCAAGGTTATAAATTTTTTGTTCTTGGGTTTTGACTGTAGACACTAAATTCAAATGGGAAAAAATAACATGGTCAATAATTCCGGTTTTTTTCGTCATATTGAGAGGCTTTTTTAGCTGTTCGATTTTTTCTATCGTTTCTTGATTTCTTATTTTTATGGATGCTAACATTTTTATTTTCCTTTTTTATTTGGTGACAGTTCATATCTGAACCGCCACCATTCAAAATTTATTTTATGCTGTTTTAAGTGCTGCCATTTTTTCCGTCAAGGTCCATAAAGCTTGATTTAGTTTTCTATCTTTATCAAGTGACCGCACCGCCCTAGTTCGAACTCTACGACCTTTGGCATTTCTCCCAGGTAAACCACCACGAATCACATTTTCTTGAACTGTGTTAAATGTGGTCCATAAATCAGAGCTTTCACGATCTTTAAACCGCCGAACAGTTAAAAGGCGTTCGGGCATGATTGGGGATTTTGCAGACTCTTCATACAAAAAATCATGTACAGCGGAAGCAAAAACCCCTTGTTCATTCTTTTCAAGCTTGATTGATTTCCAATCATCAACCACATGGGCTATTTTTTCAATATGATTTCCCACAGCTTTAGCAGAACTAATAAATTTTTCAGGAGAAAAACCTACGTGGCGGTGGGAATACTCAGCCATTTTATCCCCAACAACCATACCATTTGCACAAACAAATCTAAAAACTCCACCAATTAATTTAAAAGCGCAACCTCTATCATGAGAATTATAAAGTAATAAATCCATTCTATTATCATCAATAACTAAATCAGGACGGGTAAAACGTATCATATGCTTTTGAAAACCTTTCCTTTGCTCCTTGTTTGCCGAGGCTTGTCCAGCCTGGACAGGAATCCAACCAGAATCTCTTAAATAATTAATTGCCTGAATAGTAGAGTAAGCGTCTAACAAACCCCATCTTATAATTTCGATTGGATCGTGACATCTTGAGCCAACTTTAAAATTAAAGGAGCTTAAACGGTGCCGGAACAATTTAAAAAAGAAAATAAAAAGCGGTCTCAATTCTGGAAAAACCACCTAAAAAAATGGTCCCA
>JAAELK010000135.1 GCA_024226935.1 Desulfobacteraceae bacterium
GTCACAAAATATTGACCGTCATTTTCATAGAATACGACTCCGTCAAGGTACCCAACATCTCCTTTAGTTTCGTGGTCAAGCCCCAGTTTGAATTCTTTCAAAGGAAAAATATTCCAGTCATGGGAGACGCAGATAGCTATTTCATTGTCATTGAGCTGTTTTAATCGGTCTATCATATATTGGCTTAGTATGGCAGAGGTGTTTTCCGGGTTTTCCATAATTTCTTTGTCAATTTTATTGTCAAACCAGTTACGAATAAAATGTTCGCTGCCCTGGGTCTCCACCATGTGAATGGCTTTTTCAAAATTTTTAATGTAAAAAGGGGCCAAATGGTCACTTGTGATATTGTGGGGCACAAAAGTTTTGTGTTGTTGGGTATACCCTTTGTCGATCAGATAAGCTGTTTCGATGCATCTGCCAAGAGAGGAAGAAAAAAGTTTGGGTACCGGATTTTTTGGGAGGGCTTTACCCAATTCCAGGGCAAAGGATTTGCCGGCTTCCGTCAGTCCCATAAAGGCTTCCATTTTGGCTTCTTTGGAAAAAAAACGGTCTGAATGCCGGATGATAACCGATATTTTTTGAATTCCGTCTTCCAAAAGTCCGGTAATTGTTTCAATGGTCTGTCTGGTTCTTACTTCATGCTTTAGTTTCATATCTCTCTAGCTCCTAACTTCCCGGGGAAATTATCTTTTTATTGAATAGATTTCATACTCTATGGTATAGGAACTGTCAACTTGAAACCTTCTGAACGGAGAGAATAACATGCCAAAGCAAATCAGCATTATTGGTGTACCCATGGATTTTGGACAGCATCTCAGGGGGGTGGATATGGGACCTGCTGCCCTCAGGTATACTGGATTAATTTCACGTTTAAGGCAGCTTGGACATCTGGTGGTGGATAAGGGAGATGTGAGTATTCCCATTCGGGATGAGGATGGTCCTGTACCCCTTTCCGAAGATAAATATTTGAATGAAATTACTCAGATTTGTCAAGCCGTTTATGATGCCGGACGAGAAGCGATTCAAGAGAGGCATTTTCCGCTGTTTTTGGGGGGGGATCATTCCATTGCCGTGGGGACGGTTGCGGCTGTGTCCGGAGATGAGCCCATGGGGTTGGTCTGGATTGATGCCCATGGCGATTTTAACACACCTGAAACGTCGCCCTCGGGCAATATCCATGGTATGCCTTTGGCGGCATTGATAGGGGAAGGGCATTCATCCCTGGTGAATGTGGGCCGCCCCGGTGCAAAGATCGATCCTGAAAATGTGGTTCTGATCGGTCAGCGGGATCTGGATCCAGCCGAAAAAATCCGGCTGAAAAAATCAGGTATCACCATATTTACCATGCGTGATATTGATGAACAGGGGATCTCATCGGTTGCTAATAAGGCGATCATGAAATTTGCCCATTTAAGGCGTATTCATCTGACACTTGATATGGATTCTTTGGATCCTGTGGAGGCCCCGGGGGTTGGAACTCCTGTGCCCGGTGGTATTTCCTATAGGGAGGCCCACCTGTTAATGGAAATTTTGGCAGATTCGGGTAAGGTGACATCCATGGATCTTGTTGAGGTTAACCCAATTTTGGATGTGGCCAATAAAACTGCTAATCTTGCAGTGGAACTGACCCTGTCAGCCCTGGGTAAGAGTATTTTGTGAGTCTTGACAACTATATTCACGCCCTTAAAAATTATAAAGGTTTTGCAGGGGATATTGTCTGCCACAGGACCATTGCGCCAAAGGCACCGATTTTTGCAGATCCGGGTCTCAGGTTGACCCATGATCTGGGACCCTTGCTTGATGCCCTGGGTATTGCCAAGCTTTATATTCATCAGAAAAAAGCCATTACCCTGATAAAAAATGGTACCCATACTGTGATTGCCACCCCCACAGCTTCGGGGAAAAGTCTGATATATAATCTGCCGGTGGTGGATGGTCTGATGGAAAACCCTCGATCCCGTGCCCTTTATTTATTTCCCTTAAAAGCCCTGGCAAGGGATCAATTGGATACGGTCCAACATTTGTTGACCCTGGCAGGTTCTCTGGATATAAAATCAGGCACGAAATCCCCAAAGCTCACAGCCGCCGTTTATGATGGTGATATCACGGCCTACCGGAAAGCCAAGATCCGTAGATCACCGCCCCATGTGCTGCTTTCCAACCCGGAGATGCTGCATCTGGCCATGCTGGCTCACCATCATCTTTGGGAAGACTATTTCTCACAATTAAAATATGTGGTGATTGATGAGGTTCACACCTATAGGGGGGTTATGGGATCTAACATGGCCTGGGTCTTCCGGCGGCTGTTGAGAATTTGCCGCCTTTACGGATCAGAACCTACTTTTATCTTTTGTTCAGCCACCATTGCCAACCCTGTCTTTCTTGCCCACAAACTGACCGGTCTTTTTGTGGAGGTGGTGGATGAACAGGGAGCGCCGGCGGGACAAAAGGAGGTTCTTATGATGCGGGGCCTTGAAGGCGCTGCCAAGACAGCCACTGCCCTGATCCATTCGGCGGTTGCAAGACAGCTTCGCACCATCGTATATACCCAGTCCAGAAAGATAACCGAGCTTATTGCAATTTGGGCTTCCAAGAGAGCCGGTGCCTTTGCCGATAAAATTTGCGCCTATAGAGCTGGATTTTTACCCGAAGAACGAAGGGCCATCGAAAAAAAACTGGCATCGGGAGAGCTGTTGACCGTGGTTTCCACCTCGGCTCTTGAGTTGGGGATTGATATTGGCAATCTGGATTTGTGTATTCTGGTGGGATATCCCGGGACCATCATGTCCACCTGGCAGCGTGCAGGACGGGTAGGGCGGGACGGTAAAAAATCTGCCATGGTCCTTATTGCCCACGAAGATGCCCTGGATCAGTATTTTATCAACCATCCAGATATTTTTTTTAATATGCCCCCGGAAAAAGCTATTATCAATCCGGATAATCCCATTATTTTAAAACAGCATCTGGCTTGTGCCGCTGCGGAATTGAGCCTGAAGCAGGGTGAACCCTTCCTGGAGGATATAAGTATCCAAAAAGCCGTCAAGTCTCTGGAATACAATGGCAAATTGCTTTGCAGCCGGGAAGGAGGAATCTGGTACAGTGCCAGAAAATCTCCCCACAGAAAGGTTAGTCTCAGAGGAGCCGGGAATAGTATTCCTATCTTCCTGGAAGATACCAAGCAAAATATTGGGAATATTGATAAACACAGGTCCTATTTTGAAACCCATGGGGGAGCAGTTTATCTTCACCAGGGAAAATCTTATGTCATCACTTTGTTGGATCATGAAAAAAACGTGGTGCAAGCAACGAGAAAAAAATTGCCCTATTATACCCGGGCAAGGTCCTCCAAATCCACCACTATAATTAAACAATTGGATTCGTGTATGGTGGAGGGAACCCGGGTGGGTTATGGTTTGCTCAAAATTACAGAGCAGGTGACAGGTTATGAGAAAAAACTTGTGGCCACCCAAAAATCCATTGGTATTGTTCCCCTGGATTTGCCAGAACTTGAATTTGAAACCCAGGGGATTTGGATTGAAATACCGGATAGGGTAAGAGATAAAATAGAGTCTGATCGACTCCATTATATGGGGGGAATTCATGCAATGGAACATGCCATCATCGGGATTATGCCCCTTTTGGTGATGACGGATCGAAATGATCTGGGGGGAATCTCCATTCCTTTTCATCCCCAGATCGGTCGTGGAGCGGTCTTTATTTATGATGGTATTCCAGGTGGCCTTGGATTGTCGAAACAGGCCTTTGACAAGGCAAAAATTTTGCTGAAAAGGACATTTGATGTTATTGCCAACTGTCCTTGTGATACCGGGTGTCCGGCCTGTGTCCATTCTCCAAAATGTGGATCCGGCAATAGGCCCATTGATAAGTTTTCTTCTGAAAAAATCCTTGAAATAATACTCACAGATAATTTATCCGAATCTTTTCCCCGGATATATCCTTTGGACTCTGGTGTTTTAGATTCCAGTCTCCCAGCCCGCCTTTCTTTTCCCCGGAAAACAGAGATTAGATACGGTGTCTTGGATATCGAAACCCGGAGGTCGGCTCAGGAGGTCGGGGGGTGGAACAAGGCTGAGAGGATGGGGGTCAGTTGTGCCGTACTCTACGATTCTAAATCAGAGAAATTTCATACATTTTTTCAAGATGAGATCGACATACTTTGTCAAGCTCTGCAAAGACTGGATCTGGTTATTGGTTTTAATATTATTAGTTTCGATTATAAGGTGTTGTCCGGGTTATCCGATTTTGACTTTTATGGTCTGCCTACCCTGGACCTTCTCATGGAAGTCCACAAAATATTGGGTTATAGATTGTCATTGGATCACCTTGCAAGGCAGACTCTGGGCCGTAAAAAAAGTGCAAACGGTCTTGCTGCCTTGGAATGGTTCAAACAGGGTAAAATGGAAAAAATTATTGAGTATTGTACCCAGGATGTCAGGGTCACCCGGGATCTATATCGTTTTGGCAAAGAAAAATCTTTTCTTTTATTTAAGAATAAGGCCGAACAGGAGGTACGAATTCCGGTTCGGTGGTAGATTTTCAATCTTGCCTTTTTCGACGAGGCACTAAATTGTATGAGACAGTCGGTGGATATATTATAGTCAGAGCAGATCTGGTTATATCAAGTCAGGTTTTTTTCCACTCCTTGGGTGATTTTTTCCAGAATCTTTCCGGCCTTGTCCCGGATCAGGACATGGGAAAGGCAATCATAGGGGGTAGAAGATAGATTGATGATTACCAGAAAGGCTCCTGCATTTCTGGCATATTCGGGCATGAGGGCCGCAGGCTGAACCAGAAGAGTGGAACCTACTACAATAAAAACATCACTTTTGGCGGATAAAACGGCAGCCTTTCTTGTCTCTTTTTCAGGCATGGCCTGGCCAAAGGAGATGGTGTCCGGTTTATAATATCCACCGCAATTGCATTCCGGTGCTCTGGCTCCGGCTTTAATCATGACCATCGTCTCTTCCCAGGAAATAAGACGTTTGCAGCTCATACACCGAACCCTTCTTGTATTGCCGTGGAGTTCGATGATTTTGTCGGAAGGGATGCCCGATGCCTGGTGTAGCCCATCAATATTCTGGGTGATAACACTGGTTAAAAATCCCATTTCATAGAGGCGTGCAATGCTTTTGTGTCCTTTGTTGGGTTTGGCGTGCTTGAGGCCTTTTTCCATATCCAGGCGTTGCTCCCAATATTGGATACGAGCTTTTTTTTTGGACATGAAGTTATCAAAAAAAATGGGTTGGAATTTGTCCCAGATTCCACCCTGACTTCGGTAATCCGGGATTCCGCTTTCCGTTGAAATCCCAGCACCTGTGAATAGAACCACCTGGTTGGCCTTTAATATTTTTTGGACCACCTGTTTGATTTTATTCGTGGTTGTTTCTTTTAATTTATTACCTTTTTTTTCTGCCATGGAATTATTCTCCCGAATATTTTATTATACAGGATATGAATCTCTTTGACACGCAATATTAATCCGGTCAGCGGGAGTAAAAATAAAAAAACAAGACCTATAATGATGCAGAGGATGAGACTTCCGGCCAGAGTTGTCGGGTCAAAAAAATGTCGAAGTTCCACCAGGATCACCTGGAGGATAGCACCGAGAATCAAGCTTGTGGGTATGAGTTTTAATAGTAATATATAAACTTCTTTTTTTCGGGTGTTCTGGGTTTTACGATTCCAGCACTCAAAGAGGAGAAGGGCACTTAAGGAGACTGATAAAGAAAGTCCCAGGGCCACTCCTTTTATTCCCAAAAGTTTCATAAATCCATAGATCATGGGAAGACTTGCCAATACACACAGGGTGGAAAAAACTGCTGGAAACAAGGTGTTTTGGAGGGCATAATAGCCCCGGGAAACAAAGGTCTGGGTGGAAAAAGCAAAGGTGCCTGCCATGAAGAAGGGAAGAATACTTGCAGTCAGCTGGGTTGCTTGGATATCAAAAGCACCCCGTTGAAAAAGTATCATTACTATTTCCCGGCGAAGGACGATGAAGAGGATGGAAAAGGGAATCACCAGAAAAATAAATTTGAGTGTTTGATTCATCATATTGTTTAAACGTTGAATGTCACCTTTGGCAGCAATTTGTGCCATGAAGGGATATGAGGCCATACCGATGGCCTGACCGAAAAATCCCACAAGGATGAACATGATCCGAAGATCGTAGTTCATGGCGGAAATACTTCCTCCCGGAAGAAATGACCCAAAAAATTTCATCAGAATTTCCGTTGAAAATGTCATGGTCAGTCCTACCATCAGGGGAATGGTTAGAAGGACATACTTTAAAAAATCAGGGTGGGACATATTGAAGATGAAAAAATATTGCATTCCTGCCCGTTTGCCTCCCACAAGTTGAAGCAGAAAACTACCTAAAAATGCTCCCAGGAGAACTCCCCAGGCAAAACCTTCCATTCCGAGAGTGGGGTAAAGAAAAAAACCTCCTACTATAATGCCCAGATTGTAGATTATTGGCGCCAGAGCAGGAATAAAAAATTGTTCTTTTGTAAATTGAACAGCCATGAAAAGACCGCCGCTGAAAAAGAAAAATTGAGCTGGAATAATGATTCTGGTCATTCTTACGGCCAGGGCGAAGGTTGTGGGATCGGAGATACCCGGGGCAAAGATCTTTACAAATTCCGGGGCCCATACCATGGTAATAGCAATAAAACCCAGGAGCAGCAGGCCGAACCCGTTGAAAATAATGGAAAATACCCGAAACCCTTCTTTGTCCTTGTTTTGGGAAAGATATCCGGCCAATATGGGAATAAAAGTGATGGATAAAAATCCGCTGGCCACAAGATGATTCAATACTTCAGGAATGATAAAGGCGACCTGGTAGGCATCCACAGAGGCGTTGGCCCCTCCCATCCAGGCAATGGCAGATGCCCGGACAAGTCCTATGATCCGGCTTGCAAATATTGATGCCATCAGGATAAATGAAGCCATTCCGATTTTTTTAAATGTATTTGATGTTTTCATAGTCATAATTCCATGGATTTATCACAAAGGCAGGCAGAATAAAAGCTTTGTACCCAACAAAAAGATTTGACTCAAAAATCTCCCACGAATATACTATGCTATAAATTATTTTAAATAACCGCCATGGGCGGACCATGGATGTTACCCTTGGTTCCGTCCATAACAAAGACTGAAACTCTCTCCTGCTATATCGGGAGTTTTATATAAAAATTTAAATTAAAGGGAAAAGTGATATGGTCACAAAGCTTGGAATATGTTCTATTTTGATTGGATTTTTTGTCGGTATTTTTAGCGGGATTTCCAATTTCATGAAAATTGATAATTTCTGGGTGGGCTTAACTATTTCCAAATTTACAGGAGAGTATTCAGATACCATTGTTAAGTCGATTCCCGTTGAGTTTGTAGAAAATGGTCTTCATTCTCTGATTTATGACATACCCCTTGCCGTTGTGGCTGTGGGCCTGGGTGTTCTTCTTTTGATAATTGGTATATTTTTAAAGCAACATTAATTATGTCCGAAGACCAAAAAAACGGTGTTGATAAAAAACAATCTTCTTGCAAGTTTTATATGCCGACTGTTTGTCCATGGCGTCGCCTCATTGACACCTCAAAGGTGATGACTATTGCTGTTAGCAACCATGGTTCAGCCTGGTCGGCACCGGTGTATTATCTGTTCGTGGAAAATAGGTTTTATTTTTTTTCAAACCCTAAAGCCCAGCATATCCAAATGGCAAAAGAGGGTGTAAGTGCCGGGTCAATTTTTCAAGATGATGCCGATATGAAAAATCTTGTGGGAATCCAGATGTCTGGAATAATCTTAAAATCACCATTGAATGCCAAATCAATCCTGGTGGCAAAAAAATATTGCAGCCGATTTAAGATAATTGCCAATGCCATGGATATACTTGGGTATTTTGTGTTAAAATTTAGTGCAAGTCTTTATTATTTTGAACCGGATATTGTTTATTATATGGATAATCGCGATGGATTTGGTTCCAGAAAAAGAGTTAAATTATGAAATTTACAAGTTTAAGGCAAACGGTTCAATTCCTTGAAAAACAGGGAGAATTGATTCAGATTACCCAGGAAGTTGATCCCCATCTTGAAATGGCAGAAATCACAAGACAGGTTCATGATGCAAAAGGACCGGCTTTGTTGTTTACCAATGTTAAGAATGCCGGGTTTCCAGCGCTATCTAATATGTTTGGTACCTATGAACGAACCCTTAAAATATTTGAGCCTGAACTTCAACACGTTAAGGCCTTGGTGGATCTGCGTTCAGATCCCTTTGCCCTGTTAAAAACACCTGGTAAATCTCTCGGGGCATTAAAAGCTTTAGCCCATGCCATGCCGGTTCGAAGTTCCAATGCAAAGGTATTAAAACACCAGACTGGGATTGATCAATTACCCATGATTAAATGCTGGTCGGGGGATGGTGGGGGGTTTGTGCTTTTACCCCAGGTTTTTTCAAAGGATCCTGATAATGAATCAATTTTTAAATCAAATCTTGGCATGTATCGGATTCAAATGTCTGGCAATGCCTATGAACCCAACCGGGAAATAGGACTTCACTACCAGCTTCACCGGGGAATTGGGATCCATCATAAAAAAGCCCTGGAGCAAAATGTTGCCCTGCGGGTCTCCATTTTTATCGGTGGCCCCCCGGCCCATACCCTGGCGGCTGTCATGCCCTTGCCCGAAGGGGTTCCGGAAATTGCTTTTGCCGGGGCTTTGGCAGGGCGAAATTTTCGGTATACCTCAAAAAACGGGTTTTTTATCTCCAATGATGCCGATTTTTGTATCACAGGAACTGTTGTTCCCAATAAAACCAAACCCGAGGGTCCCTTTGGGGATCATCTTGGGTATTATTCCCTTGAGCATGAATACCCCTATTTAAAGGTGGAATCGGTCTGGCACAGGCCGGGAGCTATTTTCCCCTTTACCGTGGTGGGACGCCCCCCCCAGGAGGATTCTAATTTCGGCAGACTCATCCATGAAATTACCCGGACTGCCATTGCCGATACCCTGCCAGGGGTAACAGCTGTCAATGCCGTGGATGATGCAGGAGTTCATCCGTTGTTATTGGCCAAGGCCCATGAGCGATATCTGCCCTATGAAACAAGAGCCCCCAGAGAACTTTTGACCCATGCCAATGCCATTATGGGAACAGGTCAACTTTCCCTTGCAAAATATCTATTTATCTGTGCCCATGAGGATAATCCTGGGTTGGATGTGAATGATGAAAAGGCCTTTTTTATTCATATGCTGGAACGGGTGGATTTTGCATCGGGCCTTCATTTTTTTACCCGCACCACCATGGATACTCTGGATTATTCAACTTCTCGGATTAATGCAGGATCCAAACTTGTTGTGGCGGCAGCAGGCCCTAAAAAAAGAAAGCTTGCAACAAAATTTGCTGATGATTTCAGCCTTGCTGAAGGTTTTTTTGATCCCGGGTTTGCAGCTCCAGGTATGGTGGTGGTCCGGGGTCCAAAATTTGATTCATACCCATCGGCAAAAAAGCAGATCAACAATTTGAAGAACCATTTGCAGTTCCAGTCCGGTCTTGAATCCCTTCCTTTGTTTGTGGTGGTGGACGATGCTGGTTTTGCCCGGAAGAGTTTTTCCAACTTTTTGTGGGTCACATTTTTGCGGTCCAATCCCTCCCATGATATTTACGGGGTCAAGGAAAAAATGGTGTTTAAGCACTGGGGATGTGCAGAACCGCTCATAATTGACGCCAGGATCAAGCCTTTTCATTCCCCCGTCTTGGAATCCGATCCTGCCACCGTCGAAGGGGTAAAGCGTCTGGCTCAAAAGGGAGGCCCTCTTTTTAATATTCTTTAATATAGAGCTTAATCATCCGGTTAACCAATGTTTGTTTTATTTAACCCGGCAACCTCATTGATATATACGATCATAGGGCTGATAGATATTAAGATTAAAAATATTTATTAGTGTTAAAAAACTTATGTTAAAAAAGTAGCCGCGGTTAAACTCTTTACAAAAAAAACGAATTACTTGATACTGCCCCCTTTTTTGAGTGAAGATGTAAAATCCTTTAACCTTTCACACAAACACCTCTCAAATTTGTATGGATTGTAAATCCTAAAATACAATGTTTTGTGTATAGGGGGTTTTCATGCTTTGTGATTGATAATTTAGAATAAAAAGGGAAAAAATATGCAACAGGCCATTGAAATAATAATGAAAATAAAATCAACCAGAGCCTGGAGGAATGACCTGCCCAAATGTGGTATTGACTGGGCTGTTTTGGCCGGTCGGGTCAGTATGTACAAAATTTCTGGAACTTCGGTTGATCCTTTGTTTATCCATACTGTCAGGACCTTGTTGCCCGAAGTAAATGATTTGCCGGGTCAGTTAAGGGCTTTCAGCGCCATGGAAAAAATATTTTCAAAAAATCCTCGCGTGTTGCGTACACCCCAGGTTTCCTACGAAAGTATTGTGGGAATATGGATAGATGAAAGGCTTAAGGCATTATGCAGGAGAGCTGATTTAATAGGAAAGAAGAAAAAAAAAGGTGATAAATATAGGCTTGAGTTGGAAAATTGTACCTCTGCAAAATTTTTCCGCGCAAAAGTGAATCAGATACGCAATAAAGCCATTGAAGCCGTGAGAAAATCCGCTGAAAAGTTAATAGATTTTGATCCGGGAAAATCTGGAAGCAATTCAACGGGATTCGGGGTAATGATAAAAAAGTTGAGAACTCTTCTGGATGAAAGATATAGTTCCGACCTGTTTCAATATAACAGCGGTAAAGGCAACTTGTATGGTCTGTTGAAAATATTTAGTGTCAGATGTTTGAGATCCTCTTCTGTCAGTCTTGCTAACACCGGGGTTAAGATATTTACAAAGGCCGGACTGCGTATGATCCAGGATCTTAATTTTACCCAGAATACTAGGATTTTGGAAAGGGTGGTTTGTGTATTTGACGGTAAATTTGAAGACTGGATCTACTTTGAGTTCAGAGCAAAACTGGAAGGTTTGATTCGAAGTCCCAAGCTGCATAGAGGGATAGAAGGTACTTATCGAACTTGGTGTAGCAGACTTTCTCAACTTTTAAAAACCAAGGATGTGCTGATCCTTAATGGAGAGGTTCATAAATATGCAACCAGGCCTGTAAAACCTAAGTTCTCGACTTCACAATATTTGTCTTCTCTTGTGGATTATAATGTATCCCGGCGTGCTGCCGTGCTTTTTGATAGGACCGCTTCTTTTGCCAAAAAGAAAAAGTTGGATTTTTTTGTGGAAGGGCTTTTATCCGATGCAGTCGTATATGATTATGGTGATGATACCCAAACAGGTGAAACTTTGCCCTGTATAAAGGGCCTTGAAGAGCCTGATTCTTTGTTTGCAGCAGGGATTACCAGGGATATTATTTTTAACAGTATAAAGAAAAAGAATGGTGTCTTGCCGGGTAATATAGTTCCCAGTACCACAACCAGTTATCCCCTGGGGATTAATCTTTTGAAGCGGAATACCAATGATGCAAAACATGTTGATTCTTCCCATTCTAAAACTCATGTGAAGAGAACTTTGGATGATAAATATTTTTTGCAATTAGCTAAGAAGGTGCCCAAAACAACCGGGAAACTAACCGGTTTTGATTATCATATGAAATGCATTCATGATTCGATACTTTTGTACTATGTGGCCCAGAAAAAAGGTACTTTTCCCCAAGAAAAATTAGCTTGGTTGATTTCCCAGCAGAAAGATAAGCTTATGCAGAACAATATTTTAGGATATCGTAACCTCGTCTGGCAGCAAAAACTTTCCCAGGCTGTTCAGCTAAATATCAGCAGCTCTGGCTCCTCAACAATGGTGGGGCAGATCGGAAACAGCCATATAACAAAAAGTAAGGTTTTCCCCGATTTTGCAGAACAAATGCATAGTTCTGCAAACGATATACTGGTTCTTTTATTGCCCTACGGGAAAAAGTGCATCACCGAATTTGGGATGGCGCGCCTTGAATTGCTCAATTTGCGGGTTGAAGGTGTCAGGGGGGGGAAAGAGCATATCCGGTCCCAGGATGTGGCAGACATGTTAGTATCAAAATGGGAAGCGGCTCATGGTAAGCCCCTGGGAGTTGATATACATGTTGCTGTTAAAGATTATTATTGCCTTGAGGTTCCTCAATTTTTAAGCAGTTCCCTTGTCTCCATGCTCAGCGGTGATCTGATGTGATTTGTACCGATTCTCAAATAATTTTATCCTTGGTGTTGCTCAATCTTTCCGGTTCACAATAAGGCCATTGGCTTTGACGATATCAGGATCGAAGGGGCCGGGGGAAAAGCCTGAATATGGCAGCGGGTCAGGTTTTTGATACGGCTTCGGTACAGCGACCAGCCTTTCCCCTGGTTTTTTAGACTCTTAGAGGTATCCCAAAACGTTTACCCGACCAATTGGTCTGCCATATTTTTGGCCTGGTCCAAAAATGTTCCTATTTCCTGATCCGGGCCGTCCCCCATACCAAAGGCTCTGATTGAATGGGTTTCGCATCCGAACATGGTTAGAAAACCTGTATATTTATCAACCACCTCTTTGTATTTTTCTTTTTCTTCCCCCTGGCTTGAGATCCATAATGCTTTTTTTCCAGGATCCATGCGGGCCGGCTGGGGATTGGTCGTATAGTCCGGTTTAACCAGGGACCAGGTCCGGTCAAAAAAGCATTTAAACTGGCCGGTGACATCCCAGAAATAGATGGGGGTGGCAAAGACCAGAATATCTGATGTGACAATACTGTCCAGTACCGGGGTCAGGTCATCTTTCAGCACGCAGGATTCGGATTTACTTTTGCATAGATGGCATCCCTGGCATCCTTTGAAATCCATATGATTCAAGTAAAAGGAGGTGGTTTGTGCTCCTTTGGTCTCTGCCCGCTCTAAGAATCCTTTTGCAATTCGTGAGGTAACCCCGTTTTTTCTTGGACTTCCCATGATGGCGATAATTTTCATTTTGACTCCTTTATCAGGTTTACGATATCGGAAACTTTCGAAGTTTAGGTGTCATCTCGACGGATGTCAATATTTGATATTAAAAAAGCAAAAGTTTTTCCTGAATTTTTTTGCAGTTTTCTGGTATCAAAGTTCTGTGATGATCTTATGTGATTTGTACCGATTCAGATATCTTTACTTTCGTTTTGGCATATGTTAATGCTGCTAAATGTTTTCAAGCTTATTTGAGTTGAAAGTTGTTCATTCTGCCTGAATTGGAGACTTTCAGGGTGAAAAATTACTTTAGTTTGATGTATAAATAATTTTTTGTATGGAAGGGCAATTGCTATGAAATATATTTTATCTTGTTTTTTACTATTATTTGGATCAAATCTATTTGCAGTTCAAGTTCCGCAACCTGGAAAAGATAAGATAGAATCCTTTCAATCAAAGGTTGATCCGGCCATTTATAAAAAATTTCGTCTGTCTGATGATGATAGTCTTAAAAGTTCTGATCCCATAAGAATAATTGTATATCTGCGTCAAAATGAAAACATTGATTCTGATCTTGAATCTAAAACCTCAGGTCTTAATAATAATCAGGTTCTGGCCCAAAAGGTAAAACAAGTACAAAATTCATTTTTATTATTAATTAAACAGTTAAATTTTCAGGATAAACTAAAATCATCCGGTTTTTTTTTCGATCTAAAAATGATGATGGATTATCAATATGCAATTGTGGGCAATGTTATAAATATTAAAACAATTAATAAGATTGCATCGCTTAAAGATGTATTATTTATTGAATTGGATAAACCCAGAAAATTGTTTATTTTAAAAGAAAACTTATAAAAAATAAGGAGGTGAAATAATTTAAGGAACTTTTATTCAGGGCAGACTTTTGATTAAAAAGGGAATGCTAAAGTGGGCTAAACTTGGGAAAAGGAGATTATAATGAAACGAGTTTTACTTTCTGTTATTTCAGTTGTTTTTATGCTTTCAGTTGTGACATCGGTATTTGCAATAGATGTTCAATCCAAAATTGATCCTGAGATTTATGAAAAGTTTTCCCAGGAACAAGTGAAGGTAAAGACACTTTTAAAGGATGTTGTGACTGATAATCCGGTGAGAGTGATTATACACCTTGAAAGTGAGGAAAGTTCCAGTGTGCAGCCATTGCTTTTGATGAACACTTTAAATGATATTCCGACCCTTGGTCAAAAAGTCAAAAAGGTTCAGGATAAATTTATCGAGTCGTTGGGATCGCTTTCAAAATTAAAATCGTTTAGTTCATCTTCAACCATATCGGATAACGGTTTCAGTCTTTTAATGAAAATGGATTATCAATATGCTGTAGTTGCCAATGTCATGAATGTCAATGCTGTTGAAACCATTGCCAAACGAAGTGATGTATCGTTTATAGAGCTGGATCATCTAAATGAACTTTTTACCGTTGAGGGCCGCAACTTGGTTGGTTCGGATTTAGCTGAATCGTCTGGATTCACAGGAGACGGTATTGGTGTGGCTGTAATTGATTCCAGTTTTGACCTGCTTCATTCAGAGCTTGGTGGAAGTGTAACTTTGCCAAATGGTGTAATATCGGCAGGAGAAAATTTTTCAGATCCGGGAACTTCAATTCATTCGCAAAATAATGATGATTGCTACCATGGAACCGGAACAATTTCAATTGTTCACAGATATGCACCCGATGCGAGCCTTTATGGGTTAACTGTTTTCCCCAACGCCTATGATTCTGTTATTGCCCAGGCAATAAACTGGTGTGTAACAAATAAAGACGGAGCAAATGGTGGAGCGCCAATAAAAATTATAAGTATGTCTTTGGGTGGAAGTCGCTATTATAGTGAATGTAATTCAGGACTTCTTCATACCGCCGCCGGTAATGCTGTATCAAATGGAATTGTTGTTTTTGCTGCATCTGGAAATGATGGATGGATCGATTCCATGGGAAGTCCTGCATGTTCAAGCAATGTTATTTCGGTTGGATCTGTGTGGGATGAAAATGATGCAAATTATGAGGCTTTTTATCCGGCCTATTGCAGTGACAGCAATCGATTGGTTAATGAACGTACATGCTATTCCGATACAGCCTCCTTTTTGGATATTTATGCGCCATCTGAAGAAGTGATGTGTGCAAACTGCGGTGGAGGAACAAGAGCCCTTGGCGGTACATCCTCTGCCTGTCCCGCAGCAGCAGGTATGACAGCCCAGCTTCTCCAGGCACTTCCTGAATATACGGGGCAAAAAGATGAATTACTTGCTCTTTACAATAATACCGGTGTTCAGGTTATTGGAGACACTACAAAAAATCGAATCGATCTTTCCACGGCAATTGGAATCGATATTCCTCCTATAACCTCACAACTTGAAAAAGGTGTTGCACAAACATTTTCCCTTCAAGAGGACGCTATCAAGGAGTTTACAATTGTAATTCCATCAAATGTCACAAATCTGGAAGTTACCATAACAGGAAGTGGTGATATTGATCTTTATGTGAAAAACTCTGCAATCGATTGGCCATCGGAAAAAGGTTCCCATGATACCGATACTTTCAAAGCTCCCTACGAAAGTGGATCAAGTGAATCGGTGCTTTTTTCTTCACCGGGTGAAGGAACCTGGAATGTTCTGCTTCACGGTTATTCGGCAGGTGATGGAACTATTATAGCTACCTGGGAAACCGATGATGGAGTATGGACCTATGAAAGCTTTATAAAAAGTACAACTCATAACTATGGAAATAATAAAACCTATGAATTTGAGTATATGAAAACCGATGCTCAACAGGTCGGAGTTCACTTTAACACTCTCAATACAGAAAGTGGATATGATTTTTTGTATGTTTATGATGAGAATGATAATCAGGTTTATAAGGTGAGCGGTAATTTGATCACCGATGGTACAGGTTCCGCTTTTGATCGAAGCGACGGTTGGGTGATTATTCCAGGGAATAAAATTCGGATCAAATTGATTACCGATTATTCAATAACCCGTTACGGCTATGAAGTTGATCAATCCGGTTTTTTTAAATAATCGCCATGGGCGGACCAGGGATTTTACCTTTGGTTCCGCTCTCAACAAAAATTGAAACTCACTCCTGATATCAGGAGTTTGATATAAAAATATTTATTTTAGTTATTTACGATAGCGTCCGGTCAGTGGCATAAAGGCAGCAAATCTGACCCGGCGTTATCGATTTTACTTATTGTTTAAATCAAGTAAATATTATGATTTAAGTCATTTTTTATCTGATTTGCCTGCTGGTACAGCAGTAATCATTGTACGCCATGTAGTCTTATCAAAATAAAATGCATCAAACCATAACCAATAAAAACTACGGGCATTTACAAAGGTATAACCATCTTTATAATCGTCATATTTATCATAGGAGTCTGCAAAAATCAGAACATCATCCATGGGATTGTCATTTCCCCTATTATCATATCCAATTGCCACGACCCAATGTCCTGTCAAATTTATCCATTCCACTAGGGTTGGAATGCCGTTTTTTATATTGTCTTGAAGTTTTTTTAAGGCAGAAAAGTCTTCTTTATCTTCAAACTCCAGTTTAACCTTAAAGCTGTTCTTTTCTAACCACTGAGTCATTTCACCGGGTTTTGTTCCAGGTTTTCCGCCATTCTTTAAAACATCCATGCTTCTTGTACCAACTTCTTTAGCAATTCTCATTTCAGTTTTTTTATCTGCGGTCATATTTGGTAAACCGTAATATTTTGCTAAAGATAGAAGGCTTGCAGGGCCGCATGTATATTCAGTTGTCTGTTGATAACCTTTTAAGTTTTCGATAAACCAAAAACCTTCTCTTGGAGTTAATTTTTCAGGGGTTAATTTGGGGAACCAGGTAATTTGATCAATATTTTTTTGATTATGAGCGCATGAAATAATAAAAAAAAACAATAATAGAATAAAAGATAATTTTCTCATAAATATCTCCACTTAATTGTCATGAATTATGATCGGCTGTTTCATGGTGTAAAATAAATATTAACATAAGCATCAGGGTGAAACAAGGGCAGTGCAGCCTGTTAAAATTTGGTGGTGAACTTAGGCAAATGAATAAGGTTGTTTTTTTTGGGGTATCTGCTAAGTTATTATGATATTTTTACTTGGGGAATCATTAATGTTTAAGAAATTAAAATTTATAATTTATACTCGGCCTTTCATTGCTTTTGCTTATTATCTTATCCGGGTCTATAGTATGACCTTTCGGATCAGAGTTAAAAATGAGAACCGCTGGCAGGATCTTAGAAAGCAGGGGATTCCTGTTCTTTTGTGTGGATGGCACCAGCAGTTTTTTTCAGTTATTCACCATTTTAAAACCTATTCCAAATTTAACCCCGGTCTTATGATCAGCCAGAGCAAAGACGGTGATTTGATATCAGGGGTGGCCAACAGGACCGGCTGGCACACACCACGGGGATCTTCTTCCAGGGGAGGCAAACAAGCTTTGGATGCAATGATTGACCATATAAAAACCTATGGATTTGGTGCCCATATTCTCGACGGACCCACAGGCCCAATTGGTAGGGTTAAGGCTGGGGTTATCAAGATTGCCCTTGAAACGGATGCGGTTATGGTTCCTTTTTATACCTCGGCCGAACATGCCTGGTTTTTCAATTCTTGGGATAGGTTCATGCTTCCCAAACCTTTTTCACGGGTTTTTATCACCTTTGGTGAGGAGATTCATTTTGAATCCTCCGATGATATGGATGATTTTGAAGAGTACCGTAAGTTATTAGAAACGACCATGAGGCCCAGGTTATTTTTGAAATCTTAAACAATCTACCCCTTATTTTTTAAAAAAGATGATTGATATTGGATGGAAATTTTAGAAAAAGATAATAAAAGTGCCTAGGAATTAAAATTTTTAACGGGAGTATGCCCTATGGAAGAAAAATCCTTGAAAAGTGTCTATTTTCATTTTCGGTTTAAATTTCTGGCGGTTACGTCCATTTCATTCTTACTCTATGTTATTTTATCGGGGTCCGGTGAGTTCAGTCAATTTGCTTCCAGTATTCAATTCAAACTGATAGGCCCTTTTTTTGTCTTTACCGGTATTTCTTTTTTGATTTTCAGGAGATTTCCCATCAAATGCCCTGGTTGTTCCGCATTGGTAGCAACTAAAAAGGATTGGGAGTGCAATTATTGTCTCAAATCCCAGGGCAAAGAGCGTTATCTGATAGATAGATGTGTTCATTGCCGGCAAGTTCAAACCACTGCATCCTGCGAACTTTGTAAAGAAGAATTTTTATTATAAGCTTAATATAAATAGCCACTGCCCAATTCAAGTTTTCGGGGGACAGTGGCTATTTATAAAATTTGATTGTCAGAAGATTAAATTTTTTTATGGGGCCCACTTAATTATTATGCAACCCTCCCCCCCCCATTTTTTTGATTCTTAATCTTTTTAATATTTGTCGTTGATCACTCATGAGCGTAACCATGACAGCTGCAGCCTAAGAGCTAAGCAATATAAGATCTTTTCCCATAAATTTAGCTACAGAAATTAAGGCAATTCCGCATGTTACATTAATAAAAAGCATAAGCCATTGATAATAAAATCTAATTGTTTTAGTGGTTTCATTGGCAAAAATATTTTCCAAATCCTTTTTTATGATTTTCTGCCCGCTGGTTCCAGAATCAGGCTTTGCTGTATATCCTTTAGGCAGCCAGTCCTGGGGTGGTGGAGCTAAATATAGAGAGGATATAAAGATTAATATGAAATAAAAGAATCCAAGGATAATTACGCCGGTTGAAATAGATGTTATTCCAGGTTCATCAGGATATCGCGTACTTCGCATCAACAGTAAGTATCGGTGCCTTTGAATTATAATGAAAATTTTAAGTCTTGAAATTAAGGAGTGGACCTGACCATTTTTCTATTTTTTTGTATTAGCCCTACAAGAATGGAGAATGAAGTCATGTCGACAAGTTTTGTATATCATGCTTTAGGCCTGCGTGACCAATTTTATAAAAAGACTCTTTTTTTAGGGGGGGCTGTAATTATTGAAGTCTTTCCCAAGCCAGAAGCAATAAGATGTCCTGAATGCCAATCCAAATCTGTCAA
>JAAELK010000136.1 GCA_024226935.1 Desulfobacteraceae bacterium
CCACTCCTTAATTTCAAGACTTAAAATTTTCATTATAATTCAAAGGCACCGATACTTACTGTTGATGCGAAGTACGCGATATCCTGATGAACCAAAATTTTTATATTGTAGGAAATCTTAAAGATACCTATACAAATCTAAATCATTTTGCATTCATAATTTTAAAAATACTAATGCAAGTTATGTAGCCAGCTTGATTAAGTTATGTAATTCAGGGTTAATTCCATTTGATTCTAAACCCCAAAAAAGAAAAATTGTATTTGATTCTTATTATTCGCTTTTAAATGACTTATCCACATGTTACGCTTTTTATATGGCGAGCACGACCTATTCTAAAAAACAATAATTTCCCTTGTGCCGCCTGGAATACCCCGCATATTTGGTTCACCAAAAGGAAAGAGGAGGAATGAAAATGCAATTCCTTGATGTATTAAAATTGGTTTGAATAATAGTCGCAGGGGTGCCTAAAAAGATCGCAGTTATGTTGTGGGTTTTTCTTACAAATTTGTAAAAAGCTTGTAAGTTATTGTTATTAAACAGGATATTGACTTCCATGCTCACAACCAGCTAATGCACGACTATCAAGGGCCTATGGCGACTCGCAACATAATGCAAGAAATCTTGACTCTCGTATGCTCAACTACCCCCCATACCGTTCCTTCTCAGATCTTATACTTAATTCGTATTCCCATCGGAATGATTTTGCGAAACCATCCAATCCAGGATACATAGTACCAGCATTTATATTCATACGAGTTAAATCTTCTATTGCATCATACCTCGCTTCATCTGAAATATCGATACGTACAATTGGAGGAGGCATATTTTCGTTTAAGCCTTTATAGTAGACTTCAAGTATCTCTTCAAAGGAACTTTCTATCGTCGTTGGAACCAAAAAAACGCTTTGCTGTGCTATCATTCTATTATCCATACAGGAGGGAAACTAAGGAATAATGCCCTCAATATCTTCTTTAAAAAGGAAATCAAAATTTTGATAATCAGCCAGATTATAGAGGTGGGAAGTTGATGCTTTAAGGAGGTCTATATTGCTACTATAAACTGTATTGTTATGGGTAGTCAGCCAGCCACCTTTAATCATCCATATTGAAACATGTTTACTTCCATTAGATTCTGTTTTTGGATGCTCAAAAGCAAAATAAGCTGCAACATAAGGGGACATGGTACAATCCAATAATCTTGTCGGTGCCCCATAATGTTGCATCATTTCGAAATACTCATAATTAGAGTTGAAAGTCTTAGGAGAATAGGCTCCTATTCCTCTCTTGAATGCAAGTCGCGTGATTTCTTCCACATGTTTAGGTATACCGCTTCGCATACCTCCTATCATTCGCTCTAAAGAACTTTTCAGATGCCAAGATGATTCACGTTGGCCCCTGAAAATATGTGTTTTATTGGATTCATCATTGGATAAATCTATAATTTTAGCCCTTGCTTCATGCCACTTCTTGAATGTGTACTTCCGTAAGCGTCTAACAAACCCATCTTATAATTTCGATTGGATCGTGACATCTTGAGCCAACTTTAAAATTAAAGGAGCTTAAACGGTGCCGGAACAATTTAAAAAAGAAAATAAAAAGCGGTCTCAATTCTGGAAAAACCACCTAAAAAAATGGTCCCA
>JAAELK010000137.1 GCA_024226935.1 Desulfobacteraceae bacterium
AGCGACTCGAAGGACGTGGCATTCCGTCGATGAGTCGCCAAGTTTTCTCTGCACTCTCCAATTGGCCGGTATGAATTTGGTCGACAAAAAGATCCCGCTAGCCTAGAAAAATTAGATCATCAGGTTTCGACCGGCCAACGAGCCTGTCCATTAAGTCATTTTGATTGAATCAGCGACCAAGAATAGGCTCCGTTCAATTTTGGTCACAGATTGGGAATCGTTTTAGCGATAAATTTATCGTGACCTTTTCTAAAAATCCACTCTTTTTTAAGGGAAGGATTAAGAAAATGATTCTTTGATGATGTTTAGCCTGCTTGGATGTGAAAATATGGCGCTATTGGTGAGTTGTATATGAGGAATTAGGCTCGCCGGATACTCCCTATCCAGTCAATTGACCATATCGCATGATTTTACCGATGTTATGAATGATACAAAAAAGAGTCCATTGCATATTGTTCTTTGCCTTTCCCCGATAGTTTAATCGATTTAGTTTTAACGTGGATGTGATATTGGCAAATACCGGTTCAATAGCCCCCAGTCGTTTATTGTAGACGGCTCTTCCTTGATCGGAATCGATTTTCTTTTTCATTTGTTCGGTATACTGGAGATGATTGCTTTCTCCTTTCCGAAAAGAAACCTGCCGTGGTGATTGTTGATGTTCGTTCTTCAAGCACTGTTTTCGTTTCTCGCAGTCTTTACAATCTTTCACGTGTGCTTGGAACCTGATCGTTGGAAAACCTTGTGCCATCGCATTGGGTGATTTCAACCAAAGTGGTTTCCCCATGGGACAGATACAACGATTGGTTTTCGGGTCAAAACAAAAATCGTTCAAAGTAAACTTTCTATTCGGTTTGAGTTTCGGTGAATGATTTGTGCGAGCATCTTTAAAACGAGGATCCCTTTTACGAAAATGGCCATCTGCTATGTAGGCATCAATTCCCTCTTCAACGAGATACTTCAAATTAACTTCATTGCAAAATCCACTGTCGGCCAAAAACTGAATCATCTTTAGTACGTCTTGATCCGGAAAAAATCTCTGTAGACGTACCCTGACCTGCTCAATCAATGGTTTCAGAGAGGGACGTTCATCAACCGAATCAAAGACTTGCATCCCTAGAACGACTTGGTGTTTCGCATCGGCAACAGTGACTGCATTGACCCCTTGAATCACACCTTTGGCACATTTCATTTTAGCGCTTTCATTGTCTGTTATATTGCTTTTGACTGTTTTCTGTCGTTTTCCGGGTTTGTCTTTATGAGACCTTAAAAATGTTTTGATCTTTCGATTGGTTTTAATTAACTTCTCGATCTGTTTACGTTCATCTTCATATCGATTGGGGGCCTTATTTTTAGTATCCTCGACTTGATGTTTTTGGATCATATAGCGGATGGCTTTTTCCAACTTATTTTTCTTTTTAGTAAAGTCTGCTTTGTCTCCACTCCATTCTTTAGAAGCATTTGAAGGCATCTTGCAGCCATCAATGGCAAACATTCTATTGCCAATGAGTCCCATTTGATAGCAAACACATAATACTTGCGTAAACACCGATTCAATTTCTTGGGGAAGTATTCTGACGAAATCAGCGATCTTAGATTTTTTAGGCTGTAGCCCCCCGGCAAGCGTGATGAATGCAAAGTTGTCCTCGCATAATGACTGGATGGCACGACTGGATGTGATTCCTTTAGCATAGGCCAACAAGATAATTTTTAACAGAATTTTTGGATGATAGGCCGAAGCTCCAAAGTGATCGTTGTTGTACCGATGGTCAAAAAGAGAGGTGTCGATTTCTTTTTCGATCAGTTGATGAATGGCAAATTCAAAGGACTCAACCTCAAACTGACCTTTAGCAGATAATCCTATAAACATTAATTGATTCTCGTGGATCTTTTTGTATCGTGGCATAGAAAGACTCGATGGCTGCTTTTTGGGGGTTTGTTTTAACTAATAAATAGACTGTACTTCAATATAACATAATTGTAAACAGATACAGCCGAATTATTTTAAAAAACTACTCCCTCCAAAGCAATGACCTAACGCCATCACCGGCAAAACTGATTGGATCGCTTTTTTAATATTATAATATCAGTATGATAGGACTTATTGGACAGGCTCAACGTTGGTATCACTTGTAATGTTTGAGAGTGAAGGGTGACAAGATTTGGGCACAGACAAAACAAAAGTATTACCAGGGATAGAAGCTGAAATATCACACACGGAAAGGGCACCTCTGTCAAA
>JAAELK010000138.1 GCA_024226935.1 Desulfobacteraceae bacterium
AATGAAGAACGTCATCCTCCTGAAACGGATCAAGTGTCATGCCTGTGAATATATTGCAAAACGGTGAACTGACTTTCTTGTTTGCCGCTTGAAGTTCAGCAATTCCCTTACGTGTCGCAATAATATATGAAACATTACCAGCTTTTGTCGGAAGCCCGCGAAGTATATCATAAAAGGTATCATCCAAATTGGAATTGTCTATTGTCAGGTCAAATTCATCGAATAACAGATGAATTTTGAACTCGAACTTATTCAAACGATTAAACGCTTGGCCAAACCCCGTTGAAATAGATTCATACTTTAATGCAGTAGCAAGAAATTTTTTGGATTCACTTTTTGCTTCAGGATGCTTTTTCTCTCTTATTTTTTCCGCAACAGCTTCTGCTATTGCTGTCCAAACATTGACTGCGCTTTCGTCAGAATAATCTTGGAAGTTAAAATACACCGGAATATGATTTTCTGGCAATTGAATAACTCTATTTTCTGACAATTGAATAACTGTAGAAAAATCAAGACGTGTTAAATAGTATCTGCTGAATTTCTCTTTTAGCGCATTTTCAGGTTGTAATCAATATATTTGTATGGCATTTTCAAATTTTAATATATGGCACTTAATTTTAAAATTCTGAGGAGCAAAAAAGAGGAGGCAGTCATGATAAGAGCTTATGAAGAGATGCTTGACCAGGAATGGACTGACAGAAATATCAATAACCCTGATCATGAACTTGCGGTTCTTCGGCAGATAATTCCATGGGAAAAGATAACCGGCCGTCTGTCGCAGTTCTATGATAAAACAAAAGGAGCCCCGGGCAAAAATCTGCGAATGATGACGGCGCTGGTAATTGTTTCCCGCTTTTATAAGCTCAGTGACAGGGACGTAGTGAAATCGGTGAAAGATAACCGATATATACAATATTTCTGCGATGTTGCGGATCAGGGGCTGGAAGTCTTTCTTGATCCTTCATCCATGTGTACTTTCAGAAAGCGCATCGGGGAAAAAGGTTTCGCTGTTATTGAGAAGGAAGTCTTTGAGATGCTTCGCTGCGCGGGAGTGATTGAAGGGGACAGTGCCCTGACGGATTCCACAGTGTTGGAAAGCAACATCATTTATCCGAATGATGTTCAGCTGATTCATAAAGCTTTCAAAAAAATGAGATCATTTGCAAAACTGCACGGCATTCCCGTGTGGTGGGATGAAGATAAGTTAAAAAAGATGTGGCGGGAATTCGGACTGTCAAAGGAAAATGACCGGGTGAAATGGCTGGCCGTGTTCAGCATTTTTTTTCTTGCTGCCCTGGAAATATTCAAAATCCGGGTTGACTCGCTGAAGAAGAACACTTCAGGCAGACAGAAAGCGAAAGCCGGAAAGCTGGTTAAGCTTCTGGAACTGCTGAAAGAACAGACTCGGCAGAAACTCGGGGGAGAGCGTCACATCAAAGACAGGATAGTTTCACTTGATGACCCCGACGCCCGCCCGATTAAAAAAGGAAAGACTCATCCGGAATGTGAGTTCGGAACCACAGTGCAGATGTCTTTCAACCGCCAGGGTTTCATGATTACCGTTGAAAATTTCATCGGTAATCCCAACGATTCAACACTGTATCCGGAAACCCTGAATCTTTTCAAAGGCCGGATGAAAGACTGGCCTGACACTGTTGTTACAGATCTGGGGATGAGAAGTCAAAAAAATATAAAAAACACACCTGAAAATGTCAGCAATGTGTTTATGGGACGCAGTAACGATATTGCCGAAGACAAACAGGATTTCTGCCGCAGCGCGCGCTCGGCTACGGAAGGATTTATTGCTGTGGCTAAAAATCTCCGGGGTTTCAAAAAAAGCCTCTGGCACATGCTGGACGGACATCGGATGTGGTCGCTGGCGTGTCAGACAGCTTACAATCTGAAGAAGTTTCTTCAGTTATATCATAAGGAGGAAATAAAAGAAAAAAGCCTGATAAAATTAGGATTTGCTTAACTTTACCAAGCGTTATGCAGTTTTTCTTTTCTGAGTTTCGGGATTTTCGGTATTCCGAAGGAAGGAGAGGTGCGTTCGAATCAGCAGTTTTTTTTGCCCTGATCCCGATAAAATGACTTTTTACTCCTCAAAATTTTAAAATTAAGTGCCATAATATTAAAATTTGAAAATGCCATACAAATATATTGATTGCAACCTGAAAATTCGCTGAATGAGAAATTCAGCAGATACTATTTAAAAATAAAAAAGTACTTACAATGATTAATTTAGTGGCGATTTTAAGGTGTTCTGAAAAAACAATTCAGCGGCGAGTCAAGAATTGGGAATGTTATACAAGTTATAATAAAAATAGCAAATACTACACACTCGCTAATATCCCACGTTTTGACGAGTATGGTATATGGAAATATAAAGGTGTTTTTTTCTCAAAATTTGGAAATTTGAAAAATACTGTCATTGCTGTTGTAAAGCAATCTGAAGGTGGATTAAATGCCCATGAACTGAGTGAAATAACAGGGCTTCCTTCTTATACATTTTTATCCCATTTTAAAAATGATC
>JAAELK010000139.1 GCA_024226935.1 Desulfobacteraceae bacterium
CAAATAAGAGGCCAAGAACCGTATGTTTGTATTGTGCGGCGTCCAGTGTAGAGCGGAGTTTATCAGCTGCGTTCCAAAGTTTTTTATCAAGTCCATCGAGGAAGTTCTGCTCAGCATTTTTCATTCTATAGCACCTGTTTTCAATTCAATATAATTTATTTAATTTTTAAAAGTATTAATACTTTTAAAACTATAAGATGTTTTAAACTCTTTTTAGTTTCAATATTTTTTTAACTTAAAAAACCTTTTGATCTTTTAATAGTTTTCTAAGTATTTTACCTAAAGGAACATCAAAATGTTTTTTTGATAATCCGAGTACTTTTTGATATTCCGCTTCGGTTAAATTGACTGTGATCTTTCTCGAAAGCTTTTCGTCTTTCGGCTTTTTGGGCCTACCAATCTCTGGCATTTTTTTTGTCTTTGTTTTTGCGGCGGCTTTTATGTGGTTTTCTTCAGTTGGATTAGGTGCCGAAAGGATATCGTCTGCCAGGTTAAAATCTTGGTTCATTTAAACACCTCGTATAATTTTTTAATCTGTTTCAACGGTGTGGTCGTGTGATATTTGGTTAAACCTCCTCGATCATGGAGCGTTTGTAAAGACACCTTGTTTATGTGTATATCCTCAATATAAGCAGAGTATTTTACTTGCACGACAGGAATGTCAGGATGATATTTGTTTATCATCTGAGAGACATCTTCGAAATTCCTATTAACCTTTTCGCCGGATCTGGGCGTTGAGATAGAATTCGCTCCCACCACAATATTGCTGTTGACCTCTTTTATTTCCTGGATGCTTTCAATCGTCCCCTGGAGAGTACCAAAATCATTTCTGGTAGGAACAATAACACCAGTAGCCATGCCAAGCCCCTTTTCCAAACGTTCATCAATAAAACCACCAAAATCAAAGATAACATTGGCATCTTTTTTTAGCTGCGGGAATGGTTGGTTAGGCTTTAGATGGACAACTGCATTTTCAGGCATTGTTTTCTTCAGGAGAGTGGCTTTAGATTCGTTGGTGAGAATAGGCCATTTAAGCAGATACGCCAAATTAAGAGCCAAGGTCGTTTTGCCTACGCCTCCCTTTTCGTTGTAAAAAGCTATTATCATAGAAATCCTTTTTTTGGGGTGTTTAAAACATCTTTAAGTATTGAAACTATAGAAAGCTATAATAGTTTCAATACTTAAAGTCAATATAATAAGGATAGGTACTCTCTCAAGCCGGCCTTTAAATCAGATAAAATTACAGAATTAAGTTTTAGGGGCTTTTAAGAAAATCCGGCTGCTCTCCAGGAGCTGACCTTATATAAGAGGGTTCGGAGGGTAGTTGATTAAACCTCCGGCCCACATTAGGTGATTCTATAAATTGTGTTTCATTAAAATATTACAGTTATGCTTTCCGGGGAGAAGGGTAAAAACTTCAGATTATGGCTTCACACCTCCTATAATAGATCCAGAATAAATAAAAAATGCTAACCAAAGAAAAATAGGTGGAGCTTTAAAATTATATTTATTTTTTGTAATCAACTCGTTCTTTTAGGTCTTTTCCACATTTGAAAAATGGTAATTTTTTGGTAGGTACTAAAGCTTTTGCTCCTGTTTTTGGGTTCCTTCCGAGATAAGATTTATAACTCTTGATGGAAAAAGAGCAAAAACCACGTATTTCAACCTTCCCCCCCCCTGATAAGGGCCTCACTAATTTCATTGAAAAAGATATTAACTATTTGAGAAGCTTCATAGCCGGTAACATTACATTTTTTTTTGAATTTTTGTATCAATTCCCGTTTATTCAATATTCCAACTCCTATATTTAAATTAAATGCGTTTTTAACATTCCCTACCGAAATTATCTATCAAGAATCTATTGATTTGGTTGAAGAGGCTTTTTGGGATAATGATTGAAAAAATAATATATAATATTTTCGTTCGGAAAACGGTCCTTTTCAGAACATCGATCTGTTTTTAACGGTCAAAAATACAGTTACGAAATCAAAGTTTTAAAACTTTTCAATGGGTTGAGTTTCTTAACTTCATAGTGGCACTTAATGTGGTCTCAGGCGCATTTAATGTGGGCCAGGGCACGGATAGAATCAATTAATTGGGGCTGGAATTTGGTGATAAGTGCGGGCCGCTACAGTTAACACATTTTATTTCGATGAGGATGTTACTAATTTATATAATTGGAGGTGTGGATGGTTTGATCTTTAAGGAGGATCTTAGAGGATACCTGTAGTGGCTCGGAATAGATCAGCCCCCGGCTCGATTTAATGACACATTCCCGGCTCTGATTATACGTTACTACGTAGGCAGCCCGGCTCACATTATACGTTAATAGGCTTGGAATAATCATTTCAGGCTCGGAATAATTTATCTTGGGCTCTGTTTATACGTTATTAAAAATATAGGTGTCTCAAAAAACCATCGTTTCTCAAGACACCTATATTTTCTTTGTAAACCATGATTTTTCGGTATTATTTTGGCATTTCAAAAATCAAAATCTCATTAACTCATGATGATAATGGTTTTTGGGAATAACGTATA
>JAAELK010000140.1 GCA_024226935.1 Desulfobacteraceae bacterium
AGTCGTAGAGCTGATTGGTGCGACAGGCAACAACCTTAAAGAGGTGACAGCGACAATTCCTGTCGGCCTGTTCAGCTGTATTACGGGTGTGTCAGGTTCTGGCAAATCAACTCTGATTAACGATACCTTCTTTAAGATCGCCCACACGCAGCTTAACGGTGCCACAACAGCAGTTCCTGCACCATATAAGAAGATAAAAGGTTTAGAGCATTTCGATAAGGTTATCGATATCGACCAAAGCCCAATTGGACGCACCCCGCGTTCTAACCCGGCAACCTATACCGGTATCTTTACACCAATTCGTGAACTGTTTTCAGGTACACAAGAAGCGCGTTCACGTGGTTACAAGCCGGGCCGCTTTAGCTTCAACGTTCGAGGTGGGCGCTGTGAAGCCTGTCAGGGTGATGGTGTAATTAAAGTCGAAATGCACTTCTTACCAGATGTATACGTTCCTTGTGATGTATGTAAAGGGAAACGCTATAACCGTGAAACACTGGAAGTA
>JAAELK010000141.1 GCA_024226935.1 Desulfobacteraceae bacterium
CGATCCGGGCACCGGATTCCTGACAGCAAAAAAAGATGCGAAAAACAAAAGCGTCTCATACGGTTATACGCCCTGGGGAAAACTTGAAACCCGGACATGGGCGCGTGAGAACGGCACCATTGTGACAACATACATTTATGATTCGGATACCGCTGAACTGCGAAACATTAATTATACTGACCCGGCAACTGACAGCATCGAATTCACATATGACCGTCTCGGACGGCGGAAAAGCATAACCGATGCCGTGGGAACCAGGACTTCCGAATATGATCCTGACACACTTGAACTGAATTCCGTCAGCATGGCACAGGATGCCTCATTTTCCGCTTCCGGGCTGTACAACAGGACAGTGACACGGAAACATGACACATACGGACGCCCGGCCGGTTTTTCCATGGGATCCGGTTATGACGTGACATACGGCTACGAGCCCGCAACAGGCCGTTTCAGAAGCCTTTCCCACGATATCGCAGGCTCACACAGGACAACAGCATATTATTACGTCCCAAAATCCGACCTTATAGGAAGAGTTGAAAGCGGTTCCGGCA
>JAAELK010000142.1 GCA_024226935.1 Desulfobacteraceae bacterium
ATATACTCATGTCCTTTGAATTCTCCTTTAGTAGTTTTGAGTTTACGAAACCGGATAAGATAAACAGTGAAAAATTCTGGATCTTCTTTTGCTTTAAGAATGCCGAAGATGTAAGCTATTAACAAAAGCCCGAACATATAAACCAAATTTCCGAACAAAACAGATAAAAGAAAGCCTATACCAGCAAAAAAAGTGAAAGCAAAAAGAGCGTAATCCATCGGGATTTTGAATAATAAAGTCGGTTTCCAGGGAGTTGGATATATGTTTTTTTTTAAATCGATCTCTTTTTTAGTATTCATTTTTCAAAAAAACCTTTTTAAATATTCATTTTCCAAATAGCCACTCTACCAGTACAGTAGCAAAACAAATGACCATGCTTCCCCCCATGATTCGTAGCGCCCACTCCATTCTCAATTTATTAAACATTAAAGCTATTCCAGCAACAACAGTAACAAAAACACATAACGCTGTTGCAACATCACCACTCAAGTAGTCGGTTAAACCTTTTGTTCTTGTAGTCATACCAGCGAATGGATCTGATGTTGATGCACCGAATCCATTGCCGACATTGCTTAAAAATAAAACTAAAACCAAAGAAAAATAATGAAATTTTTGTTTAATTATACTCATAAGATAAATCTCCTATATTTTTGTTGCCCTTACCCACGCTGGTTGTTCAGCAACATAGGCGAGGGCAACAGTTAAAATTTCATTTTTACTATTGAACTCATCTAATTTTTGAAGAGTTTTTAAAAAATTTTCTGCAAAATCAGAAAGATATATTCTTGTTTTGACTATTTTGTGTATTTCAATTGAATTTGTAGAATTAAATAGAATGGGCCTTTGGCCGTTTAATAATTCATAAAGTCCGACACCGACAGACTCGAAGAACTCTTTCTGATGCAGGTTGACAGGAATACGGACAAAATGGGTTATAACGGGAATAGACATAATACACCCCTTTTTTGATTGCTTGAATATAACAAGAATGGAAAAAGGGAATATTAGGTAGTTGCTGAATAAATGACTTTTGTGCTATATGAAAAACAGTCAAATTACTACGTTCCCTTTACTGAGTAGTTTTTTGATTAGGGTTCTTTTATTCTAGCCAATAAAAGAACCCGTTTCCTCTTTTTGATTACAAGATATTTTTTAAATAGTCAATAAAAAAGATACAATATTTTCGACTGCTACATTGTGGTAATGTATTAATTAAACAACGTATCTTGTTTGCTTTCAATCCGTATCGGGTAGGACTTGTTGACTGTTTCCCAAAATGTATAAAGATTCATTATTTTTGATCCATCTTTGATTGCTTGGTTAGATTTTATTTTCTTTTTTGTTCTGATCCACGCTTCAAATTCATTATTTACAAATTAAAGAATGCTTGTCTCAGTCTCCCTTCCAAGCGTGAATCAATTTTAACTTTAGAACGATACGCCTGAATTGAGATTTTCATACCACTGGAAATGAACTGGCTTTCTATTTCATCAATGGCAGATTGCACCATCTCCACATTACCGAGAAAGGCTAAAAAGTTTTCCTTATCTGTTATCTTTTTCTCTTTCGTTCGGATCTCTTCCTGGATACGGAGAAGATCATCCCGGTGTTTCATTTCTTTCTGCTGTATACGAGCCCTCTTCTCTTCTGGAAATTCAAACCCAGCTGGCCTGGTTAACCCATCTTTGACGATGATTTTATGAAAATAATAAACGGGCCGGTCTGCTGTTACCACCTTCGGTTCCGCCTCACCGAATTGAAGTTGTTGAAGAAGGTACTCAGGATTGCAATGTTCAATCTCTTCTATCCAAGTTTCACATTTCTTTAGCGTTAATCCTTGACTATTCCAAAATTCAGAATTTTTTAGAAAGAAAGATATATTATAAATCTTTCTTTCTTTGTTATAAGAGGTGTTCACGTGTTCACGTGTTCTATTGTCCTGTTGTGCAGGTGTCCACTCGTGCAGGTGCTCAGGTGCTCTGTTGTTCACGTGTTCACTATTTATGATATGAGAAGGCCCGAAAACAGGTATACATTTTAATTCATTAATCTGACACGTGGTCCCTTTATTAACACCGTCATTGATACTGAATGGCTTTGTAATATAACCCTTCTTTGTTAAACTTTTAAGTATGTTTCTTACGCTTCCATAAGGGATCTTAGCACCTATACCTATCCGGTCCGGCCCCTTGACTTTAAAGGGCCTTTTAAAATAGATTTCACTTAATATAAAATATTGGTTCGTCTTTAAATCTTTAGGTTTCAATTCATTATTTAAAACACCCACTTGCTCAGGTGTGCAGGTGTTCACTTGTGTAGGTGTGCTGTTGTTCGGGTGCTCAGGTGTCCTATTGTCCTGTTGTGTGGGCACTTGCTCAGGTGTGCAGGTGTCCACGTGTTCGGACACTTGTGTGGACACGTGGGCAGGTGTCCATGTCACTTGCTCAGGTGTGCAGGTGTCCACTTGTGCACTTGTTTTTTTTGTAAGATTAAAACCATCGGAAAGAGATACTATTTTCCCTTGGTGCTCTTTAATTTTATCCGCTAATCCTTTTCGTTTCGCAGTCATTTTAATAGGTCCTTAAAAATTCATTTGCTATTTTTCTGAATGCCTGAGCTCCCTTAGATTTTAGATTATAATCAAAGACAGTGTTAGGGGGCAATGCCTCCGCATTTTGGAAATCTGCGGAAGTCGGTATGGATGCTTTAAAAATATTTTCATCACCAAATTTCATTTTAATACTGTCAATATTTGCCATGCAGGCGCTTATTCTTTTATCCACTCTGTTTGTTAATATCTTTGCTGATGTAAGTTCCGGATTAATTTCTTCTGAAATGGTACTCATTAAATCTAAAATATTTTTCACGCCTAACATTGATGCAGCACTCCCGACGTCAACCGGGATGATAACGGAATCACTTATGGCTAACGTCAAGCTTAAAAAGATTCCCAGGGAGGGCATATTATCAATTAAAACATAATCAAAATTGTTAAGACAATATTCCCGGCAACGCTCCTGTAAAAGTGAATAAACAGGATGACCCTTTGTCATGCTTTCAATTAAGCTAATCTCATGACCGGCAGTCTCAAGAACGTTAGGGATTATATATAAAGACTTTCGAATGGTTGGGTATACCAGACTGTCAAATTCTATCGGTTTTTTAATATTGGGATTGAATAATTCATATGCGGTATCTTTTAAATGGATATCTCCCGGTAACAAAGCTGTTGTTGTATTGGATTGTGGATCTGCGTCTATTACCAGGACACGTTTCTTTTTAATAGCCAAGGCTGTGGCAAGATTAACAGATACAACCGTTTTACCGCAGCCACCTTTATTATTTGCGATATTGATGATCTTCCCCATTTAAACCTCCTAAAATTATCATGTGTTTGTCTACCATTACAAAATATAAAACATCAAGTCAATAATAAAAACAGCTATCTATATAATTATTTTTTTCGCGAATATATAAATATTAACTGTTTTGTATTGTGGGGATCTGTAATTGACACCCCCTTTGCAACAGAATCAAAAACACCACAAAGCAATGACTGAAAACAAAATAAATGCACCTGGGACCAGATTAAATGTGGGTATAGTGGCATAGATAAACGTTTTTATTAACTAACAAATATTGGCATCCCTATTGCTGATATTATATTTAATATAACTACCAAATTATTTATAATAACTATTGAAGTATTTATTATATTTTAATATGTATATATATCTATTTTAAATGAACTTAATAAAAGGGGGGAATATTGAAAAATAAGACTGGGCGAAAGCCTGATGCACCAGGAACAACAGTTGAGTTGAATTTTGCTGAAATTGATAGACAAGATAATATGCCGTTTATTATTATTAATGGGGCAGGGCGACGGATCGATACAACACCGATTACTTTACCTATACCGAATGAACTTCATAAGCGTATTAAAGGGACTGCTAATGTTTCTGCTGCCTTAGTTGCTTTGATGGTTTATGGGCTTGAACAAATAGATAAAGCAGATAAAACCTTGCTTGCTAATTATAGTAAGGTTGTTAAGGAACCTAAGTAAAGCTTTTAGCCCTGATTGACCACCAGTCAATCAGGGCTTATAAACCAAAAACCCACCGAAGCTGAGAGGAATTTGATTATGTCTTACTTTAACATTCTCTTTGAAAAAAAACAATGTACCTCTAACTTTATAAAACCAGACGATACTTTTTCTATAAAACATAATTTCTCAACACGTCATGTTTCCCCAGACTGCGAATCTGAATTTACTAAATATGCGGCTGTGGTTACCTGTCTTGA
>JAAELK010000143.1 GCA_024226935.1 Desulfobacteraceae bacterium
ACCCCCGGGCACATCCAGCATATTGCAGTCCCCCCAATACTTCCCCGGGTAATCTGGATACCACTGGGGCACTGAAAATCTTGCGGCGTCAAGTTCTTTAAGATGGTCCATGGTGATTTGGTTCCCGTCTTTATCAACGGGCTTTTCTCCCCAACTGCCGGCAAGGGGACCTGTTGCTACCCGCATGGGGGTGTCGGCAATAGTTACGGACCTGTCACACAAACGCCCGGCCAGAGCCCCCAGATCATGGCCCCAAAGATATGGAACAACACAGACCTGATCGGCTGCTACATCATCTGTAATAGGATTGATTGCGGCGATAAATTCGGACCAGGATTCTGTAATTTCAGGCCCCCGGACCGCTGCCATGACAAATATAGGCCGCATATGTTTTGCCATAATTTCAAGGGCCTTGGCCTGCATCGCTTCAAGATCGGTTTTGCTTTCCACGGGGTCGGTGAGCACAATGGCTTCGCAGGTGGTGGTTTCCATGGCAAAATCCACAGCCTCTGTCCATTTTGTGCTGTCTTCAATGGGTAAAACCCCCGCCGAAAAATTTTGACCGGCATTGATCATGGCGGCTTCAACCTGGGTTTTTAAAATAGATGCCTGAAGGCCCAGGGCGTCATCAAAATCAGTTCCCACCCCCACGGCAAGAAGCTTGCCCGTATTTGTGGTACCGGTGCCGATAAATAAAAAATGACACTCAATGTCCGGCAACGGTCCCTGCATCAAGTTCAGTCTGTTGATTTGTACAGTCCCAAGTGACATAAATGATTCTCCTTATGCTTTTTTAATTTCCCGCAAGGCGTTGGTTGCCATTGCAGTTAAATATTTATCTGCATCTTTTGTTGTGGCCCCCAGGATAGGCCTGGCCGGGGCTTTAATTGTCCAGCTTTGTTTGCCTTTTTTTGAGTTTGTCCGCATCATGCGCAAAACAAGACCAGCTTGTCCCTGGGTCATGTTCTCCCGGATCCATCTTTGGGGAACTCGTTTCATGATAGCCCCGCCTTTTCCACGTTTACGGGCCACCGGCCGTTTGAAGCCAGCTTTAGTCAAGGATTTTGCCTGGGCAGCCGTTGCGGGGCTTTTATAATTTGGTACTCCGTTGATTTTTGCGGCTTTTCTTGCCGTGTAATTTTCCGGCATCCCGTGGTGATGCTGATATGCAAGTTTTGCTTTTGCCGGTTGTTTCCAGGTAACTACACCCGCATGATCGTTTAAAATTTTTATAATCATGCCCTTGGCCATTTTAGAAAACATCCGCCTTTTCTTTTTACTGACCCTGGGCTCCATGGGGGAACCTGCAATGGTCTGCTGGCCCTGGATGTTTTTCCGAAAATCAGTCCTTGTTTGTTTGCCTATCTGCTTTAATAACCGTCGGCGGTCGGCAGGCCCCATGGTCAGCACATCAATCTGATCCCTCAGACGCAGGGTTCCTTTCGGATTTGTAGTTAGAGTGATATCAGGCAATGCCATCAAGTATTCTCCAATTTATCCACGGTGTCTGCCACATCTATGGGCACATCATCTACCCGCCATTGCTGGCCTTCCCAGGTAATAGGACCGGCGGGATCCGGAACAATGGACAAGGGTTCTTCAAATTCGATTGAAATCTGGACAAAAGCTGTCTGTTCATCTTCAAGGGTTACATCAACGTCCGGGTCATTAAGGTTTAAAAGATCCCGGCCGGGGTCATTTTCTGCAATCCACACAGCCAAAACAGCCAGGAGCAATTGAGCCTGGGCAGCCGGGAACCGCTCAATGGAAAAAACCGCGTCATACCGAAATTTGCCGATTTCAAAGCCCTGGCCCAGGTCCGTTGCGCACAATGATAGTTTCCCCAGGTCGGCAAAGGCTTCTATCTTGTCCCGATTAACGCCGGGAAGACGTAAAAGGTGGCGGGCCAGGGTAGATAATTTTTTCATTTTTATAATAACTCCGCATGGATTTTGGGTTTGTTCTGTAGATCATTGAGAGCATCCTGGGCAAATTTGTGCCACCTGTCTGCCGTGTCTTCGGATTCGTTGGCATCGCTCTGGGCATCTGATTTGCGCATCATTGTGGCGTAATCTGCAACGAGCAAAGCTTTGGCGTAGCAACTGACAGCCCTTGTATACAACAGCACAGAAGGGTGATCAGATCCAAAACCATCATCGGTCGGCACATCATTCAATGATGATATTCCAAGACTTTCTTTTTCCAGGCGGAACCCTGTCAATTGCCGATTTGCCCAGACAATTGCAAGTTTTACCCGCTCTTCAAGCAACTTTTCCCGGTATTCAGCCGGAATCCTGTAGGCCGCTGCAAAATCTGCAAGTCTAAAAACAGGAAAAAACGGTACATTTTCAATGATTTTATCTGGATCGATCTGGTCTGAATAACCTGTTAAACCCATTGCCGTTTCCTTTTTTTTGGGGGACCGGCCCCCGCCTGGAGAAAAAGTTCAATTAATTGAGCAGTCCTCCGGCGGGATCAGCCGGCGGGGGGTGGAGCCGGTTAATTTTGTTCTGCAATATCTGTTAATTTTTTTTGAGCTTTTGAAAGGGCCGTTTTTACCTTTGCGCCGTATTCAGTGGCTTTTTCAAGCTCTGTGACGGCCTGTTTAAAATTTTCTTTTTTTAAGGCAATCAATCCCTGGAGCCGGAAAAACTTAGCCCGGACCTGATCGGGGATATCCCAGTCTTTTGCAAGATCATATAGTTGCCCGAAATAGGGCTCCGGGGTGCGGCCTGCTTCAAATTCATTTTCCGCCCATTCTGCAATGGTGTCACAAAGGTAAGTGGGCAGTTTTCTTTTGAACCGTTCCGGCATGGGTACTTTTTTTTCTATGCAATAGACAGCAAGCGCCATGGCTTCATGGATATCTTTAATATCAAAGAGCCATACAAGGATTTGCCCTAACAATGGATGGGAAGAACCGGAAGCTTTCATGGTGTTGACCACGGGCATATATTTGGGAACAAGATGTGTTGCTTTTTCGCTCTCTTTTTGCTTTATGCTTTGGATCATTTTTAAAGAGGCCAGATCCTTTTTAAGTTCTTTTTCAAGATCGGCTGTCACCTGCTGTTTTCCAATGGCAGACGTCGGCATGGTTCCCAGAACTTTTGCTCCACCGGTGTTGCCGTAGTTTGGATCTTTCTTCTTTTTATTTTGAAATCTTGTCATCAGGCTCATGTCTCAAGCGCTCCTATAAAATTTGCAGATTAACCCCAGGTGTCGTCGGGTTGTCTTAATTTTACGTTCTTAAAATCAAGGGCCACAAATTTTTCAGGGGTTTCAACAAGATAATCTTCGTTCCTGCTGTTATAATCTTCCACCCGATTCTTTTCAGGTTTTTCTTTGATATGCCGTCTCCAGGTGCCTTCCTGGACATAGATGGAAAGATTTTTAAGGCTGGTGATCATAAGACCCCGGCCCGGAAAATTGGAAGGAGTCTCCCAGGGAAGACCGCCAAAGGTTGTAAGGGAAGCTGCCGCCATTGTTTTTTCCGTGGGCTTTTGACCCAAAGCTTTATAAAGATCGCTTTTTTCCCGGCCCACAAGATCGGTGCCGATGAGGGCCACAAGGCCTTTTTTTAAATATTGGGGGATACCGGCGGCCATTTCAACAACGGCATGGTCAAGGTTTAAAAAATCACCATCTGCCCCTATGCGGAGTTCTCCTTCCTGTTGTTCTCCGGTGGTCAAAATATTAGCAGGAAGGTTTTCACGCATGTACTGCATCCAGCCTTTGTTGACATCCTGCATCAAAGGAAAATTTGTAAGATTAGTATCGGCTACAGCATCTTCTCCAAAAAAACCTATGATTTCCCGGTCGTTTGCAATGCGCTGCTGGACATACTTTGCATACCGTTGAGCAAAATCCTTAAATTTTGACCAGACGTCCAGGGTGGAGAACTTCATGTAAACATCAGAATCTGTTTGGTACAGTTTATATTTAAAAGCATCGAGGCCGAGTAAATCTTTCGGGCTTCTTTCCTTGCCTTCCACGTTTGTATTCGTACGCCCGGAAGCAGGGCCGGAGGCAGATCCTAAAATATTTTCACCTTCCATATCTCTTACAGTGATCACGTTAATCCGGGACAAAAAAGAGCTTTGCTCTACAATTTTATCCTGGAGACGTTGCTCAATGGAAGGAGTAGCGGTGAACTGTTCTGTTACATTTGTAACCCCATAGGTCTTTGCAATCCGGCCTGTCATCTGTCCAAAAAGTTGTCTGGTTTTTTTGTCCATTTTTTGTTTTTTCTCCTTTGCCGGAAAGTCCGGACTTTATGAAAGTTCTTTCCTACCCTTTACCTTGTCACCCGGACTTTATAAAAGTTCGTCCTTGTCGTCGGCTCCCTGGGTTGTATCTGTGAAGGTGGTACCTGGGGCGGTCTTTTCCATACGTCCAAGAAGAGTGTCAAATTTTCCTGCAAGGTCGTCCACTTTAGTATCCAAGGCTGTAAACTGATCCGGGGCGGGTGCGGCTTCATTGGTGGTGGCAGTACCAGGTTCATTTGTTCCATTGCCATCTTTGGCCCCGGTGTTATCCCCGGCCATAAATTTTTCAACTTTTGTGGCAAGGTCGTCCACTTTTTGATGATAAAGGTTTAAAGAGTCTGTTAATTTTTTAAATTGCTCTTCCTTCATTGGTTCTTCTCCTTGTTTATCCTGTTTGTTTGTATGGAAAAAATTGCCCAGCTTTTTCATGAAATTTTCCACCTGCTGATCCTCATTGCCCATTTCTCGAAGATCTGGCACTTTTTCACCGGGATACCTGGCAGTAAATGTCCGGCCGGTAATCTGGGAAAATCTCATTTCTTCGGTGCCAAGGCTTGCAGGAGAATCCGTCATTGCAAGACCCATCAGATAGCACTTGCCTGTTTTGGCAAAATTTTCCATGGGTTCAATGGAAAAATGCAAATACTCTTCCCACACCTGATTCATCTGCAATAAAGACCGGGAGGGGCAGATTTTAGCAAAGAGTCTTACCACAGTTCCGTCCGGTTCTACTTTCAAGGCTTGTACGGATCCGTAGGAGGAATAACGACTATGATCAATCCAGAGCTTTGCCGTATAAACTTTAGGATCATAGCTTTCTGCCATTTCCGTGAGCCATTCGGATTTGATTTCCCGCCCGTCAACGGTGGGGCCGGATTGTGCGACACTTTTCCAATCTGTAATAAGGGAGGCGGGCATAAACTTCTCCTTTTTTCCATATTTATAAATCTTAAACATCTTCATCATAAAAAACTGATTTGAGCTTGTACACGAATCTGATTCCTAAATTCGTGTCCTAGGAATGGGAATCATTCTTCATTTTCTTTGCCGTTGCTATTGTAGAGACAAAGCCGTTTTCAACATTAATTTTAAGATTGGAAAGCTAAAATTTTGAGTCATTACCCACCAGAAATCATGGACGCAGCAAAACGGTTATACCTGCGTCGACACAAGCCAAAAGAGATAGCTGACATCTTAAATATTCCCCCACGTACAGTTTACGATTGGAGAACAAAGGGAGAATGGGACAATCTTTTATCCCACGAAACAGTCGAGGAAGCATTTTCAAGACGCCTGGCTTTGCTTGCGGAAAAAGACCCTAAGACCGAACTGGATTTATTTGAGATAAAAAGCCTTACAGATTCCCTGGTACGGCTGCGGGCCGGGCGTAATCAATCAAATACTGAAGGGCAAGAATCTGGAAACAATAAAAGAGGAAAGTCCCAGAAAAGATCAAACACTAAAAAAAGAAAAAACGATGTCACCCGCCTGACTGCCAACGATTTTAAAGAAAAGCTGCACAAAAATTATTTTGAATATCAAATAGCCCTCCGGGAAGCCCGTCACCATAGAATGCGGATGCTGCTCAAATCCCGGCAGATCGGAGCCACTTGGTATTTTGCCCAGGAGGCATTTGAAGATGCAGCCCTTGAAGGCCGTAACAAAATATTTTTGTCTGCTACCCGTGCCCAGGCTGAAGTGTTCCGCCGGTATATAATTTCCATTGCCCAGCAAAATTTTGATATTGATCTCACCGGCAACCCAATGGTTTTACATACAAATAAAGGCCCAGCTGAGCTGCACTTTTTATCCAACAACAGCAAGTCGGCCCAAAGTTACACAGGCGACGTTTATATAGATGAGTTTTTCTGGATCCAAAAATTTAACGAACTTTATAAAGTAGCCTCGGGCATGGCCACCCACAAAAAATGGAGAAAAACTCTTTTATCAACCCCGTCGGCTGTTACCCATGAAGCCTATGATTTGTGGACAGGGGAACGATACAACCAAAGATTTAAAAAAAAGAGGGTTGAGTTCCCCGGATTTAAACAGATGCAATCTGGGATTTTATGCCCTGATAATTCCTGGCGTAAAATCATTACCTTGGACGATGCCGAGGCAGGCGGGTGTGATCTTTTTGATAAAGCAAATCTTTTACTGGAATACAGTCCAGACGAATTTAAAAATCTTTTTATGTGTTTGTTTGTGGACGATACATTCGGGGTTTTTAGATTTGCCGATCTTGAAGAGTGTGTCACTGATATCGGTCAATGGACGGACATTGATCATAACTCCCCAAGGCCCGTGGGTAACTATCCAGTTTGGGGAGGTTATGATCCAAGCCGGGTAAGGGACGATGCAAGTTTTGTAATCTTGCTGCCACCGTTGACCCCTGGGGGCAAGTTCCGGGTTATTAAGCGTTTCAAGTGGATAAATAAAAGCTTTCCCTGGCAAGCCGCTGAAATCAAAAAACTTTGTCAACAATACAACTTTGCTTATATGGGCATTGATGTTACAGGCCCTGGACTGGGAGTTTTTGATACCATTAAAACTTTTTATCACCAGGCAACTCCCATCCATTATTCAATCGGCAATAAAACCGCAATGGTTCTAAAAGCCCAGGAGATTATCGGGGCAAACAGAATTTTATGGGATGTCCAGGAAACCACAATCACCCACGCTTTTTTAACCATCCGCAAAATCATGACTGGCACCGGGCAGATCAGCTATGCCGCGAACCGAACAAATACCACGGGACATGCCGATGTTGCATGGTCAATCATGCATGCCCTGGCAAATGAACCCATAGCCCATAACCAGGCCGCAAAATCAACCGTAGAAGTACTTTAAGGAGTAGACATGGGAAAGAAAAGCAAAAAAAATAACAAGAACAAAATGCAGGAAACCAGCAAAGACAGCGCTATGGCCTTTTCCTTCGGGGATCCTGAACCCGTCCTGGACAGCAATTTGACAGATTCCTTGGGGGTGTTTCTTTTAGACAACGGCACATACTACAGCCCACCGGTGCCTTTGACAGGTCTTGCAAGGATCAGGGGTGCCAATGCTTATCATGCTCCGCTTTTAGAGTTTAAAACAAATATGATTTTAAAGACTTTCATAGGATCGGCAGCTGTTCCATACAAAGAGATTCATCCCTTTACTACCGATTATGTCACGTTCATGAATGCTTATTTTCAGAAAATAAAAAATCATATAGGAGAAACCGTTTATTTGAAACACCTGCCAGCCATTAATATGCGCAGAATGAAGGAAGCAGATTGTTATTGTATGCTCAATTTAAATGGTAATACAACCGAATTTAAAACCGGTGAAGTTCTTCATGTAAAAAATTATGATGTGTCCCAGACCATTTACGGGATACCCTCATATCTTGGTGCCATTCAATCCATGCTTTTAAATGAAGATGCCACCATGTTTCGCCGCCGGTATTATCTTAATGGTGCCCATGTGGGGTATATTTTTTATTCAGCAAGCGCTTCATTGGAGGAAAAAGAAAAAAACGAGATCCGGGATGCTGTAAAGTCTTCAAAAAAACTGGGCAATTTTCGAAACCTGTTTTTACATATTCCCAACGGCCGGGAAAAAGATATCCAGATCCTCCCCGTGGGGGACTTCTCCACAAAAGATGAACTGGAAAAAATCAAGAACATTTCCCGGGACGATATCATAGCCGCCCACCGGATCCCGCCGGCACTTGCCAGCATCGTTCCCACGGAATCCCGATCTGGAACCGGAGACATTTCAAAAGCCGCCGAGGTCTATGAAGAAAATGAGATAAAACCCTTGAGAAAACATTTATCACAAATTAATGAAAACCTGCACCCAAAGCAGCATATAACCTTTGACGAGCCTGAATATTCAGTATAAAATATTACTAAATAAAGAAAGGAATCATGATATGCTGATCAAGTGTGATACTCGATGATCCAGTTTTTTTATTTGTAATGACAAGTCCACATTAAAAGATGGAAAGGCTGGTCAAGTCGATGGTATAATACAATCTTAAAAGGTCGCATCTCATCCATCGGTTGGCCAGCCCCGACGGATAAAATAAA
>JAAELK010000144.1 GCA_024226935.1 Desulfobacteraceae bacterium
AATTGATCGAATTACTTTTTTCCTCTTTCGGTGCAAGTGATTTGTCTTGGCTACACCTCCTTTTTCTTAGATAAACTTCAAGCGTGATTATATTACATGATTTTGATGAAAGTATCAAGTCATGTGACCGGCACTATAGTACGGCAATTACAGGAGCGTAAGCAGATTGAAGAAGAACGTGATCGCATTTTAAATCTATCTATGGATCTTATTTGTGTCGCAGGCATGGACGGATATTTTAAGTATTTGAATCCGGCCTGGGAAAAAATACTTGGGTATACTATTGAAGAATTGCTGACACGACCCTTTCTGGATTTTATTCATCCTGATGACCATGTTAAAAATGATAATGAAGTTAAAAATCTTTCGGCAAACAAAAAAACCATGGATTTTGAAAATCGTTATATTGCTAACAATGGTTCGATTCACACTATATCCTGGATTGCAACGCCACTTGTATCTGAAGGACTAATATATTGTATCGGTCGTGATATAACTGATCGTAAGGTTGCCGAGGATGCTTTACGTCAAAGTGAAGAACGCCATGCTGAAGCCCAGAGTATAGCCCATATTGGTCATTGGGAGTTAAACCTCATCACCAACGAGTTATTTTGGTCTGATGAAACTTATAAGATTTTTGAAATTGACAAAGATAAATTCGGGGTATCCTATGAGGCCTTTCTTGACACGGTTCACCCGGATGATCGAGAGTATGTCAATAAGGTATATATTGATTCTGTTAAAAACAAAACAGAATATAATATTGTCCATCGTTGCCTATTTGAAAGTGGCCGAATTAAATATGTTAATGAAAGGTGCAGGACAGAATGTGATGAGCAAGGGAATCCTACACGCTCCATAGGTACTACCCAGGATATTACTTCTTTGAAGAAGGTGAAAGAAGAGAAAAAAAGCCTGGAGAACAAATTGTGTCAGGCCCAGAAAATGGAAGCTATTGGTACTTTAGCAGGTGGTATAGCCCATGATTTTAACAATATCCTTTTTCCTATTTTAGGTCACGCTGAAATGTTGATAGATGATATTCCCCAAGACAGTGAGCTTAGTTTCGGGATTAATGAAATCTATGCTGGTGCATTAAGGGCCAGGGGGCTTGTAAAACAGATCCTTACATTTTCACGGCAGGAAAATAGTGAATTAAGGTTGATGAGGGTGCAACCCCCTATTAAAGAAGTGCTAAAGTTAATTAGATCTACAATCCCAACAACCATTGATATCAAACATGATATTCAGGCTGACTGTGGTGTGATAAAAGCGGATCCCACTCAAATCCATCAGATCGTAATGAACCTTATAACCAATGCCTATCATGCCATGAAAGATACAGGCGGCGAATTGAAAGTGTGCCTTAAAGAAGTTGAGCTTAAAAAAATAGATTTATTGAATCCGGATATGAATCCTGGTCTTTATGCTCTTTTATCTGTGATTGATAAAGGCATAGGAATGGATAAAGAGTTAACCGAAAAAATTTTTGATCCATTTTTTACTACCAAGGAGACAGGTAAAGGCACCGGTCTGGGGCTTTCAGTTGTACACGGAATCGTGAAAAGTATGAATGGTGCAATTGAGGTATATAGTGAGCCGGGTATTGGAACTGAATTTAACGTTTATTTTCCAGTGGAAAAAAAATATCTTGCCAAAAACAAGATCCAAACAAAAGATCCAATTCAGGGCGGAAAAGAAAATATTCTGCTTATAGACGACGAAGAAAGTATTGTTATAATGGAAAAAAGGTTGCTCATACGCTTGGGGTATCAAGTCACCTTCTGTGTTAACAGTATTGAAGCCCTTGAACTTTTCCGTTCAAATCCCGATAACTTTGATCTTGTCATTACAGATATGGCAATGCCAGGTTTGCCCGGGGATAAGCTTTCCGTTGCATTAAATCAAATACGCCCTGATATACCCGTATTGCTTTGTACAGGTTTCAGTGAAAACATGTCGGAAGAAAAAGCAGCCTCTTTGGGCATTAAAGGTTTTTTGATGAAACCTGTTGTGGTGAAAGACCTTGCCCACAAAATACGCGAAGTATTGGATGATGCCAAAGGTTCAACTCAAGAATAATTATCGAATCTGTAGATAACTGCCATTCGTTCTTAATCAATAAGTATTTTTTAAGAGCCTCTTGCAGAAATAAAAAAAAATTTATAATTTTTAAATCAAGAGTATTTCTAATTGTTGAAGAGCTGCTTCTCTGGTATATTTCAGAGATCTTTGCGAGATTAACTAATTTCCCAGGATTATACCGTCCGACAAAAATTTTTCAGACTTAGGACTCAAAAAAAAATCAAATTTGCCCACATCAATAGCAAAATTAAAAAATATCCGGCTGATTATCAGCCAAATCCTACCTCAATTGAGGCTTTATTTCCATTATCGCAGATGGCTAATCTCAAAATATTGTTCAATTTTTTTGTAAACCATGATGTTTACTGAAAGTTGATTTCAACAAAGAAACCAAACGCTTTTGGTTTTTACGATATGAGTGGAAATGTTTACGAATGGGTTGAGGATCTATATTACGATAATTATGTAGGTACTCCTGTAGATCAAGAAGAGCAATGGCCTGAAAATAACAACACACAATAGAGTTTAAAGGGGCACAAGTTGGTTCAGTAGTGCAGAGTATTGCATTTGCCACAAACAGGCGGAGTAAAGCGCCCACTTATAAAACAAACTCTGAAAACACAGCAGTGGTATACTGGGACTTTTTAATTTGAATTTTTAAAAATTTTACCCGGCTGTTTGGATAGTGTTAAGACCAATTGCAAGCTTGTTGTTTTGGTCTTTTAAAAAATGGAAAGTCTCTGGATGGTATCCCATCCAGAGACTTTTATTTTTTAAGCCACCAAGATGACTTTCTTAGCAAATAAAACGGTTAATTACAGAACAGTTACATTTGCAGCAGCAGGGCCTTTTTGTCCATCTTCGATATCAAAGGAAACACGGTCTCCTTCATTCAATGATTTAAAACCTGTTGAATTGATAGCTGAGTGATGCACAAAGACATCTTTTCCTCCGTCTTCTTGTTCAATAAATCCAAATCCTTTTGAGTCATTAAACCATTTTACTGTACCGTTAGCCATACTGGAAATCTCCTGTAAGAAAAAATAAAAATAATATTTGTTTCAAGTTTAAGGAGTGTATCATTTTCTTTTACCTGGGATATGCTCCTTAATTGATTGCACAGCCTATGTGCTTTACATGAAACAATGAATACATACCTATAGATAGGATTGTGGTAATATGTCAAGGTATTTTTAATTAAAATATTATCAATAATTTATATTATTTAATTTTCAGTAACTTAAAGATATTATTATTCGTGTGATATAGATGTGTCGATGCTTTTTAAATAATTGATATCCGGGGGTAGATCTTTTTTTCTGGCGGTTTTGTTTGCCAGTTCATCACATCGTTCATTTAAGGGGTTGCCGGCATGACCTTTTATCCATTTGAAGGTAATATCAAGACCTTCTTGAAGATCCAGGAGAATAGCCCACATGTCTGCATTCATGGCTGGGTTGCCATCGGATTTGATCCAGTTGTTCTTTTTCCAGTTTTTGGCCCAGCCCTTGTTTAGTCCATTGATGACATATTTTGAGTCTGAGTGCAGGACAATAGGGGCTTTTTCTGCTCCCAGAGCCTCCATGGCGACCATTACAGCTTTGAGTTCCATACGGTTGTTGGTGGTCAAATTGTATCCACCCTTCAGTTCTTTTTTATCTTTTATTACAACTCCATATCCGCCTGGTCCTGGATTTCCAATGGCACCACCGTCGGTATACACCACAATGGTGCCTATGGGATAGTCAGTTGCGGGATACGCCTTTGGGGTTGTATTGGAAGGGGAGCTCGCTTTAGATGAAAATGATGGATTCTTAAGAAAGATTTCCGCTTCCTGCTGGGTCTTAAAACTCTTAAAAATAGCGTTGGTAAATCCTCTGACCTGTTGTTCGGCTTCCGGCCAGTTTGTGAATATTCCTGTTTTGCGCCCCTGGGCGACTGCATAATATTTCATGGGGAGGAATATAGACTGGAATCTTGACCTTGTAAATACCCTTTGGTCAAAGAAAAATGATAAGGCTGTCCCCACGGATGATACAAATATTTGTGATATCGGTATTAAAATTAAGTTGCACAGGCTCCTGTGAATCAGGACAGAGGATGTATTGCGCTGGCATAATCTTTTCCAGATCAGGCTGATAGTTTTATTTAATAAGAAATCTTGGATTGCATTTTGACAAATCCTTGAATTCTGTGCTCAGGCAGTGTAGACTTTAGGGATCAAATCTGGGAGGGTATGTGTTTTAAAACGGGCAGTTTATCCAAATATAAAATCCCAGGCTTGTTTATATATGAGTAGCTTTGATCACTATAGCTTGCCGTTGACATGTTTCATGTCAGCTCCGTTTGTGGTTCGTCTGAAATTTGGATAAATTTCTTACCTGCTAAGTGGTTTAAGCGTGTATTAATTTATTTTTAATAGAAGGAGAAAATATGGAACCCAACAAATTTCGAGAATCCAGGCAGGCAATAAACCGGCTGTGCAAAAATATTGATAATTTAATTGAAGAAAAATCCTTGGAGGCCTCAACGGAGATTTATGAAAAGGCATATGCCCAGTGGGAAACATTAAACCCCCAGGCTGAAGGTGAGATTCAGGAACGGTCTGTCAAAAACTTGAGTGTGAAAATAAATGGATTGTCAATGCGTATTAGCAAATTGAAGCCTGCCAAGAAACCAGCTAACAGAGGCGCAAAAAAAGAACCAACCGGTATTTTATGGGATGAAGAACGGGTGGGGCAGTTATCTCCTGGGTTTTTAAAAAAACTTCTTCCAAATATGGCCAAGGATACAGGGGCCACAGTTTGTTTTGGTACTACTGGAAAAGGAATCAGGCCCAATTATCAGATTCAGTTTTCCGATGGAAATACTATATTTTTTGCCGGATCCGGTCATAAGCCTTTGGATAAACCCCTTTCAGGTGGTGCAAAAAAGATATCTCAACCTTTTTCCCATGAAGTGATTGATTTAGCTTTAAATAAGAAATAAAAGTATAACCAGTTGGGGGGGGATAGGTAAAAAATAATATTCACTGGATAGGTGGGATTGATTGGGAGTTGAGGTGGTTTTATGGGTATGGGTACTCAAGGCACCATGGACCCTCCTGTGACTCCTATTTAATTAAAGAAGATAAGGTGGAAGCCTATGGTGCGCTTTTGCGCTTAACCGGATTATTGGTCGTGGCTTTTTTATTTTTCCCTCAGTTTAATCAATCCTTTTTCCGGGCCGAATAGTATCAGAATATGGGTGGATTTTAACTCAAGATCTCCCCGGGGAATGACTATTTGATTGTTTTTGGCTGTATCCTTTAGTGCTACTACCTGGACTCCGAATCGGTTGATTATATTTATTTTGGCAAGGCTTTTTCCGATAAACCTCTTGGGTACCGGTAGTTCAATGATGCAGTATCCATCCAAAAATGGCAGGTATTCAATGACATTGGGGTTGTGGAGTTTCTGGGCCATTGAAACGGCAATATCCTTTTCCGGGAAGGCTATTTGTTGTACACCTAATTTTTGAAGAATTCTAACATGGGGATTGTTTATGGCTTTTGCGATGATGTTTTTAATCCCTATCTCCTGAAGGTTTAACACCGTTAGAATGGAGTGGCTCAAATCTGAGCCTATGCTGACCACCGCCGTGGAGATGTCTTCTATCCCAAGGGCAATTAAGACTGATTTATCTGTGGCATCTGCAACAACAGCTTGGGTGACCTGATCTTTTATTTGCTGGACCAGGTCGGAGTTTTTATCTATGGCCAGAATATCATGACCTTTATCATATAGCCTGCTTGCCAGATGATATCCGAAATTGCCAAGCCCGATAACTAAAAATTGTTTCATATCTTAAATCCTATCCTATCATAATATTTTCTTCAGCAAATTTGTATCTGCAGGTTTTTGGGGTTCGGCTGATTGCCATGGCAATGGCCAGGGGGCCTAATCGGCCGATGAACATCAAAAGGACAATAATAAGCCTTCCAGGTATGGACAGACTGGAGGTTATCCCGGTGGAAAGTCCGGCGGTGGCAAAGGCGCTGACCGCTTCAAAGGTCAGTTCGATAAATGATCCCCGGCTTGCGGCGTGGGAGACTTCTCCAACTTCTGTTTTCAGTAGCATCATGATCCCTATGGCCAGAATAAACAGGCTGATGAATACAAGGCCCACAGTACGACTCATGGATGAATCAGATATCTTCCGGTTAAAAATCTGAGGATGTTCGTTTCCCATAATTCGGGAGACTCCTAGGATCAGAATACTTGAAAAAGTGGTGATTTTTATTCCGCCCCCGCAGGAACCGGGTGCCGTACCAATGAACATGAGTATAATAATTAAAAATAAGGCCTCATTGGTCATATTCCCGATGGGAACAGAGTTGAATCCTGCGGTTCTGGCATTGACTGCCTGAAAAAAAGCATTTACAACGCGTAGATCAAGGGGCATACCCGCCAGGGTGTTGTGCCATTCCATAAAAAGAATTAGTCCGGTACTCAATAAGAGCAGGATAAATGTACTGACCAATACCAGTTTTGTGTGGAGGCTGAGTAAGGGCCAGAGCCGTTTTGAGAAACAAATTTTTGTTTTGATTTCAGCCAATACAATGAAGCCGATACCGCCTAGTATGATTAAAGCGCTTATGGTCAGGCATAGGACTTTATCATTGGCATATCCTTCAAAGTTGTTGGAAAATAGGGAAAAACCTGCGTTGCAAAAAGCACTGATGGCGTGAAAACAGGCATAATACGTGGCTTCGGAGACCGACTTTTCCGGAAAAAATCGGGTGAACATTATCAAGGCACCAAGGATCTCTATGGTAAGAGTAAATACAATGACATCTTTGAGGATGATTATTGTGCCTTTTGCACCATCATTGCTGTAAATTTCTTTCATCAAAGATTTGTTGGTCAATCCAAGTGTTTTTCCAAAGGACAGTAGAAAGAGGGTGGAGACCATCATTATACCTATCCCCCCCACCTGGATCAGGCCCATAATAACCACCTGTCCGAATGTTGAAAAAGTGGTGCTGATATTTGTTACAGAAAGACCGGTGACACAAACAGCAGAGCCTGCAGTGAAAAGGGCATCCACAAAATTTAAATATCCCTGGCAGGTGGCAACCGGAAGCATGAGCAGGCCGGCTCCTGTTAAAATAAGGAGGGTATATCCAAGAATCAGAATTCGACCTGGGGCGTTGATTAAGGGTTTAATAATAAATGCGGGAAGTTTCATATTTTTGACAGGGTGTTCAGGTTGTTTTTGACCTTTTTCATGCGTTTTATCATACTGACGTGATTTTGCATAGCAGAACTACAATCATATTTTACGGAATCCATGACCTGGTTCATAATATAGATGCCAAGGCCGCCGGGTTTGATGTCCTTAAGGTCTCTGGATTGCATCTGCTTGATATCACATTGGTTTCCATAGTCTGTAACATTGATTTTGAGCTCTTTTTCGTGGATTTCAATGGAAATGTCGATTTTACCTTCGGGGTTATTCATATAGCTGTGTTTGATGATATTGGAACAGGCCTCATCAACGGCTAGGATGATATGGTCTGAATCATCCTCTGTAAAGCCGCTTGTATGGGTTACTTTTTCCATAACCGCCCGTACTAATTGCAGGTATTTGGGATGGGATGGAATGCTCAATTGTATATTATCTAATGCCATATTTATTTTATCCATAACAATGAATTTTAGATACTTTCTAAATACCTATACTCAATAGGATCATACCATTGTTTTTCTTTGTCCCAGGGGTATAGTGAGCACCGAGTGCGTCAATATTGCAAACCAGACAACCTTGACTATGCAGGTGTTCAGCTTAATTGACTGATTACAAAAATATTATTCATGAGTATATTTTTCATTGTTGCAATGGAATTTATATAAAGATTTGTTTGATTTGTCAATCATTGCTGTGAAAAATTGATGGTGTTTTGGGCTTTATTATCGTTGACAGGCCTGATTCCTTACGTTATTTATAAATCTCAATTAAAATTTTAAGTGGTCTGAAGTGAACCCATATGATCAGAGTCGAAAATCTTGTCAAAAAATATGGCAATATTGTGGCATTAAACAACCTGAACTGCCGCTTTGAGGAAGAAAAAATCACGGTTATTCTCGGGGGAAGCGGGTCTGGTAAAAGTACTCTTTTAAGGCAGATGACAGGACTTGAACGCCCCGACAGGGGATCGGTCTATTTTGATGGCATGGATTTGATCTCTGCCAATAAAAAGAACCTTTATCAAAAAAGAAAAAAAATGGGGATGCTTTTCCAGGGATCCGCTTTGTTTAATTATCTGAATATTTTTGAAAACATCGCTTTTCCCTTGCGTGAACATACAAAAATTGCAGAAAATGTGATCAAGACCATTGTAACCATGAAGCTTGAAATGGTGGGATTGAGGGGGACAGAAAATTTGATGCCAGCCCAGCTTTCCGGTGGAATGACAAAGCGGGTGGGGCTTGCAAGGGCCATTGTCATGGATCCCAAAATTATTTTTTATGATGAACCCACTTCGGGTCTTGATCCTATTTCAACGGGGGTGATTGATAAACTTATCAAAGATCTGAATACAAAACTAAATATTACTTCCGTGGTGGTTTCCCATGATATAGAATCTTGTTTCAGAATTGCCGATAAGATTATTATCCTGTTTTATGGGGATATTATTGCCGAAGGAACAGTTGATGAGATAAAAAACAGTGAAGACTTGCGGGTGAAACAGTTCATCAACGGGGAGCCTGAAGGACCTATTCCTTTTACCCGTACCGATAAAGATTATCTGGACGAACTTTTAATGGAGTAGGAATGAACCGTGAACTTTGATATTCCGGCGTTGATTGGACGATCCACACTGAACAGGATACAGATTCTGGGAAAAAGTGGTGTTTTTTTGTTTGTTGCTTTTTGCCAGGCATTTCTTCCTCCCTTCAGGATTATCCGACTATTCAAGGAAATTGAGTTTATCGGATCAAAATCCTTTTTAATTGTATTTGTTACAGCCCTTTTTACGGGAATGGTGTTGGGCATTCAGGGTTATCACACCCTTACTCAATTTGGATCAGAGGCTCTTTTGGGCTCGGCTGTTGCCCTTTCCATTATTCGGGAACTGGGTCCGGTTCTATGTGCACTCATGGTAACAGGAAGAGCCGGTTCTGCCATTACAGCCCAGATCGGAATTATGAAGATTACAGATCAGTTTCCTGCCCTTGAAATGATGGCTATAGATCCTGTAAAATATGTTATCAGCCCTAAAATTCTTGCGGGTATTATTTCTCTGCCTCTTTTGACGGCTGTTTTTGATGTGGTGGGAATTATGGGGGGCTACCTGGTAGGTGTCAAGCTTCTTGGGGTGAATGAAGGGGCATATTTTAGCAAAATGGTTACCTCGGTTACCTTTACCGATATTTATGGCGGTATATTGAAATCATTAAGTTTTGGCCTTTTGATTGCCTGGATATCCTCATTTATGGGATTTATGGCGGAACCAACCACCGAAGGAGTGAGTACTGCCACGACCAATGCAGTGGTGTTGACATCACTTTCAATATTTATTGTGGATTATATCTTGACATCTTTATTACTATAGGATTTAAATTAATACATCATGTATGGAAAAAAAACAGAAATATCGGTGGGTATTTTTATGATTCTGGGTATGGCTTGTCTGGTTTATTTGTCCGTCAACCTGGGGGCGGTTGAATTCTTCGGTTCGGATGCCTACACCATTGATGCCACTTTTGAATCCATAGAAGGCCTTGAGCCCGGTGCCTCGATTGAAATAGCCGGGGTCCCGGTGGGTAAGGTTAAACAGATTTCCCTGGAGGACAATAGTGCCCTGGTGAAAATGGAAATAAAAAGAGGAACAAAGATTTCCGATGATACTATTGCATCCATTCGTACCAAAGGTATGATAGGAGATAAATTTGTCAAATTGTCACCGGGTGGGTCCGAAGATTTATTGAAAGATAAAGATTCGTTGATGGATACTGAATCTGCCATCAGCCTGGAAGAGTTAATAAGTAAATATATTTTTGAGAAATAAAGAATCCTATGGGTTTTACAATAAACAGCAGTGAAAAAGACGGGATTAGTCTTGTTCATGTAGAAGGTGAAATTGATATGTTTACCTCTCCAAGTTTGAGGGATACCCTTCTTCCTTTTTTTAAGAAAAAGGTAAGGGGGATCATAGTTGATCTCTCCCTGGTGTCTTTTATGGACAGTTCCGGTATTGCTACTTTGGTGGAAGGGTGGCAGTGGAGTAAAAAGGAGAATCGTCAATTTATATTGACGGGTCTTGGTAAAACAGTATTTAATGCTTTGTCTCTGACCAAGCTTGATGATGTATTTACAATTAAAGATGATGTCCAGGTGGCCCTTGATTGGATCGGTAAAGATTCTGATTGATAGGTCTGGTAATTTATGGGGAGGTTTTTTGTATATGAGATATCTGGGAACAATGTTGTTGATTGTGATTTTTTGTTTTAGTTTTGTGGGTGTCTCTTTGGCCTCCCCAGCCCAGGATCAGTTAAAACAGACTGTTGATTCTATTCTGGTGGTCTTGAAAGATCCGACGCTCAAAGGTGAAGCCCATAAGAAAGAACGTCGAGCGACCCTGGAAAAAATAGTGGATAAACGGTTTGATTTTGAAAAAATGTCACAACTTAGTCTTGCCAGGCATTGGAGAAAAATAACAGAGTCTGAGAAATCAGAATTTGTGGTCCTGTTTGGCCGATTGTTGAAAGATACCTATCTTACTAAAATGGAAACCTATACCGATGAAAAAGTTATCTTTCTCAAGGAACGGATCAGTAAAAAAAAGGCCCAAATAAACACAAAAATTATCAACAAGTCCCTTGAAATACCCATCAACTACAGAATGTTTACACAGAAAAATGATCAGTGGATGGTTTATGATCTGGTTATTGAGGGAGTAAGCCTGATAGCCAATTATCGTTCCCAGTTCGGCCTGATGCTGGAAAAAAATTCTTTTGAAGATCTGATTAATAAATTAAAAAAGAAATAAAAAGGATATTACCATGATTGCCTATTGCGGGTTAAATTGTTCCGGCTGTGATGCATATATTGCAACTCAAGAAAACAACGATGATAAAAGAGAAAATGCGGCCCAAAAATGGTCAAAAATGTATAATGCCGAGATTAAATCCGAGCAAATCAATTGTGACGGTTGCAAACCGGATGGAATAAAATTCTTTCATTGTAACATGTGTGAGATCCGTAAATGCTGCATATCCAATAGTGTAGATAGTTGTGCTGCTTGTGAAAACTATATTTGTGATATTCTGGCCAATTTTATAAAGTTGGCTCCCGAGGCAGGAGTCGCGCTGGGGACTCTTCGATCCTAAAAATAGTTAACCACCTTAAAATTATTAAAGTCTGTGGCGTTATATAAATTTTTGAGTCCTGTTGTGCTTTTGATTATTCCCCTACTTATCACCGAAAATTACTGATTTATTATTGACTGAGACAATAGAAGGTAGTAATACTGCCATCGGATTAACCGCTGTTCTCGTTTGGGTCGGTTCAGTAGATGTTCTTTCATTAATCCATATGTTGTACAATGGGAAATATAGCCGTGATTGGCCCATGGGGCAGATTGTAAATGGCGTTGTTGGATAAAAAGGGAAAAACGGCCGGCAAGTTCCGGCTGCTGCAATTGGATCGAAAGGAATAAAAAAAAGAATGGTAAAATATATCAGGGTTGTTTTTGTATTTGTTTTGTTTTTATTAATTACAGCCTGCACTACAAAGGCTTCACTATCACCTGTCAGCCAGGATATTAAGTATGTGACTGTGGATGAAATTCAGGCATCTCTTCCTGCAAAACCAATTGTGGTGGGGTTTGATATTGATGACACAGTGCTTTTTTCCAGTCCTGGTTTTTATTATGGACTTAATAACCATGACGGGCCGGGCAATACAAATCTTTACGGTGATAAGCCCCTGGATTCAAAAAAGTTCTGGGATGATATGAATGGGAAGTTTGATAAATTCAGTTTCCCAAAGAAATCCGGAGAAGCTTTAGTGAAGATGCATTATAGACGGGGGGATAAAGTTGTGTTTATCACAGCTCGACCCAGTTCTGAAAAATCCATTGTGCCCCAGATCCTCATGCAGTGTTTTGGTATTCCCAGGCCCGAGGTTGTTTTTACAAATGAAACACCGAAAACACAATTTTTGCGCAGGAGAGGGGTGCAGGTTTACTACGGAGATGCTGATTCAGACATGAGGCAGGCCAGGGAAGCTGCGGCCCGGCCTATTCGGGTGATGCGTTCGGCATTATCAACCAATACTGCATCTGCCTATCATGTTGGCGCATTTGGGGAGGAAGTAGTAATCCATTCCGAGGACTAAAAACCCTGGTTTCCTGATTACTCATTCACTTTTATTGTAACATCTTTTATAAGAGCAATTGCGATTCTATTTTTTGTGCCTCTCATACGAAAGACAATATGACCGTCGTTAATCATTTTGTTGTCTGTGGCTTCGACAATTGTCTTATTGTCTATTTTTAGCCAGATTTTACCGGCTTTTTTACCGACTTCCACATCATGCCATTGGGTTGTCATAATATTCGATTCAGCCGAAATGAGTGCTATTTTTCCAGGAAGTTCCTGGGGATATCTGCGTATGAAAGGCGTTTTTTTGTGGGCCGAATTGTGAAAGGCGATAAAATAATTGTCAATATCTGTTATAAGATATTTCATGTTTCCATCATATTTATCCGGAAAACTAATATTCTTTTTTTCACCTTTGTTTGAAGCAGAAAGCAGAGCCACCAATACAGATTCAGGTGTAAGCGGTTTGACTTTATATGAGAGTACAATGTCCTTTGAATAAGATTCAGGGCTGATCAACATCACCCCTTTTGATCCAGGAATTTCTGCCAGAATGGTTTGATCTCGATTCGAATCGGCAGCAACAAAACCTTTTCCAACAAATGTCCATTTTCCAAGATCTTTATATCCCACCTTGATCTCTTTTGCAGCGACATTGCTTGATATGGATAAACAGATAAAAAATAATAATGATACGAGCAGTTTGCTTTTCATATTTTTTTTCCTTTACATGGGATGTGGTTAATTAAGGTTCATCGAAAAGGACGATAGCTTTTTGTTCAATCAGTTTTTTTAGAAAGCTATTTAGTATTTCCGGGCAAAAAGAGTTATATTTCTTAATAGAAGAATATATCTCTGAAAAGGGTCTGCTGCCATCAGCTAAGGAAATCATATCCTTTAAAAAATCATTTAAAGTTATTTTTTCTTTGGATAAAATATTTAAAGAAAGGCTTTTTGAACGATTACAGAATCTAAAAGACAGCGGTTTTTTTTCTACAACGCCGAGAATCATTGGATAGTAATAACAATAGTCTTTTTTTAAAAGCAGTTTATGAAGCTCTTCTTCTTTCATGTGTTTTAGTTTTGAATTCATAAGAAAAGCAATAATTCTGGAGAGATTGGTTTTTGCCAAAAAGTCATATCTTTTATTTGTAAGTTGAATTGAACCTAATTGTTCTTTTAGTTGTAATTCATCAATCAATATATCCACATCGTATTCCGGTTGATAAAAGATTTCTTTTCTTATCATTTGTTCATAGATGGGAGATCCCTTTTCGAATTGAAATTTAGAGATCAGGAGAAGATCAATATTCTTGCTGTTTTCGTGCAAAAACTTAAGAGTTTTACTTACATCTTCAATATTTTCTCCGGGAAAACCAAAAATTATCCAGCATATATTTCCTATGTTTTGATCTGAAGCATCTTTTAAGACTCTTTTCATGGTATTGGTTGTAGTACCCTTTCCCATTAGTTTTAAGATTTTATCACTTCCTGATTCCAGACCCCAGCTGATGGTTCTGAAACCCGCCTGGTACATCAGGGCAAAAATTTCTCGATTGAATCCTGCAACCAGCCTTGCATAAGCATAAAATCTAAAATCCGTTAATCCGTTATCTATCAATAATTTACTAAAGAATTTAAACCTTTTAACGGGTATTTCCTCATCGTGAAAAGCAATGTGCCGAACCTTATATTTATTTTTATATTCTTTTATGATTTCTAAAAGTTTTTCTTTTGAATATGCTGCATAATTGTTCAGGTAACTTTTATGATGTGCACAAAATTGACAGTTTTTCCAGGTACAGCCCCGTGCTGTCTGGAGGGGTAATACAATCTCTGGAACAGGATATTCTGTCAGGCTGAATTGAGAAAAATCCGGATTAGGCAGTTGATTGAGATTTTCAATAATCTGGATTTCTTTGAAAAGCAGCTTTGCCTTATTTTTATAAACTAAATTGGGAATTTTTTTTAAATTTTCTGGAGATTTAAAAGAATTTAATAATTGTGGAAGTGCTTTTTCTCCTGCATGTAAAATGAGGAAATCTAAGTAATCTTCCCGGAAAAGAGTTTCTATATCCTGTTTGTCCAGCTGGGATGTAAAAGCTCCTCCCATTATTACAGGTATTCCTAGGCCTTTTATTGTTTTCCTTAAGGTTTTGGTAAAAGGCTCGGGAGTATAGATAGAAAAGCCAACTGCACTTGGGTTTAAGTCTATAATCTTTTTTTCCATCCTTTTTAAAAACCTTGGCTTGAATTCATTATTGACTAAAAAATATTCATATACGGCCATGAGATTTTTAAATATCTGAAGAAATTCATTTATCAAAATACTGTTTAGATAATTCTGATAAGATTTATTTCCAATCATCAGATTATAAAGTCTTTTTAACTCCTCTTGAATTTTTTTTACATTGCTGTCGTGGAATTTTTTTTTACTATAACCTATTTCAAGCTCTTTAACTAATGTGACAGTATTAATTGCTTCAGCCAATAGTTTAGCGCTCTCTTTTACATCCCATGATAAAATATCTTTGAGATACTTGACCTGGGTCTCAATTAATCTGATGTCAATTGCTTTGGCTTTACAGGCGGAGATTAACATCGCACAACCCAGGTCTGGCCTATCAAGAAGATCTTTATTCTTAAAAGGTTCAATTAATAAAAACAAAAATAAGTCTCCAGTTCTAAACAACGATGAGTTTTATGATCTTTTCAATGCCATCTTTAGAATCTGCCTGATACATAAGTTTTGTCTTAAATATAGTTTTGGATTCTATGTTGTTTGGCTCCAGGGCCAGAAGAATTTCTTTTTTACTCAGGTTTCGATTAATAGTACATTGAATCTTTGCTTCCTTATTTTCTCCAAAGAGTTCATTTAGTATATTTACCGCTTTTTCATTCAATGGAGAGATTAAATCATCTATCTGTTCTCCGATTTTAATTGCATCTTCTGTGCTTATCCCCCTGACAAAACATGTTCCGGGACAAAAAGAATTTATATGGCAATTGTCACAGTTTTTGTTTTCTCCTTCGAGATGATATAATTGATCCAATTTTTCTTGGGAGAATATTAACTTATCTTTTTTTTCATCGTACTTCCCAAAATAAAATAATGGAGCACGGGGATCGGTGGAAGATTCTATTTCAGAGCAAGTACTCATATATCCGCTGGGTGTTAGATAAAAGTTGCCCTTCTTAAAACCGCAATATGGTAATTTGGGAACTATAGTTGTCCTGACTTTATCGTATGCTGTAACCACATCTACACCATACTTTTGCCCGATTTTTTGACACTCAATAAACCTTTCGGAAAATTGACCAGGGTTAATGGAAGATATATCATTTTTTACACAACTCCCACTGACATATACCGGATTAAATATCAGGCTTTTTCCCTCCATATTAAAATTGTCGATATAAAACTGTAAAATTTCAGGCATCCTGTCCACAATTTTTCCAGTCACGGTACAGCGGATCAAATAATCTTTTTTATATTTATCGAAGGTATGTATGGCATTACAGACAACATCGAAAGAACCCTCATTCAATGCTGGTCTTTGATGGTTTTGAATATCTTCAGGGCCGTCAAAGGAGATACGGATAAAATCTATATTTTTACAGATCCAGTTTAATTTTTCATCTTTAAGATATGCATTGGTAGTTAAGTCAGTACCCACTGGGACACCTTCTTTTTTACCAAGTTTATGAATATAGTCCGTGCTTTTTGTTACAACTTCCCAATTGAGGGTCGGTTCTCCACCTCCCATAAAACCAAGCACAAAATGCTTTTTTGATTTTCGGTCATTATATTTTTTTAAGTGGTTTGAAAAGACGTAATCGAGGGCCTTTTTGGCCATATTCCAGGACATATACTCGTTTTTTTTGATTCCCGCCGAAGCATAGCAATATTTACATAGTAAATTACAGTCACTGGTTGGCAACAGGATAGTTTTAGTGGGATACTTTGTAAGAAAATTTTTATAACTGTAAAGAGGGTAATAGGAACCTATAATCTTGAACTGCTCTAATACAGAAAAGTCTTCTTCTGATAAATTTTCCAGATTGCCTTCCTTCAGGGCGGCATGGGTTTTTTCTGTTACCTTAAGGATTAATCTTTTATACGGAAAAAAAAGAGCATAACTCTGCCCTGTTTTATAAGCTACGAAATTTTCATTTAAAGCCGGTTTGTTATTTTTAATTAATATATCAGCTTGTGTTAGTTTTTTGACAATATTTTGTACATCTTCAAAGATCTGGTCAAAACCTGCATCATAGAAATCAAAAATATATTTAGAGATCTCTTCTAAATCAGTAGTCTCATCAAGTTGTTTCCAGATTAAATTTGCCATTTCATTCATGAAAACAATAGTTTCATCTTCCAGATTAGCTAAAACAATCCCTTCCTCTACTTCCCTTAGAAAATAATTTTTATTTTTTTTAAGTATCAAAATTGAACACAGCCTTTCTTTTTGGAAAATATTATAAAATGTATAACCACCAACAATGGTTAAAATATAATTATTTGCGTTTCTTTTTATCGGGAATCACTTTGTCAATCAAAGATGAAATATCCTTTTTTAATTCATGGGTTTTAGCATTGGAAATTGATGAATCACACTGCCAGGTGGCCACTTTGCCGATCAGGTTTGTGATCTCTTCTTCCATCTTGGCGGTTCTGGTCGTTTGAATTGCCGAATCACACTGCCAGGTAGCTACTTTACCGACTAAAGTAGAGATTTCTTCTTTCATCGTCGCAGTCTTGTCTATGGAGATTTCTGAATCACACTGCCAGGTGGCTACTTTACCTATTAATGTTGATAATTTTTCTTCTAAAGCGGATGTTTCTTTTTTTGAGATAGCTATTTTCTCAACTATTGTTGAAAGACCTTTTCCTAATTCGGAAGCATCTTTTTTAGATAAAAAGGCTTCTTTCTTATCTGCTTTAAAGACTTTGACTTTAGGATTCTCATACTTTTTTTTCATCAAGGTCACCTCCTGTTTTAAATTTTGTTGGTGGTTATATTTAAACTATTGATAGAGCTTATTTGCATTCATTTTTAAAAGCAATTAGTTGAGATTTAATAATAAGATAAATTAACATTTAGTCGCCATCCTTTCCGAGTATGTTGAAAATCCCAGAGCTTCAAATGAGCGTTTCACCTCGGCATTGAGAGAATAAACATTCAATTCAATTCTATCCAATCCTTGGGCACAGGTAATTTTTTTTGCAGCATTTATTAATGAACGCCCCACGCCTGTATTTTTCGCAGAATCTGTTACACAAATTTGAGTGATTTCCATGGATTTGTTGTTATAACAAAACAAGTGTTCGGGACGTTCAATGGATTTGAGCATGAGATAGCCTATATTCATATTGTTTAGGTTAGCCAGGAATATGAAAGTATCTTTTTCGTTAAGTTGATTTTTAAACCAATTTGCAAGCTCAACTTTATCTAATGGTTTAAAAACTTTTGGAAAAAGAGAGATATGGATATTTTGAACTTCACAACATAAAGATACAACGCTATTAATATCGGAAGCAGACATTAATCTGATTATAATACCCATAATATCTCCTGTTCAAAATATTTAAGTTATGCATTAATTGTAGATTTCCTTGGGCCGGTCGGGGAGAAAAAATGCTTAGACGATGGAAGTGGTTTGATCAAGGGTTTATTATTGAAAATAAATAGCTCCGCCCTTTCCATTACATGGGGGGGGATGGAAAAGTAGAAGAAGTTTATAAAAAAAATAAGTAAAAAGCAATTAAAGAAAATCCTGAATTTCAATTATTTAAAAAATGGAGTTTTGAGATAAAGTAAAAATTGGTATGAATGGTTTGATTTTATAAAAAATCAGATGGTTGTAAAAGTTTAACCTCTATTTGCGGTGATGGTATATTCCTGTTGACAAAAAACAGGTTCTTTACTACAAATAATTTATTCCTTTTAAAGAAGATCTTTATACGTTTTAAAGAAGATCTTTATACATTTAAAGATGATCAGAAAATCGACATAAAATTGATTGGACAGAGTATTCTTCGATAAGTTTTAACAAAAAAAAGGGAGTGGTAAAATGAAAAAAAAAGTTTTACGCGAAAAGAAGAAACTTCCGTTAAAAGCCCCCAGTATCTCTCAATTGTCACAACAGATGGAAAAGATTGACTGTAGTCACTTGGTTGGAAAACAAGTTATTGAACAACAGATAGTTGATCTGGTCCGTGGAAAGCTTGATGCCAGTTATTGTCAGAATTGGGGCCGTTGCGGCAACGGTTGGGGTAAATGTACTCCGGATACAAAAGCCTGGATTGAAAAAATAAAAGATCTTGATATCTATAAGGTATTGACTCCTGCTGAACGTAAAGTTGTTGAAAAGCTGAAAATTGCCCGGGAAAAAATATGATATTACCGGTCAATGCGATTATGAAAATAACACGGAACTGCAATCTTGCTTGTGAGTATTGTCATGATCGACTGCCTGGCAAAAGCAACATGCCTTTTGAACAGCTGGCATTAGCAATTGACCGGATTTTATCCATAAAAAATACCAAGTCATTTCGATTTATCTGGCATGGAGGAGAACCCCTGCTGGCCGGGATTGATTTTTTTCGAAAGGCAGTTACAGTACAGCAATATTTTAAAAATCCTGAACAAGATTTAAAAAATTACCTCCAGACCAATGGTACGCTGCTGACCAGAAAAGTTCTGGATTTTTTAGAGGAGTTTGACTTTATTGTAGGAGTCAGCCTTGATGGGCCCGAAAAATTGCATGATGTCCAGAGGCCTTCCCTGAAAAAAAAACCAACTTTTTCCAGAATAATGAAAATAATTGAAGAACTACAGCGCCGGGACATACCTCACGGAGTGATTACTGTTCTTACCTCAAAAAGTATGGAAATAACTCCACGTGAATTTTTACTTTTTTATCAAGAAAATGAGATTTTTGATATTTGTTTTTTGCCGGTTCGTGCTGATTGCGGATTGAAAGGTGAGACCCTGGAAGGCAAACGTTACTATGAGTTTATGAAAGAATTATTTGATGAATGGTTGCTTTTAGACGATCCTCGTATGCGCATCCGTGAACTTGGGGATATGCTGCTTTTGTCCATGGGATTGCCTGGGTCAATGTGTTCTTCATCCGGCAGTTGTGTGTGTGGAACATATAGTATAGAATCGGACGGATCGGTGTTTCACTGTGATAAATATACTAGAGATGACTATTATTGTTTCGGAAATTTATCTGCACTGGATTTTAATCAATTATCTCAAACGACCAAAGCTGTGGAACTAAAGCATTTAGACATGAGTTTGCCCGAAGTATGTAAATTTTGTGAATGGCAGAAGCACTGTGCAGGTGGATGCAGTCATGATAGGCTTGTGGAAAACCGTCTTGCCCGGGAGGATGGCGTTTGTCATATGCACTCAACCCTCAAACATATAAGAAAGAGAACTCGAAATCATCCTAAAGTTGAAGAATATGTTCGTCAGGCCCAGGCTTTAAGGTTAAAAGGGCTGGCTTAGAAAACGATAACATGGGGTTTTATAATTTTTAATTAATGAAGCGGAGCGTTAAGAACAGCAAACTGTCTGAGAACAAACTTGCCCGGAGTTTTTGCTGTTTTTATATATCATTTCTAAGAAATGCCGTTATGGATTAAATGATACTGGGAATTACTGGATTTATTTAGAAACAGCCCCTAAAAGTTCACCATAACCATTTGGTAAAAGACTGGTTAAAAGTACAGATTTTTTTTAGTAATTGATACTCAGGCTGAGTTGTAGTATATGATATTGATTGTTTGCTATAGATATTTCTATTTTATGGCAATTATAAAAAAGTCTCATTAGAGAATTTTAATTGGAATGCCATCAATTTTGTCAATTGATGTTTGGGTATTCACCTGTTAATTAATTTTTTAAAAAATTGTTACTCGATGATCCAGTTTTTTTATTTGTAATGACAAGTCCACATTAAAAGATGGAAAGGCTGGTCAAGTCGATGGTATAATACAATCTTAAAAGGTCGCATCTCATCCATCGGTTGGCCAGCCCCGACGGATAAAATAAA
>JAAELK010000145.1 GCA_024226935.1 Desulfobacteraceae bacterium
AAATCAAAATATCATTAATATTCAAGAAGTTATCGAAAAAGTACTGTTGAATTCTAAAATAGATTTTGATTCTTAAACGCAGGCACAGTAAGGGTTTGAATAGGGTCGTCGGAAATTTTGCGGTTTTGGACAATTAACCCCATTAAGGATCGAAAGATAATTGACCAGGTTATATATGTGAAACCCCAAACAAAAAAATAAAACATATTTATTGATGGATTAATCCAGGGTCAAGGAGAGAATGCCCCCATTAAAGGGGGCATTCTGTTTCTTTTGGGCTTTGTGTCGTTTTGGAAAACACCCTGTGGGCTGCTACCTTCTCTTTGATGGGGGCATGGCCTGAACCTATTAATCTCACCGCCCTGTATATTTGAATTGCTTTGGAGGATGCATGGCGGGTGCTATTTTGCTGGTTTGCCGGCTCCTGCTTTTAGGTTGATATTTTTTATATTCATTCATTCCGATTGCTATGATGGAAGATCTGTTTACATCGGAATCACTTACTGCCATATTTGCTATTGATGCTGTTCCGGATCTGAACTGAATATGATGATGCTTACGATTGCCCAGATCTTCATTTTTGATGTTGTCGATCGTGGAATATTCTCGTCTTTGCCTGTATAAAGGCGCATTATAGACAGTATCATTTTCATTTTCCCGGCTCCCTATTTGTCCTGTACCAAAGACATCACCATATTGCAGTTTTAGATCCTTTTCACTGTTGACAGCGGAGCAGTTAAGGACTAAACAGTTGTTTCGGTTGAATGCTGGCCCTACTAGGCTGCCAGGATGATTATAGCTGGAAAATATCTCCGGTCTGGGATCATGTTCAAGGGAAGGGGGGCGCAACGAACTATGATTAAAAAGCTCTTTATCAAGTTGACCGTATAACCCAGTAAATCTCTTTATTTTGGAGGCATTTTGGGCATTTCTCCTTTTACGAAACTTTCTTGTTTTTTGTGCCTCTTCTTGTTTTTTTTTCTGAAGCAATAGTTGTTTATAGTCATCATTGTAACCGTTATTTTGATCACCATCGCTGCTATTGCCATCACCATCCCCATCACTTAAATTCATAAGCGCCCATAGGGCATTGAAGTTAGCAGATAGATCGTCTTCTTCTGCTTCAGGGCTATTACTGATAGTCACATTATAATCAGCTGAAACTCCCGGGCCTGTATTTCCGATATGCTCTATTTCTTGGAACAGATCACAAAAATAATCTACACTGCTCCTTATTCCGGCATGATCAATTAGGTGTTGACATGGTGGGTAATATTTTGGCCGGAGGGTTGTTTGTCTGGTGTGTGTGTTCATTGCTCTGGGAAACTGCGTGGACAGCACAGACAAAGGTTGAGAAGATGAGGCGATGCGGGATGCCTCATTGCTATATAGTAAAATATCCTTGGGGATTTTCATATAACCGTGTCCCCAGTTCGGCTCCACACAAAAGTAATATTGTTTATCCTCTTTGACGATCATAAGTATGTGGTTTTCCCAACTTCCGTCACTTCTTATTGATGATGGAGTGAGGGCAAGATCACTTTTATAAAATCTTCTTGCTGCTTCCCGTCGTTGTTTTTCAGTTGCATCTATAGTATATATTTTCTGGTTGTGTCCAATATCGAAACTTGCGGGGTTGTCGTGTATAAATCTGAGCAAATAAGCCTCATTGCCACATATAACAGGGGCAACCATGGAGTGGCCCAATGCTAAATGCTGTGTAATGAAACTTTTTTTACGTTCAATGGAAGAAGTGTTGATAGCACTGCATTTAAAGCCATATTTTTCTGTTACTTTTATCAACTCTTCAAAGTTATATGCGACTCCTCCATTATAAGTCAGTCCCTTTTTTTGGAGCACATCAAAAAGAGATTGACGCCGATCGGGTTTATTAAACTTCAATGTGGGCAGTGGAAATTTGTCAGGTTTGACTCTATTTAACAGCATTGTGTCTCTCATATGCGTTGGAGTTTGTTTCCATAGTTCCAGCTGAAAGCAAAAAGCGTTATACAGGGTTTGAATTAAACAAGTTGGCCCATTTTGCGGCCTGTTTTTAAAGGAGTGCATTGTTTTTCTTACTAAGCTGGAAATATTCAGATCTATTGGTTTATTCTCGCATAATTTACAAAAGTTGCTATTGGAGGAAATATTGATATCGCTTCCACAATTGAAACAATTTTTTGGGGAAGAAGATAATTTAATGATTTTTCGGGTGATTTGGGGAGAATTAGGTAAATATTCGGGTTAGTAAAGTTTTTATCAAATTTTTAAAAATAGTTCGGGACACGAGTAAAATGATTTGATATTAAAAGAAGTATGAATGTTTCTTTTTACCAACAATTACCGCTACAACCCTTGAGAATCAATAC
>JAAELK010000146.1 GCA_024226935.1 Desulfobacteraceae bacterium
AAATCAAAATATCATTAATATTCAAGAAGTTATAGAAAAAGTGGTGTCGAATTTTGAAATAGATTTTGGTCCTCAAATGCAGGCACAGTAAGGGTTTGAATAGGGTCGTCGGAAATTTTGCGGTTTTGGACAATTAACCCCGAAAAGGTTCGTAAAACGTTTGAGCTTATGGGTAACGGTATTGTGACGGAATGGTATAAGAATACTGTGGATACCCCCAAAGCACGCCCTTTCGTATCCCCTATTGCATGGGCACTTTACACAGCATATTTAACAATCATATCTTATTCTATGGCTCAACTTATAATGCTTCGAGATGGTCACGATACAATGGGTTTGCTTGATACAAATAACCTTAGAAAGGTAGTTAAATTGGCGTTGCCGCACCATGCAAAACATGTAGAGACATTTACCCCAGGTAGTTTTTATCATCTTCTTGAGGAGCTTCACCCTTTTAAAAGGCGAAATTGTTAACCCCAGAATAATTGAGCCGTGAATGATTGAGAGTGAGTCCAAAAGACTCTCATACAATCACGCCATCAATTATTCTGAAAGGTACCAGTTAACATAATGGAAAATTATCAGACCCAACGACTTTTAAAAATCACAGCCTGGGTCCATGGCCCCCTTTTACAGGTAAATATCATTTCAAAAATATTACAAAAAACGGCTTGATTTGCAAAAAGGCAACACTCCTATTTTCTAAGGTTTTCTGTATTTTCTATTCTTTAGTTTTATGAAGGTTATATTCAGGATAAAGCTTTTCAATACACTCTGGGCATAGCCCATGGCTAAATTTTACCTCAGAATGTTTTTGAATATATGATTCCATTTGGTTCCATTGTTCTTTGTCATCTCGTATTTTTTTACATGATGCACAAATGGGTATTATGCCGCGCAATACTTTTATTTCATTGAGAGACTTGTTAAGTTTTCCCAAGGTCTCTCGTTCTTTTTCATATGCTGCCATGAGTTTATTAGCTATTCGTTGTGAAATATATCCGAACAATACAACAATGAATACGATGAAACATCTCATCCAAAGCTCATTAGGGTCATGCAGTGAGAATAATTCATCAATGATGTTGCCCGTTTTAAACACTACTACATGGATACCAACCTCGACTAACCATATGAAACAGGCAATTACAATTCCGAGAAATATAAATTTATTATTGTTGTTAACCATAGGCCTATTACTCCTCTGATTTAGCCATATTGAAATGAAATTCGTCATAGGATTTAATTAAGTTGTAAAATTTCCTTTTGAATCTTTTTGACGATGGCTTTCGTCTACTGTTATCATTCGATTACAATGATGGCAGACCATGTTTAATTTCTGGACATTCCCATTAAAAAGAAACCTCTTGCAGTGAGGACAATGAAAAGCCTTTAAAGTATAATCGTCTTGAATCCCCGTTACCATTGCTTGATACCTCTTGGGCTGATAAAAGCTACCCCTACAACACCATGTCCCAGGAGCAGCTAAGCTGATTTGAAAAAGCTGTGAATATCATATCTGGCTTTGTTTGCTAAGTCTACCGGACATTTCGGGAGGTTTGGATAATTAACTCTGATTTACAATTGTTAAATAAAAAAGCCCTCTTGAGGAATGGTTTACTCAAGAGGGCTTACGACAGTAGGTGTGGTGCAAGTTGGCAAATCTTTTTAACATACTTAATACTCAGAACCTGTGTATTAATAGAATTAATTTTATTTTTTATCAAGATTAATTTCATCCAAAGGTGTAATAGTTTTTTAAACTGGTGGAGCCGTTAGGCTCTTTCCTTCTATAAAACGGCGATAGCCGTTCAATCAAGCATGATGATTTTTGGAAAAAATCTACCTTATTTTATTAGAGAACCCGGAAATTAAAAATTAGAAAAGCATTAAGAAAATAAAGCCGCTTCGCGGCTAAACGCGAAGGATAAGGGCGAAGCCCTTAAATTTTTTTTGGACTTTCCCCACCACCACCTGATGCCAACGAATTTTTTATAAAAAGGGGTCTTTTGTTCTTGCCCTGGGCGACTCCAGGAGGGAATAAAGACCCCTTTTTATTTTTGGTAAAAAATCAGCCCTCAATAATTAACATGGCGGTATTGACCATTGTTCCAGCTGCTTTAAAAGTTCCGGGCGGTAAGTCTTCCCAGTATCCACCACTTTGTTTAACCAGGGGCTTTAATTCTTGGGCCTGCCGGGGACCGTTGGCACATAAAGCCACAAGCCGACCACCAGATTTTAAAAATTTTAAAGCGTGTTTTATATGCTTTATGTCCTGACCTTTTTCAAAAGGAGGGTTCATTATAATTCTATCAAAAACTCCTA
>JAAELK010000147.1 GCA_024226935.1 Desulfobacteraceae bacterium
GTTTCAGTATTTGCTTTCCCATTTTCATGCTCCTTTATGTGTTTTTTGTTTATTACACATACGAGTGAAAATGTGTCTATTTTTTCAAAGAAAGATCAAATTATCATTGAGTGCCATTAGGTAATATTTTTCTCTGTATAGAGCAGAATATACTATATTTTTTTTATGAAAAATTCAGTATTTTTTATTTAAAACATCTCGAATAACTTTTGCAAATTTTAACTTTGACATGGGTTTCATAACAAAACCATCTATCCCTGCCTGTTTTGCTTTTTCTTCATCAATAATTGCGCTATGACCCGTGCAGATAATAATAAGAATATCAGGTCTAATTGCTTTTAATTTCTTAGCCAGCTTTATCCCAGTCATTTGCGGCATAGTCATGTCAGTAATGACCATATCAAAAGAATCGGGTTTTAATTTGAATAATTCCAAGGCTTCAACAGGGCTTAATCGCACTTCAATTTTGTAGCCAAGCCTCTTAAGTATTTTCCGTGCCATATTTGCTATTGATTCTTCATCATCAACAAACAGAATTGCTTCTGAACCATGAGAGATATCTTCCATTACTTTAATTTCAGGTTCAGGTAGCTCATCAATTAGGGGTAATAAGATATTGAAGGTAGCCCCTTTTCCTGGTTTGCTATCAACAGAAATATCTCCATTATGGTTTTTTATATTACCGTGAACAACTGCTAACCCCATTCCTGAACCTGCTCCAAATTCTTTGGTTGTGAAATATGGATCAAATATTCGATCAATGATTTCAGGTGCAATGCCTGGTCCTGAGTCATTTATCGTAATCTTGATATGATTACCAGCTGTTAAGTTAGTATAATTCTCACAATCTTCTTTATTTAAAACCATAGTCTCTACATCAACTTCTATGGTTCCACCTGTGTCCTGCATGACCTGGGAGGCATTGGTACAAAGGTTCATCATGACCTGATTGATTTGGACTGGATCACCTTGTATCGAGATATCTGTATCCGGTACATTCAATTTTAATTCTACAGTGCTTGGAATGGTCGATCTTAAAAACTTCATTGCATCTTTAATCACGGTAACGGCACCGATCGGTTTGAGATTCTGATCTGTCTTACGGCTGAAATTGAGCAGCTGTTTTACAACACCTGATGCCCTAAGGCAGGCTGATTTTATCTCTTCAAGGCTTTCATGCATAGGATTCCATTCAGGAATATTTTCGAGTGCAAGTTCAGTGTTACCAATAATCATGAAGAGTAAATTATTAAAATCATGGGCTATACCTCCTGCTAGAGTACCTATTGATTCCATTTTCCGTGCCTGGAAAAGCTGTTTTTCTATGTCTTTATTTTCTGTAATATCTCTGAAAATAGTTAACTTTGAGATATGCTCATTGGAATTATTAATGGGGAAATTTGCAACGGAATAATATCGGTTGTCTAAAGGATTTAGTAATTCATAGTCAACGTGCTCGCCTTGTTTGATTTGATCGAATGCACACCAGGAACATTTCTCATCGTTATTATATATTGTCTTATAACAAAGTTCACCTATCGCCTCATGACCAACTCTGCTGACCATCTTTGGACTCATGTATTCAATATGAAAATCAGAGGAGCAAATGTAAGCGGCATCTTTCATAGCTCCCAGTATTGATCGATGTTTTTTTTCGCGTTCCAACAATGCATCCTCTACTCTTTTCTTTGAGAAAGCACTTCCTATGCTAAGCCCTATTTCTTCAAAAAATTTGATATTATTTTCAGTAAACTGATGGAGTCTCTTGTCGTTTATTTGGAGTAAACCAAGTATTTCATTGCCTGATCTCAATGGAAATAGCCCTACTGATTCATATCCTTCACTATTACACCTATTACGAGTTCTGGTCTGGCGATCTTCGTCTGTGGTTTCTGATAATAGCTTACTGGTATTGTTGCACCAAAAACTTCCACCTTCAGTAAAAAAATCTTTACTATCTTCAGTACGTCCGCAAATCACGTTGCCGCACATGCACTCCACGTAAGGTTTGCCATTTGAATCTCGCGTGATTTCACCCTGGCTGTCACGGGTGCATAAATATTTTTCAGCCTCAACAAAGTGAGCTGGAAACCCTTTTGTTACATAATAAGGGAAATCTTCACCTTCAATTAAACGAATAGCTATTGCTTCGATACCAGTAAACTGTTTTATTTCGTATAAAACTTCTTCAATGCAATCTTTCCAGACCTCAGACTTATTTATTCGATCCAAAATTTTTATATTTAGTAATTTCCACTGTTCAGCCTGCTTGTATTCTGAGTTTTCTTGCTCTAACTCTTGAATTCTGAGTTTTCTTGCTCTAACTCTTGAATTCTCTTTTCTAATATTTCATATGTTGGTTTTTCAGCCATCAAAAAAAATCTCCAAGCTACGGCTCAATAAATGTTTAAGGCAACTTCAATCAAATAAATAGACGAGAAGTTTTTAAAGCGCAGAGTGATTCAATATGCATTTATTATATCCCATCATATTTGTACTGTAATATCAATAAATATTAATAAATTACTAAGTTATTATCTTTTTTTAAATTTAAAATCTATGTTGCCTTTGTTTATGATTAAGGAGGCTTAAAATCTTATTTTGCTCTGATATTATCATCTTTCAATCGTTGTTTTTAGGCACACCTAACAGTTATAAATTCTTGCATTAGTTAAAATAATTTTTTGCCGGGGAATTGGTTGAGTATATTTTTTGTATCCTGGAGGATTTTGGCCCCCTGGATTTCATTAATGGTTTGGGATCTGATCAACGATTCTTAAAAAAGACCCCACCATCACACCGATGTATGACCGGATCTGCACCCATGGAAGTGAAGATAAATTAGGGGTCTTTTTTCTCTCCAGGACAAGTCCAGCTGAAGAACAAAAGACCCCTTTTCAATATCACGCTTGCAAACCAAAAGAAAAAACAAAACTGCCGCCCTGGTCGGTTGCCGTTCGTTCATCCAAGAGCAATTTTTCCGAAGTAAAATTTCCCCTGGATGATACGAGGGTAAACGTGAAGCATTATGAAAATAAATAAACCTTTCTAACACAATTGAGGGCTTGAAAAACATGGAAATAATAAACATTCTTGATAAAACCACAGAACCACAGTATCAAACTGGAATAAAGCCAGGGCTGAAAAACTGAAGTAACATAGGAAAAAGTTGCTAAAAGGAATAGATTTATTAACCTCTTTAAAAAAAAGGAGTTTTAAGAAATTGAAAAGCACTAAAACAATAACACTGGTGAGCCTATTTATTATTTTCGGAGTGATGACAAATTTTGGTTGTAAAAAAAAAGATGAGGCCTACTATAGGGTATAATTAAACATTTAGGGTAAATCTGTCATAGGATTTTTTCTATGGCTAAACAGTGTCAAGCATACAGAAGATTTATGACTTCCTATTTTATGCCACTTGTAATCCCAATAATTCTGGAAGTAGAAATGCTATAGAATTTTTCAAAACTTCCTCGGAAAAATCGCTTTCGTTCTTCTCCATGAAATTCAGGTGGAGAATCAAATGCCTTTATGTCCTTATGATTAAGAATCTTGATATGAGTAGCCATAATATTATTCTTTAAACGTTCCTTTTTTCGATAATGAAAGTTAGAAGAAATACATTGACAAAAAAATAAGATTTAATATAAA
>JAAELK010000148.1 GCA_024226935.1 Desulfobacteraceae bacterium
CTAGCACTATTATTAGTCTGTAATGATAAAACTTTAGCATCTATATAAAAATCATTAGCATATCCCCAGGTAGTCATTCTTGCGAATGCATCTGCTGGTGTTGCGTCGTAAGTCCATTCTAAAACTAAATTATTATTGGTCGCTTGTCCAAAATACATCTTAGATTTTCCAGATGTATTCCCTACTACAAGGTTTGTAATACCACTTTGACTAATGCCTAAGTTGCTACCAACTGTAACATTTGCTGCTGTTAAGTCACCAGTTGTAGTAATATTATCACCAGTTGTGGCAGGGATTAGAGTTGTACCCGATCTATCCCATAAATCCTCTGCTGAGACTGCTGTGTCAACATAGGCTGTTGTTGCAATCTTTGTGGAATTATCATCTGCTGATTGAGTTGTTCCTGTTACTCCATCTACTAAATTACCATTTAAATTAGTTACACTTACTGTATTTGTAGGAGTATCTATAGAAAGATATTTTACACCAAAGTTTCCAGAACCGATTACAAAATCATCATTCGTGGTACTGTTATCTATACCTGTATCAATACGTTGCCCACCAGTTAAATAATAATGAAGTACAGCATCACCCGCCCCTGCTTGTTCAAGAGTAATACCTACTGTAGTAGCTGGTGTCGGATAATTGCAACGAACATGTAAATCAGATAGTGGGTCATCATCACCTATTCCAAGATTACCGCCAGTGATCCAACTATCCTCATCTGCTGAGAAATGCACATATTGAGTTGTCCCTGTATATAAGGACAGTGTTCCGGCATCATTACCGTCTCCGTCCCATAACTTACAAATAGGGTTTGCCCCTTCATATATAAATACTGAGTCGCCGGCAGTTTTTGGGCTTAATGTTGTACCAGTTCTTTCCCATAATGCTGTTTCACCGAGAATATCCCACAACGCTATATTTGACGCAAAAGTACCTGTTTGAGTGCCAGCGGTATTACACGAGTATATTTTTTGATTATAAATAATCCAGTCACCAACTTGCCACGCATACCCTTTAGATACACCAACGTCAAAGGCTGTTAACTGAAGCATATCATCTTCTTGGATTAATGATAATGTGGCTAATAAATAAGGGTCTGTCCCGGCTGCGTTTGTCTTAATAGATATATTGCTTGTGCTTGAAACTTTGTTGTAATAACTTGTCCCTGCGTCAACTTGCATCCAACCATTAAGCGTTAAGGCAATGTCTGAATTTGTTGGAAACTGTGATCCTGGGTATTTTTGGTCAAAAATTAACGGCCCTGTTTCATCCGTTCCCTGCCATACTTGAAGCCGAACGGTGTCTACTGCTGCTGTAGCCCCTGATTTAAAATGTATTATTCTAAAAGCAGAGTCTGTTAGAGCTGTAAACGGCCATGTAAAAGATGTTCCTGTGAATTCTCCTGAATAGTCTACTTGTACAGGAAAATTTTCAATGTATTGGGTTGCCCTGATTATTCTGGCTAAAAGCGTGGTCGTTTCACCGTCAAAGACATTATGAGCGTGCAAGTGCCAGTGGTCTGCGAATGTGTCTTCTGTGGCTACATGGTGACCAAATGCACCTAAACCTACCCGCGGGCCTAATAAAAGTGTACCTGTTCCTACCTCTAAAACGTCTGGTTGCCATACACCTGTTTGAAGTTGTTCAAGGACAGTGTTGCCTGTTGTATCATTATCACCAAATCGTATAGACCCTTCAGTTGTTGCGTTACCTTTTCTATATAAATATCCTGTATCATTTTCTACGTCAGTGTGAGGACTTCCTGTTTCTACTTTTGAAGCTGTTGTTAAGGTATCTGTTGCTGTTGATATAGCTGTTAACTTATAAAATATACCTGTTGATTTGTCAAAGATAACAGTATTAACCGCCTTCACTCTTCCAAAGGCGGTAGTGTCATCTGGAACTGTAAAAATACCTACAGTATGTTGGCCGGCAACCGAAAATGTTAAAGAAAGAAATGTAAATAATACTAATAGTAATCTTCTCATAATTTACCCCGTTGTCAAATAAACTTCATAACCTTCAGGCAATCCGGCATCAAAAGTTATAGTCCCTGTGCCGCCGCCAGAATAACCGGAAGTTCTTAATACATTTTCGACAAAAACTTCATTTATATCAAACCCAGCACTAAAGACAGTTTGCCCTTCCGTTGCTGTTTGAGTGCTTTTCCCAAAAACCGGTGCTGACTCTTCATCAAGCAATGACCCTATTAAGCCCATTTATCACCTCTCAAATATAAGTGTGAAAACTCTGTCAGCAGCCTCGGTACTTCCTGAGACTATTTTGATATAATCAAAACTTTTAAAATCCGAAGGTACTATGCCATAAGACCCATCAGCTGCTACAGTCATTGAAACAGGGTTTCCTGAAGCTGGTTTTTTATACGGCAGAAACACTTGATCTTCACAAGCTGTTTGAAATGTTATTGATGTTCCTGTTAATGCAGCTGGCGTTCTAATCCCAACCAAATCACCTTCAGTGGGAGCAGCGCTGCTGACCGTTTGTCCACTTGCAATAGTGACTGTTTTAGTAGTTCTCATAGTAACTCCCAATCCCCTCCGAAGAGGGGAGGTACAGATTTATTTTGCAGCGTTAATGTTTAACTCTTCAAGCTGTTTTTTAGCCTTTGCAAGTCCCATGTTGTGTGCTGGTGTTAACCCATGTGACCTCAGAGCTTGAATGGTTGCCAATCTTTCTTCTTCTTCTTTATTTATTGCGGGTGCAGCTTCCACACTCGACCAGCATTTAATCCGGGATTTTTCAGGCTTATCCTTAAAATACCTGAAATTACCCGGAACATATCGCCGGTTATCCATAAAGCATTTATGAATGCACACATATTTTGTGCCTTTTTCTTCAGCCATAATATCCCTCTATGGTGTTTGAGTTCCAAATGTTAAGCCAGATGTAATAGCCCCGGCGGTCATAGTTGTGGTTCCAATTGTGTAAACAAGCTTTACATATCTTCTCACGTCAACAGGAAGCTTAAACCTCATGAGTTCATAACCAACCACTAGTGACGCTACTGCTGTGGCTGCAACAGTCGGAGCATTCGCAACCGCTGCAAAAGAAGAATCATCAGCCGAATCGTGTATAGCTACAGCCAGCGTAGCTGAACCAGCTGAAGTGAACGCAGTTGTTACAAGGGCATGAACCCACATTGTGCCACGCTCACCATAATCAACACTTGCTCCCAAATCAATAACTGTATCTGAATCATGTGCAGCGGCGGTTGTTTCTGCCTGTGCATTTGAAAACATTAATTTTTTATCCCACATATTTTCCCTCCTTTAGGAAATTGCTGCCTCTGTGTTTAAGATTTCGTCAACTGTTCTAACAGGGTGACCGTCAAAAAACATTACTGGTGTGCCGGATAATGCTTGATCTGGGGCCCAAATTAAGTTAGTTTTGTCTTTTAGAACAACTCTCATTTGAGATTTGATTGTCTGGTTAACATAAATAGTTTTTGGGCCTTTTGGCATAAGATCTAAAAGCCTGATTAAAGGATCTTCATTAAAAATATTAGTATCACCAGCAGACTCAATGTTTGCAACCCTGCCTATCGCTCTGTCGTCTTTAACACAAAGCCCACCACGCATTGTAAAAATATCCACAAACGCTTCATACTCTTTACTGTCTGCGTCAAGAACTGTCTGTTGCCCTTTGTCCTCATGCTGAATACCTAAATTTCCAACACCTGACTTTGGATAACACATAAATGCTTTGTTAGAATCCCACATAACAACATAAATAGATGAACAATCAGAACCAGTGCCACCATTACCAAGCACATATGTTCCAAGTGAACCCATTCTGGGAGCAAGTCCTGTAAACTCTAGTGGAGTTGCTGAAGCATTCCCGTATATCATTGTTTCAGCGAAATTCTGCCCAAGGCCTTCTATAAAAGGTTTTGCTTCATCCCATCTGGCCTGTTCTCTGTTTGGGGCAGCGTTGATTAATTCAACGTCATTTGCTGACCTTGTTTGTAACAGTCCAATTTTTTCATTTACGGTGATGGTTGTTGAGGTTTCTCTGTCAACACCTTGATTAACACCTCTCCACGTACCAGTAGGCATGGTCGCTCTACGTGTGATTGTGTTCGAGTAAGTATCGTTGGACGGCATAAACACAGGATCAACCAATATTTCGTTATTTTCCTCAAGTACTTCCGCGATAGTCGACAGGTTGCCTTTAGGGTCAATCCTGTTTGATAGCTCGTTAAGTGTCATCCCTGATGCGCTAACTGTTGCCATTTTTTATCTCCTTAAAATTTCTTAAAGTTTAAAGCCCTTTTCCCGTGAACCATAGTCGGGCCAGCCTTAGAAGACGGGCCAGAAATCCACGAATCTTCCCTAACCAAACCATGTAACGTATGGAAAAGCTTAATAACAGCCGGATTGTTTGCCAATGCTTTCCCGTCCGGGCCTTTCTTTAGTATCATTTCTTTAATTTCTTTCGGTAATTTCTCAACTACAGCAGAGGCATTCTCTACATTTTTTTCGAAATCTGCGCCCCATTCTTTTTGTAGCTGTGCCTTTACCTCGAGCTTTTCTTTTTCAACATTTTGAAGGGCTTCTTCGCTGCCTTTTTTGCCAGCTTTCAACACGCCCTCGATCATTCCTTCATATTGAGATTGTGTTGCACCGATTGCGTGAGCTATTTCTCTTATCATTGCAACATCTTCTTTGCCTTCATAAGAGTACCCCTCAATACTCATAGGAGTTCTTAATCTGTCTGCCATGTCTCTGTAATTTTTAGCGACATCATCTGCCGCCATGCCTACAAAATGACTTCTGTTTTCATCAGACAAATTAGATGTCCAATGAGCCGCCTGTTGCGGTTCTGATACATTAGTGTTATTTTGAGTATCAGTATTGTTTTCGTCTGCCATTACTCTAAATTCCTTTCAATTAAGGTTTTTATATCTTCATATTTTAAATTGTACTCTTTTGAAGCTTTTTTAATAGATTCGTCCATTTTAGTTTCGTATAACTCGTCAAGTCCCTCTTCAAAAGATTCTTGCCTTTCATTAAATGTACCATGCTGTATCATTTCCTGAATATACAAACCAATGTCATTTTTGCCACAATTATAAAAAGTTCTTGAATTTCCGGTAAAGAGTGAATTTCTTACCATGCAAAATTCAAGTAATTTGTTTAAAACTAAAGTTCCTTCTTCACTGCCTAAAAAAACCTTTTTGAAAGCTAACGATAAATTCCTCGATTCTCTTTCAATTTCCCGGTGATGTTTTTTTAACTCCGGTGAAATCTGGTTTACCAAATCTGTAAAATCTTTATCCACTCACTGCCCCCTCAATTGACTCAAGGTTTTCAGTATCCATATTGCTTATTTGCTCTGCTTGATTTAACCCCTGTTGTTCTTGTGCTTGCTGCTGCAATGCTGCTTGCTGCTCTGCTCTTTTCTTTCTTATTTCTTCAACAACATCATCTGAATGAACTGCTCCGGGAGGTACTGACTTCATATCTGCATACAAGTCGATTGTTTCATCAGTATTAACTTTGTCTGCTGCGTTTGGATTAAACTGAGCCACCTGTGCAACAAATCCAAGATATTCAAAAAGCCCTTGTGCTCCAATTGCCCTTTGTGCTTGTGCCAATGTGGAAACAAATTCAAATTCTGCCCCAACTCCCTCAAGGTCTTCAGGTGGTGGTGGTATAATCCCGTTTCTTGAAAGCATGTGAAAACACCTCTCTAAAACAGGTTGTAATAATTGCTTCATCTGACGCTCAATCATTGGCCCTACCAGCAACCTCTTTTCTTCTTTTAGTAAACTTACTTCAAATGCTGTTTTTTCGTCTGGGTGATCCAGTGTTTGAAAAAGATGATTAAAAAAACCAGTATGTAATTGCTGGTGAATTAATCCGATTCTTTGCCTCATTTCACTCAAATCAGGTTTTATTAAAGCAACTGGCTTTATATTATCGTCTGCAATTAGATTGTTTGAAGTTATTACAACTCCAGGTATATTTATGTTTTTCAATTCACCTTTTATTCCAGATGGAGCTAATAAAGGTGGGTCTATCATTTTTTGATTAGCCTTCATCATCATTTTAGAATCTTGCTGAAGTTCTTTAATGTGACCCAAATACTCTTCTCCAAGTCCGTAGCCATACACGTTCGCTGCATTCTCATAAAGAGTAGGAGCTGCTATCGGGTTTTCTCTAAATCCTGAAACGCTTAAAATTATTTCTGCTTCATACATCATGTAGGCAGATGTAAAAAGCATACTTTTGTTATCTATTTTATTAGGGTCATATTCTGCGTTTGGTTCAATTATTCTTAGAACAGAAAAGTATTGATTGTCTGTTGCACCCTCAACATCATTTGGAATACTATTCGGGAATTTTTCTTTAATCTGCCGGGCAGTCATTTCTATTTTTGAATAATGAGTGTCAACAATTCCCTTTTCATTTTTTGACATTCTGTATGTGCCATAGGTCTGAACTTTAAAAACAGGTAATCCGGTGTCGGGGTCTTCATCTACAATCAAGCAACCAGTTCCAAACCCGCCTTCTTCTTCATAAACAATATGGGTACTTGCATAAAAGTTTGTTGTTTGAAAAACTGCGTACATTGCTTCTTCTACCGCTGGTGACCATTGCTTGCCTGAAGCGCTCTCTCTTGCTGCCGGATTAGTTATTCTAAACTTAAACCATGGACGAGCCGGACTTGATAAACCAGCCTGAATGCCAGCTGAATAGTTTTTTAGTGCCTGACTTGCTGCCGGGTCAATGATATTTAAGCCTTTCCTATCTCCATAATTAGGAGTGTCCCCTTCGAAAACACCTCTCCATGGGATAAGGTAATCTCTGATATCCTCACCCTTAACCGCCCATTCGCCAAATATATCATCCAGCTCTTTATAGGTTTCTAAATATCTTTTAGCCCTGTCTTCATTTTGTTCAAACGGCATAAGTTTATCCTAACAATGTTCTTCCTGTTGCGGTTTCGCCTTCTTCATATAATAAACCAGCTTGCCTCGCTTTTAACCCCTGCATTCTTGCTCTTAGTTCTCTCAATCTGTCTATGTTATAGCCCATTTCCTCTGCGATATCTGCAAGGTCTTGATCTGTTGAATCTTCATTGACTTGCCCTATAGCGTCAGTGACATCGTCGAATCCTGTGACATCCATTGCCACATCTGTAGCCCCTTCTATATCTCCTGTTATCAGCGGGCCACTTACATCGGTTGCAATGTCGGTAAATGTTTCTATTTCGTCTGTTGTTGGCAGTATGTCAGTTATTCCCTCAATAAGCCCGAATGGGTCAATTGTCTTGTCCTCTGCATCTTCTATGCCCGAAATGTTACTTAAAATGTTTTGTCCTGACTCCAATACTCCCCCTGGATCAATGTTCCCTTCTTCTGTCACCAATAATCCAAGAGGATCTTCTATTGCCCCTTGCACTGCATCAATTGAAGGGCTTAACGGGCTACCGACTAAAGCATCAAAAGCTCCAGCTCCAAGACCTTCGACACCTTCTGCCACGCCTGATAGTGGATCGGCTACAGCCTCATAGGTATCAGCAATATCGCTGTATGCATCCTCGCCAATTACGGCTGTTCCAAGATCTTCGGTCAACCCTGAAACATCTGCGCCTAATATATCACCAACGAGTGAATCGTCTAATGAATCTTCCTCGCCTGTAGATAGTTGAATAACCGACTCTATAACATCTTTTGGCATGACTGAACACCTCCAATATTTTTATAGTTTGACATTCCAAACAATTTAGTATATCTTAACCACTTATTGTCCTTATCTTCAATTGAGGCTTTTATTACTTCTACACCCCTCTTTTTAACCCATTTACAAATCATACCCCAATCCTTCACCGCTTCTTTCAACACTCTCGGTGTCCAGCTAACCATTTTATTATGTACGATTGCAACCTTTTTTTTAATATCCAGGTGTACATACCCATATACTTTGTCATCATACTCTAAATAAATTACTATAAAATAATCAAAATCTCGGGTATCATTGAAAAACTTCACTTGTTTTATCATCCAGTATACTCCAATGGGTCATAATCATTAGGCACAAATATCTCATCCCTTCGCATTTCATCGGTTGTGTACTCAGGAAAACAAGCTTTTAACTCAGGTTGTAATATCCTTGCCATACAATCCAACATGTCATCATGGTGCGGAACCGGGAAAGCTAAATATTCATCCTCAATAAATTCCTCAACAAAATCATAAACCGATCCATCCACTCGAACCTTTTTCATTTCTTTCGGTAAATAAAATCTGCCAGTCTCAAATACAGGAACCAACATTCTAATCCGATCATTCTTTGCCATGTTGCCAGCAAGAGTTAAAATTGGGAATCTATAATTCTGGGATTCTTGCTCTGTTTTTATATGCTCTATGTCAGAATCTTTCCCGTATTTTTCATATCCCGTCATTACAGGCCGATATTTTCTGTGAAATCTCATCAACTGAGATGTTCTTTCTGTTAAATTTAAACGATCCCTTATTCCATCTATTAAATAATAATTATTGTCCTGGCCTAAACCGATAACCAACATTACGGTATAATCATTTGTTTTCTTTTTCTCTCCGGCAGGGTCACACAATAAATAAATGTTCATGTTATTCAGGTTTTTAGGAGAGTATCTTGTCTCTGCAATCCATTCCTCTCTGAATCCCTGGGAACGATCTGCAACCGGGTTTTGACAAATCTGACAGGAAAAAATATATGCCCCCATATTCCGGCGCTTCTTTTCCCATGTCTTTTGGTCCCACATTAAAGGCTTACCCTCTGGAGTTCCATCATGTGAGCCAGCATAAACACGAGGTATTGCCGCTTTTCTTTTCATCAATGTATTGTAAGTGTCATTAAAGTGATAACGAGTTCCGACATATCTCTCAATATCTTTTTCTCCAGGGTAACAATCAGGCTCAACTTGACTTCCTAAGTTTAAGCTTTGCTCCCACTGGTCAATCGACTTCTGAATCATTTCAGGGTTTGAAACGTGCTTTTCTGTAATTATATCATCATAAACTCTGATCTTATAATGATGGCCTGTCGGTAAACCTTCAATAAATCCATGTGCCCCAACGGTAGGTTCTTTCGGAGTGCCTTTTCTTTTCACTACAATTCCACGATCAAGTGACCATTTTGTACTCTCTGTCGATGGATTATCATACAAAACTTCAGGGAAAAGAAGCTTTAATAAAACGTTACCTTCCAAGGTCTCTTTAATCTGAGATAAGAAATTCTTAGCAGCAGATGAAGTAAAGCAAAATATCCCAGTGGTTATTTCTGGATCTCTTAATATATCCTGAATTGTTAAAGCGTATGTAATAATTGTACTCTTGAAATGCTCCCGACTCCATAAATCTAAATAACCGTTCGGATTCTTCTTTACCTCTCTACAACGATCAAATACAAAATCATTGTCCGCAAAAGATACACCCAGCATTTTAGTCAGTAAGAAAAACAAATCGTGTTTGCATAATTCTTTCATGACCGGATAGCTCTTTGTCTCAAGAACTTTAAAATAAAGCTTGTTGCAACTTTCACGGTCACTCGAATTTAATTCTTTGATTAATTTCTCAGTCATGAACCCTCATCAGCATACTCTTCTTTATCCCAACAATCATCCTCACCAGGGCACTTGTTTTTATGAACCATGCTTAAAACCTTCTCCAGTGAATCTAACTTTGCATTTAATACACTCATCTTTATCATTGAACTCTGTAACTGATTAGAAAACTTGTTCATTACATTGTCGTGCTTTGTTATATATCGAACCATCTTTTGCTCATGCTCAACCCGATATGCAACATTACCAGACTCTATATTATCTATCCGAACCTTATTCACAATCCGTTTATCTCTCATCTCTAAATAATAATTGAAAAATATACAGCTGAAAGAAATAACCGTTATTAAAAATGTAATAAACCAAACCTTATTCTTGTGCTCCTCGTAAAACCATCGCATTCGTAAAATCCTTTTAAAAATTTTTATTTTTTAGAAGACCGAATTAGCTCATACTCAATTTTAATTACTGCTCTGTTCCGATTAAACCAATCCTGAAACAACTTAACCTTTTTCTCTAATTTGTAACATTTATATAAGAACTTCTTTTTTTAGTGATTGTAATTTTCATAAAAGCCTTTTGGGAATTTTTGAGATTGGTGAGTGGGGTTATATATAAACATAATTTCTCTCACACAGGGGCATAGGGGGTCGAACATCTTGCTAACTAAATTAGACTTTTTGATAGAATCTATGCCATATCCTCCAAAACATAAGTATCTGGAATCATTGAAAGTGGTCTTAAAATATACGGGGTTTATACTTTTTGAAAGGCTGTTAAATAAAGATGATAAGTTTTGCATGTTATTTAATCCTTTCTTTCCAGCGTTGTAACTCAATCTTTGTAGCAATGACAAGAATAACCACAGTGACAACCTGAATCACAACTGCAATACCTATTAATACATATGGTAATTCCATAGTTACCTCACCCTATTATAAGAGGACTCCCAATGTTCAGAGAGTTCGTTGTATTGGTGGTAATAGAATAAGCGCGGGACGTAGCGGAGTTGAGTTCTGCTTTAGTCATTCTTTATCCTCCGGTGTAATATCAATTACTTTCTGATCTTGCTTGTCGTTCTTGAGGGACTTGAGGAGGTTGTCTACTGATTCGCTGGCCTGTTCGTTTGGGTCGAACATCTTGTGTTCGGTGATTGTTTTATTTGTTTCCATATAACCGTGATTACATTTTAGAGCGAAAATTGCGCCTGTCGGATTGTTCTGTAATATCGCACGGTTAACGAGATCTTCTTCGCATAATGTTTTAAGTCTTTTAGTCGGTCTGAATAAGTCGTGTGATTTGTGGGCCATCCAATTAGTCAATGAATCCTTGTCAACATCAGCATAGCAAGCAAACCCAATCATTGTTAAAGGTTTACCAACTTCCTTACACTTTGAAACATATTCATTAATATGCATTTCTAAAATATCAGGATGAGAATACTTTCGAGGAGCTCCCATCTTTACAAAAGGTAATGAAGTGTTTTTAGTTCTTTCAGGTTTCTTTTTAGGTTTAGCCATTATCAACAACCTTTTTAATATTATAATTACTTTTAGGCCAATCGTTCAAAGCTCTTTTTAAACTCTCTTTATTATTAGAAGCTATGATTTGGTTTAAATACCCTTTGCAATAATATCTATAGTTTCCTGGATAATCTGTTTTAAATACATCTTTACATTTTTTAGGCATACCTAACTCCATCATTCCAATTATCAACAACTATTTCTTTTGTTCTACCTCTTGATTGAGATTCGCAAGGACATTTTAGGATATAACCAGTTGTACTTTCCATTAATGTGGGAGGCTTATTACACTTTTTACATATGTTTGCTTTGAGAGTAGAGGCAGAATCTTCAGCCCTCACAATTATAACTTCCCTATCATAAAAAAAAGAGTTTAGTTCGCTTGACACTCCGTCAATATTATGACATTTGAATAATTCTTCAAACTCTTCATTATTAACTTCAATCTCTTTGATCCTTAGATCATACTCAATTGCATTTTCAATTATAGCTTCAATTTGGTTTTTAATTGTGCTGGTGTAATATATTGCTTTTGCCATTATTCAGCTCCTTCATGTGTCATATACTTAACGAATATCTCTGAAGCGGTTGTTTTGGTTAGTATCCTTAGTTCAATCCTATATTCTCCATAATCGTACCATTCCATTTCTATGTTGCTCATTCTGTACATTATATTATTATCAGAGTTTACAATTTCATAAGTTTCAGTGGGAAAATAATTAGTTGTAGAAGGTAAGAGATAAACATTTATTTCAAGTATAGTATTTTCAGAGTTGTTTTTGCTTCTTATTTCCATTTGTATCGTGTCACTTGTTTGAAATACCTCTTGCCCAGGAGTTTTCTCTGAACCCTGGACATAAAACTCAACCTCAAATATTTCAGGGGTGACAATCTCTTGTTCAGGTGTTGAATTATCATCACTCCCGACACATGAAAATAAAAACATTGCTGAAATTATTAGAATTGCTTTTGCCATTTTAACCCCTTTACATTATAAGTGTATACATATATTTAATGGTTTGTCAATTTAAACCTTTGTTATTATTGTATTACCTTACAATTTTAAATGTTTTTAAATCAAAGTAAGCACTATTCTGAACCCCTTTTTTAACTGGATTTTTACGCCATAATTCCCACACATCAACACCCTTATGGATTGCTTGCCTACATCTATAATTTTTCATGGTGTCACCGAAAAACCTCATTGTTTTTCTTTCAAAGAAATAACCTTTTTGGATATTATTATAATTATTTTTAAGTTCTGAAGGTGTCATATTATTTCCCCTTTTTATAAGATTCCAACATGTAAATTATTTGCCCGTTTGCTGATCTGTGATTCTCTTCTGCCATTTTATTAATCTCTTCCATTAATTTTCTACTAATATGTATGCTTTTTTTGAACTTTTCTTCTTTCATGGTTTATCCCTTTAATTTAATTCTTCTATTTTATCATTTAACGCAGCCAACGACCTGCAACCTAATTTTTCAGATTCATCTATTAACGCATGAAGCCTTACAGTGTTTTCTGGTGTACGATTTTCTACAAACATTAAATTTTCAAACTCTTGTTTTATTTTTACTAATTTTTCTTTCATTTAATCACCCCTTTAATTATAATATGATTTACATTCTTTTCGTGTTGACCCATTAAGCATATATCTATCAATCATTTTCTTCCCGCCTGTTTTTATATCTTCCAGGGAGTTAACAGTGTCTTGCAATATTTCTTGTAACTCTTCCATGTTGTACTCGCTCAATAATTCGTATTGATCCGGCATTGTTGGTGCGTTTAAAATATAATCAATACCGCTTTGTGTCTCTTCTATCTTATTAATTATGTGGCCCGATTCTTTCATCTTAGCCCCTTATTGATTAATAATCCTGAATAATAAAGCTGTCTGAATCAATTTCTATTACCTGGGTATGATTTCTTAAATCGTCAATACTTTCAATATCTGGATAACTGCCATGTAACTCTTCTAAGTCCTCATATTCTGTATATTCGCAACATATAGCGATTACATCATATTCTATATCCATGTCACAATCATCTTCTAATTGTATAAAGTATGAATATAAAGCTTTTAACCCTGCATAACTAAAATTATCTTCTCTATTCATTTCAACAAACCCTTGTGTAAAATCATATTCTGTAATTGTCTTTTTCATCTTGTTACCCCTTTGTTGTTAGTGTTAAGTACAAACTAACATCATAAATAATACTTGTCAACACTTTTTATTCTTTTTTATGTAATTATTATACATAAATCAACACAAAGGTAGATATAGCAGGGGTTTACAATGTATTTTTTTCTTGAAATTAATTTTCTCTTAATATACTATAATAGGTAGAGTTTAAACAGATTTACAGACTTCAGTGTTTTAATCTTGCTAACTAATCCATACTACTAAATCATGCCAAAAACAAATCAGAAACCCTGTCGCCGATTTTTACTTTTTATTCCGGCATTCCCTACAGTAACTTTGATGCCCTTTGCAATATTTTATAAAATGTTTTTTTTCATCAAGCCACCTATTGCACTTTGGGCAAAGCTTTTCCTCTTCCTGAGATTTAATTATAATCCTTCTATTAATAAATCTGGCCCCTGTATTTGAGAAGTATGAATATTTATCCTGAGAAGCATTCATTTCTTTTAACTTTTTTAATCTTTCTTCTCTTTGGGTTTGCGCTCTTGAATCTGTATCTGCTAAATATTTATTCACTCTTTCTTCTACATTCATAATATTTCTCCTTGCTGGCGATCTTCTTTTTTTCCGGCTTTTTATTTTTCTGACTGGTTTCATTAACTTCTCCAAATCCTATTATTTGACCGATAGGGACTCTTTCAAGCCTTCCTCTTGGGTTAAACTTTATAAGCCAATATTCCCCACAGTCTGATTTTAATCCTCCCTTACACTCCCTAACCATTACTGAGTTATTTATTTTATGTAATATTTTTAATCTTCCCATTTATATTCTCGGTTTTGGGTTTAATAGTCTCTTAATCTTGTTAACTGTCGTTTCTTTTTTTGTTCTTTTTGGATGCAGTAAAGCTTCAATTGGATTAGTTTTTTTCTCAATATATTTGCCCGGATTTGAATTATCATCTTTTTCATTTTTTAATTCTTCCCAGGCTTTTATCATTTGAGTTACCTCGTTTTTATTCAAATACTAATTTTCTATAATTAGTATTTAACTGGTATAATTTTCTTCTTTTTTATTCAGAATTATTTTTAAATTAACCTGAAGCCCAAATCTACTATAAATTCTATCTCTAAAATATGCTCTTGCTAATTCCCAATGTGTTTTTTTATTCCAGCATTTGAATTTATGCCTTTGCTGGCCTCCGGTGTATTTTACTGGGAGTGAGTAGTTGTATTCTTTTTTCATTTTATTACCTTTCATATGGTTGTGTTTATCCTTTTATTTCCGCTTTCTTGCTTCTTTTAATATATCATCTCTAAATGTTTCCCATTTATTATCAGTTCCTGATTTATGTACGATAGAGAATTCAAAAAGATGTTTGGGAAATTTTTTCATCAATTCTATCTCAGCATCATAAACAACATCTAAATCAACCATTTTATTGCTGTCCAAAATTGTTGTTATTTTAATTATCTCCTCAACTTTTATATCGTTTATATGTTCATCATTTTCTAAGTTCTTTTTAAATTCTTTTTTTATCATTTCTGTGTATTTCATCCAATCTGTGTTGGTCATTTTATTACCTTTCATATGGTATAATCCATTGGACAATATTTACATATATTCACATAATATAACCTGCCGACTTCTTCGCTTATTTGCCTCATTCTTAAACAGTTTATAACGCTGCAATCAAAAATTTCTTGTTGCGTGTATTGGTCAATAACTGCCTGTGTTTTATCGCGTGACATTTTTATTATATCCATTATTTTATTACCTTTCATATGGTATAATTATTCAATAGTTTCAATACTTACATTTTCTATTTCTTCATAACAACGCACGCAAAATAAAGGGTATTCTTCTTTTTCTAATTTATCGAGTATAACAAATTTAGATTTTTCTTTTCTCCCTATAACTAAGCCGCAGTGCAGGCAACGAGGAAGATACATTTTGTCTTTCATTTATTATCCTTTTATTTATTATAAGATATAATTATCCATACAAGACTGTTTTCTTAATATTACCTTCGGAACAAACTCTTTTTTCTTTTTTGCTGGCTTGCCTTTAAGCTTTTTCTTTTTATTAAATTTTACTTTGACTGTATTTATATCAATTTCAAGTGATTCAACATGTTCTTTGACATATGCCATAGCTTCATTTCCATCAGCAAGCGTCCCGATTAAACCGTTATTCATTTTGTAATTCTTCCCATTCTCGGTTGTATTCTAAAATAATAGCTTCAATATCAATGTCTTGCCAGAACTCTTCTCTTGATGTATTGTGCCTGGAGTTTGTTGAATAAGTATGATGAATTGAACAAAGCGGTACACAACGTTTATCAGTTGTTTTTCCTCCCATTGTCCCGTGACCTTTCTCACTTTCATGATGTGGGTCAACTCCATATTCATCTGGAAAAGAATCATTCATTGTATATCCACATATCAGGCATGGTTTTGATCTGATCCACTGCCGATAAGCTTTGCTTCTTTCAGGCTTGTTTTTCGGGTAAGATTTTACTTTTACCATTTTATTAACAATCCATTAAAAGGTAATCCGTGTGTTTTCCTGAAAAACTCCATAAAATCACCAATGTTTTTAAACCCATCTTTTTTAACTAATCCAAGAGATTCAGTATAACTTAAATCTTTTGATGCAAGAGAGATGTTAAAATCTTCATGTATGTAAATTTGTTCAACACTTTTGCACTCAACCTCTTTTAGTTTTAAACAAGATTTTGTTCTCATGCCAGTATAAAGAAATAATGTTTGTCCAGGCTTTGGATTTCTGCCGTCTTTTCTTAAAGCCCTTATTGTTTGATTTTTCTTTCCCATCTTAACAACTGCTGCAAATTCTTTTTTAAAATTTAATGCTGGCATAATATTTAATCCCCTATATCTTCAAGTATTTTTTCCAAATGATATGTTGATCTTGACTCTGCAATTTCTTTTAGCCCATCAAAAGGATAATTATTATCAGAGGCTTGCCTCTTAAAGCTGTACTCTAAAAGATCAAACATGGCTTTATACGCTTTATTTTTAAGTCTTTCTGTTATTGCTAAGTCGGTAAGGTCTACGCTTGTATTTAGTTTTAAATCAATACTAAAAATAGTATGTGCGTTTTTGGGTATTTTACGACCTTTTTCAATGTCACATATATATCCAATTGACAATCCTGTTAGTTTTGATAATTCTCTCATTGTTAGCTTATTTTTTAACCTGGCTTCTTTTACTGTTTGACCGAATGTTGCCATTATCCCACCTCAGTATCAAGGTTTTTTGATTGCTCTATTATTTCAGAGTCTTTGTTTCCAAGGAAACGCTGGTATGCCGCTTCAAACTCAGGTTCTGTTTTAAAAGAATGCTCAATTGTCCAATATGGGACACCTGCAATAATATAACGGTTACAAAAGAAATCTTTTTTTCCTTCAAAACCTATTTTTAGACTTTTTTCAGTCTCAACAGAAACAACTTTTAATTCGCTCATTTTTACCTCCAGTTGTTGCATTTTTTGCATTATCTGTGATTACGATTACCAACCATTCTTGATTTAACCTCGTCAACAAACGTTTTAACATCAACGTCAACCATTTCAGACATTCTTTCTATAGCTTGATTGAAGTAATCTTTTTTCAAAATATAATTTATATTTTTCATAGAAATTGACATTAAGACCATTACAACTATGCCTTTTTCAATATCAACAATACATTTTTCAGTGTCATAGAATTTTAATTTGTGCCTGAATAGTGTGTCTATTTTATATTTATTGTTGTATTTTTCATCGCCCAATTGCTCAACCATAAAAGTACAGCAGGCCCAATATAAACGCATATGTGAAGCGCCGGTCTTGTTTTTAACTCCCCTTGTTTCAGCAAAAAATGGTTTATATTCAGGAGTAGACAGAATCAAATCTTTGTCTTTTTCAGTATACCCGAATAAACCCTCACCTATTCTTTGATACATTAAAGGTTCTTTAGCCATTCCAATACTCCGATACTGTTAAATAAACCCCAATTGACACACCACCAAACAAAAACGACCCGTTCAAAAACATGTAGATTATTACGAAAAATAGATATATTAACAGGAAATTTCTCATTGATAGTTCAGTGTTCATTTATTCCAACCCCTCAACTTTCTTATGTGAGCAATCCACCCTCTTACTTTTAAGTCCGAAATAATTTCTGAACGGGCAGTAAGTACACGTAAGCAACAATGACATTATAAGAGTTGGCATTGTGTCACAGTCCACATTAATGCAGTCGAAAAATTTGCTCTCAGAGTAGCTATTTATTACAATCTGAGATTTTTGTTGTGATATTTTTATTGTATTCATTCTATCAACTCTAATTCTTTTTTATTCCAGAATACCATCACGCTCTGGGTGTGTGCTGGTATTGCTGATATTTTTGGTTGCTTTAATCTTTCAGTCGGTATATTAAGTTTAGTTTCATTTGGGATGCAATCAAATACTTTCGAGAGTAATTCAAGTTCATTTTCTTTTTTCATTTATTTGTCTCCTTTTATTATGGTGCTAATCGGATCATAATTACTTCCTTCAATGCATGAATCACACATTTGGCTGTGAGGATGCTTACACAGGCTAAAGCATGAAGTTTTATTTTTAAACGTCTGCCAATGAGGTGATTTACATACGCTACATATTTTCGGGGTAAAACTTTTTCTTACTTCCCTGACAGCCCCACACCTTCTACACTTTATTGTTAGATTAATAACTTTGCCACAATCTGGACATATTATCTCTTTCACTTCTACCTCCTTGTTGCTCCCAGGAAACACCCTGGGAGCTAGAAAAATAAATAAAGACCTATCTGGATTCTGTATGAACCCTTTAGACTTATTTATATTACGTATTATATTATATGTCAAGTAAAATATTACTTATTGTAAAAAAAAGAAAAACCGGGTGGTCAGCCCGGCCTAGAGAGGTGTACGAAAAGATATTTGAACTAATGTATGAAAGATTACTAATTACTATACTACAATAAATGTTAAGTCAACGGTTTTTGTGATGTTGCTCCAAGCCCTGGAATTTTAGATAGTGTTGAATGGACCAGTACTTTTGCTTCTTCTTCAAGTATACCGGTATTGTTTTTAATAATTTCATCAACCGCCATTGCTAATTTATGTGGCCCTTTAATCTGAGTCTTGTTAGAGGCATCATTTATACCTTTTGAATATTCCTCAACATAATTAACTATATCAACAACTCCTTCATCAAGTTTCTTTTTGCTTGCTTCACTTATTATTATTTTTGTTTTTGCGTGTAAACTCCTTACAACCATTCCAACAAGAGCAACAGCCGCACCTTTAAGTGCAGATGTAAGGATGCTACCTAATGTGGCTAATATTAATTCCATGTTTTTTTCTCCTATTTGTTTTATTATTGACCGAAACCTCTCTTAACAATCTACTATTTTAACACTAAGTACTTCAACGTCTTTAGTTAATTCCATAAACTTTGCACATGCTCCAGAGGTATAAGTTACTCCCCTTTCTCCATGAAAATCATCATGTGGCAATTCTCCCAAGCCAATACAACCTAAAAAATCACGAGCAGAATTGCCTTTATGATTTAAAATTATCTTAGTTCTTCCAGGAACATCTTGAATATACCAGCATATTCTCTTAAATTTCTTAGACTTCTTTTTCTTAGCAATATAATTTCCGGACGGGATTCTGGATTTAAAAGGCTGATTGTCTTTGTCTGGAAGTTCAATGGAGAATCCTACGAATTCGCCGTTTAATAATTGGACTCCGCGATTTCCAAGTGTTTTAGAATGCTCAAATCTATAAATATCTAAAATCATTTATTACCCTCCTGTAATTGATCATAATAGACCACAGCGACAGAAAAGGCTTGCCATATATCATCCTCAAACCCATAGAAAAACCCTGGCGATTTCTTTGTGCCTTTCCCGAAATTCTTCTGCCCATATGTAAATCTATCCACTAAAGCCTGACGTATAACCTTGTCATTTATCTTTGTAGATTTGGAGCCACATAAACCAAATCTTACATCGTTTCTGAATAGATATTCTGCCAATTTTCTTGATTTATTTTCATATGCCTCCTGAAATCTTCCGGACCATAGAATTGTATCTCTGGTTGTTTTTCCCATTGTGTAGGGATTAATACCTTCGATAACCATCAGTGGTGTAGGGAAAATACCAATCCTAAGAACTTCTAAAAGCCAACTATTATTATTTTTCCCTTTTGATTTTATTTCTTTACCATCCCAAATTACCCAGCCTGATTCTGTTGATCCTGGGTCAATTGCTAATATATTCATTAAACAACCCCCATTTTAAATAGCTTCTTCATGCCAAACTTCTTAAAAACTTTAACCTCATTGGCTAATGATTCATATGTTATGTTTGAGTCTTTCCCGAAAAGCTTTGTTTCTCTCTGCTGCATTAAAACACATACTCTGCATACATGTCTTAGACTTCCATCATTTTGCGAAGGAAAATTTTCAGACGTATGCTCAAGGATTGTTTTGCAATGTTTGCATTGACACATTGGTATTATCTTACTCATATTATCATATATTCCTTTCATTTTATGCTGTAGAATCAATTTAAAATCTTTCCGAATGGTTTAGTATATGTTTTTATGATTCTTCTTGAAACCATTCTATTCCGTTCATACAACATCCCTCCATTTTGCAGCATAAGTTTCACACCCTGGACAAGGTTCATTCATTAAACATTTTGTAGCTTTGCAATATGGGCATTGTTTTAGTTTTTCTTTATGTTTCTTCTCAACTGTTTTATTCATGCGCTCAATTTTTCTCTCTGTTGGTGATTTTATATTTTCCATTCCGGCCTCCGGTTGTTATTCTTTAACTTCTATAAAATGAGCATCATCAGCCCATCCTCCAAAACCAGCGTCAAATATAGTTGGGTTATTTATATCATTCGTTGATAAATCGTTTTTTTCTGGTTCGTCATGAACCCTCACAAGATACTCACCGTTTAGAGCTGTTATTCTTTCAAGAACAGTATAAAATTCAATTCCAGATGCTTTGCATTTCTTATATGCTCTTTGAAATGATTTGAATGCTTTCTCTTGTTCTGGTGTTAAAGCGATTTTTTCTTCTCTAGTCATTTTTTGGCCTCTTGTTATTGGTTTGTTATTCTCATCAACGCTTTTTCTGAATTTTCAGCCGCTGGAAACTCTTCTTTCAATTGGTCTAAAAAAAGATTCTTTGTTTTTTTATTCATATATTGCCACAAAGAAAGTTTTTCTATTCCTTTTGCACCTGCTTTGTAAAAACAGCTCATTCCGTCAACATCTTGCATATAATTTTTTATACTTTTAGCTTTTATTATCTTACAGATATTTATATAACCACCATCAGAGCACTTATAACCTTGTGACAATGACAGATATAACCTTGCTTTTGCCTTTGTTCCATCTCCACCTCTACCCAAATCGTTATCAGTTGTTTTTTGAATGCAAATTATTGCAATACCATCTTTTAATCTTGAGTGGATTCTCATTATGTCCTGTTCAAGTTCTGCATAACCTCCAGGCCCGTTTGGTTCAAGATAATCAATAATGTTTATTTCATTTTCACGTCCCCTGCTTATTGCCTCATCGAAATTTTTGTTTCTTGTTAGGAATGATCCTCTACTCCAAAACTCATGATTGTTATTTATACAGTTCACCCTGTCTCTATATTCCTGGGCGCTCATTTCGCTGGATATGTAATTTGTTTTCATTTTTCTATGGATATTATTTGCCATACACATAAGAGTTGCGGCTGTTTTACCTGCGTTTGAATCTCCTGCAATTATAATAACGTTGCCTTTGTAGATATTAACAAATTCATTAAGATTAAAAGGCAATGATATATCAAGAGTTTCTGATTCTCCTTGTTCAAGCTCTTCACTTTCTGATTCAAATATTTTATAATTAAAAGCTTTATGTGAGTGCTGAAGAATAATTTCTTTTGCACACATCTGATCCAGAATTTTAACGAGCATATCTTTTTCAGATTTTTCACTAAATCCGAAATGCCTACAAATCTCATCCTTGCTAATATAATTTTTTGCTGATTCAAAATGTCTTTTTATCTGGCTGAAAAGATTATAATTTATTCCTGTCAACTGAGAACTTGCAACTTCAAAGCCCTCTTGAACAAATAAATCATTAAAATCTGTTCCTTTATCGCTTTTAAACTCAGGGAAAATATATTTTGCATTTATTGAATTTGCGGCATCTTGCCCTTTTGCTAAACCTACATTTTTCTCTTTTAATCTGTCATTATCACATGCAACAATTATGTTTTTATTAGGCAATTTTGATCTCAATTTCTTACAAACATTTTTTAAATTGCCAGCATTAAAAGCACATATTACACAATTCCCGGTTAATTCATGTATTGTCGCTCCTGTTGAATACCCCTCACAAACATAAATAATATTTAAATCACCTGGAATTTTAAAAGCATTCCCTTTAATCTCACCACCGGTTAAAAATTTTTTACTCCCGTCTGATTTTATAATCTGAAGAGATTTTATTACACCTTCTTTTTTTACAGGAATTAAAAGGTGGTTGTTGTGTTCTTTTATTCCATAAGCATTGACTTTTTTATTTTCTAAATAGTCATTGCTATCAACTTCATTCCCATGACTCCATAATGAATTTGCTTTTTCCTCTGCTTTTATTCTTAACTTTGCTTTTTCTTCCATTACATCCATGCGGATATAATGCATTTTCTCTTTAAACTTTTCAGAATCTCCTCCATTTGATTCTGATATATTTACAGGATCTAATCCGGCCCAATCGCCAAAAGAACCACCATATGAATTACCATCAACAAAAAATACATACCAACCTGATTGACCTTTCCCGGATGCTTTAAATCTATGGATATTCCCATCAGTGATTATATTTTCAGGATTTAATCCATAAGAACTTAGTTTATTTCTTATCTCTTCAATCATTGTCTATCCTCAATAAGCTTTCTGGTTTGTCTAATAATTTTAATGGTTCTAAGTGTGGGTTGTTTTTAAGTTCTTCTTCCAATGGATCAAATATTTCATCATTCCATGATTCATTGTTAAGATATGTCTTCGGATGTTTTCTAAACTCTTTATTTGAATTTGATTTTAAATAGTTTGGTAAAGTTTTAAATATTTCTTCTTTGTCAGATTCTTTTAATCTTTTCCATTTTGCAAAACATTTTTTCCTATCTATTTTTTTATCATAAAGATTCCAGAATTTTTCAAACTCATTTGCGCATACATTAATTACTTCACTTACTTCTTTTATGTCGGACATGTCTGGTTCTTGTGTTGGGTGCTTCGTGGTGTCGCCGTTGGTCTGTTCATTGGTCTGTTCATAATTAGTAAAAGTTTGATATTTATCATAATTACAAATAGTTATCATGACTCCCTGTCGGTGCTTTCGTGTGGTCACCATAAGTTCGTCCCTTAGATACTTCATAGTGGCTTTCATTTGGGAAGTGCTGTAAGTAGTAGCTTTGAAGCCAACAAACCAAGTTAAGCCTTCTAATATATCTTTATACCTGCAAAATATCTGCCCACGCTTTACAGTATGACCACTTTTCCCAGTGCTATCCTTAAAATTAGCATTTAATAATAACCAGTTCCAAGTTTCTCTTGTGCAAGGTGGAGCTGAGGCAATTTTTGATTTTTCAATACATTTTGCTTTTATTATATAACCGCCAGGAATATAATCAGACATAATCAGGAGCCTTTTATTTTATCAATCTTATCCAATATCAAATCTACTTTTAAGCTTCGTTTACGGGTGTATTTTAATGAAGCAATTAAGCCGGACAGTTTTCTTAATAAATATATTTTCATTATTCACCATCCAATACTTTTAAATGCCTACTAACAGTCAAAACACTGAATCCAGTGCCTTCTGATATTTCTTTTTGAGTCTTATTCGGGTTTTCTTTCATCCATTTTATAATTTTGGCACGGTTCTTGTCGCCTATCTCTTTCCCGTGCATTCCACGACCATCTACAGCTTTAAGTTTCATATTTTACCTTTTTATTATATTTAAAATTATAGTATAACTTACACTCGAAAAAAATATAAGTCAAACTATTTTTTAATCAAATCAGCTTTATCCTACGCGCCCATTCTAAAAGCGCAGCCGCCCAACCAATAACAGCAGCCCAGTTTTTGCTTAATACATTCCCACCAATATTAAGTAGAATCATTGTTCCAATAATAGCATCCATTTTTATTCCTTATTTTTTAATCATAATCTCACCACAAACTTTACATGCGTAAGGACTACTATTCTTAGGCTTTAAAAGTAAATATAAAACCAGAGGTATAATCCACAATCCGGTCGTGATAAACACCATTATAATATTTATTACATGTGTGCATGTAAGAATAATTTAATATTTCACTAAGAACTGATATTACTTTTTGTTTTGATATTTTCACTTGTTTCTCCTTTTATTTTTCTATTTCCTCATAATTCTTTTTGAAAAAACTATCCTTCACTGGGTAATAAGTCCCCTTCTCTATATCCTCAACTATCCAATCGCCTATCCTAACCACTGCTATTTCACCATGCATTGTTTTTACTTTTATGATTGGCTTATTATTTTCAAAATCAGCGCAATAATTACCAGTCAGCTCATTAAAAACTTGGTTTTTATTTTCATTGGTGAATTGAACCGCTTTAATTTTTCTTGGTAAGCTTTTATATTCTTTCACTTGCTTCTCCTTTTATATGTATTTATTCACATCATCACAAATTGCCTCAGATGCACCTTCTTTACCCCTGGCATAATCCCATAATAATTGCTCTGTTTCGTTGACTCTTGTTTGTAATTTATCAATACTTGTTTTAAAAAACGTAAATTTGTTATCATTTATTTCAGTTTCTTCAATAATTTTCCTCAACCTATGCAGAAAATCTATGTTTTTATTTTCTCCATAAACCTCTATAATTCTGTCATGTATCCATTGTAAAAATTCTTTATCTTTCACTTGTTTCTCCTTTCAATTTTGATTTAATCATGTTGCACTTTTTGTTACGTGTTTTATTGTCAAGATGAATTAATTGACAATACGCACCAAACATGCTCGCCAATACAAGCCTTTCGCTTTTAGTCAAAGGTTGCTCTGAGTGTATTAATTTCCATCCAATTTCGTCTACATCTTCAGGATTTACCCATGTTGTGTTGTCTGTTAGATATATGTAATTATTATTTTCTTGATCCTGTTTTGATTCACTCAATTTTTTCTCCTAAGTTAATGTTTAGGGGTTATGTTAATAAAGAATCTATACTTCTTTTTCTAATAACAATTTAACCCTATTCAATTCTTCTTTTGTGTGCGGGGTGCCAGCTCCGTTTAATTCTAAGTACCATTGCAAAACCTCTTTTCTTGTTTCAAGATTATTTATGTTTAATTTTGCATGCATTTTTCTGCCAAGTTTAATATCATAATCTTTATAAAGTGTGTTGTAAGCTGGTATTTCATTATTTATAAATAACATGATTGCTGTAATTCTTTGCAACCCATCAACACAAACAAAAGGCCCATCGAAATGATCCATCCATCCAACACAATTGAAATAAAGAACATCAACGCCGGGACCATTTGCAAGTTTATATTCGATATATCTTATTTGTTGTTCTTTGGTCCATACATGACCACGCTGAAAGTCAGGATTTAATTCAAGATTATCCTCTTTTATAAAATCAGCAATTCTTTCAACAAGATAATTAAAAGAAATATCAACCATATAATTACCATCTCGTGTATATTTTGGGATATCTTTATATTTCATTAATTTATTTTCTCCTTTTCAGTTAACGTTAAAACAACTTTAAGTTTATTTTTGTGTTTTGTCAACATATTTTATTGACATGTATGTATTTTATTGTTAGATTGAATTTAAGTTAAAAATAAAAAGGAGGTATCATGGTAGACGGATTAGTTAAAATTATTAATGATGAACCGAGAGCAGGGACGTGGTTAATTGCAAAAGGATTTGAAAGAGAGCATAAACATATTTTAAGACTTGTCTCTAATTATAATTCTGATTTTTTAGACTTTGGCGCTTTAAAAACTCAAAAGTCTAAATCAACAGGAGGAAGACCAGTTAATGAAATATTATTAAATGAAAATCAAACAATGTTTTTAGGAACTCTTTTACGAAATAGCGATATTGTTGTTAAGTTTAAGAAAGAATTAATAATAAAATTCGACCAGATAATTAAAGAATTAAATAAAACAAAAGAGATGCAGAAAGATGATAAATGGATTGCATCAAGAAAACAAGGTAAATTAATAAGACTTGAAGCCACTGATTGTATTAAAGATTTTATAGTATACGCTGAGAGTCAAGGCAGTAAAAATGGTAAAATGTATTATACCAGCCTCACAAGAATGATGAACGGTTTATTATTTATTGTTGATGGAAAATTCAAAAACCTAAGAAATGTTATGTCTCCAAGGCAATTAATGACTGTTTCATCAGCAGAGCAAATAATTGAAAAAGCTTTAAAAAAAGGAATGAAAAACAACATGTTTTATAAAGATATCTACAAACTTGCTAAAGAAAATGTTGGTATCTTTGCGGAATTACACGGTAAATCATCAGTAATTGAATCTTTAAAAATAAAGGAATAGATAATGAGTAAAGTTAACAGGGTAGATATAAGCGAAGAATCCCAATTTACAATAAAAACAGCTCTAATTAATGATAGTGTTGTTTCATACGACGCTTGTTCAAGCAATAGAAAAGCTGACTATAGCGAAGAACATTTCCGTTATATAGGCAAAGGAAAGATTCATACAATAGACGGTATTGATCAAGAATCTAAAGAAGAAAACCATTTTTGGGTTTATCGTTAAAATAAATAGGAGGCAATATGAATATATCATTAAACATAGACGGACACGATTTTGACATTGATTATTTCACAGAAGAAGGTCAAAAAGAAACAAATGAGCAACCAGGGTTTGAACCTTATGTGTGCATTGATCATGTTTTTGAAAATGGTGATGATGTAACTGATATTTGGGCTGAAATAATTTACGAACAGCATTATGAATTGCTGAAAGATGCTGTGTTTCATATGGAGGGAGAGTGATGAGTGAAGAAAATAAATTAACAGGATATCAAAAACTTACATTAATTCAAAAAGAGATTAAAGCCTCAAAGGATATAACCAATGATTTTGGAGGCTTTAATTATAGAAATGTAGAAAGTATTTATGAAGCTGCAAAGCCTTTGATTGATAAATATGGTTGTTCTCTTATTATGACAGATGATATTGTTGAAAAAGCTGGTAAATTATATGTGAAAGCAACAGCAAAACTTATTGATTCTGATCCAGATCCAGGTGAAATAATAACAGAGGTCAGCGCATTTGCAAGGGAGACAGAATCAAGAACAAAGTTTTCATCTGAGCAGTTAACCGGAAGTGCTTCTTCTTATGCAAGAAAATATTGTCTTGGTGGGTTGTTTCTTCTTGATGATAATAAAGATGTTGATTCTATGAAGCCAGATAAACCACAGAAACCACAACAGAAAAAAGAATTAACTCCAGAAACTCCTGAAATGTGGAAGAATGCAATAGTCTCTTTAAAAGAAACCAATGGGTTTGAAGAAATAGAAAAAAGAGTTTTCATTTCTGACAAAAACAAAGAGCTCTTGAGAAAGGATGCTGATGTTTTTTGATATAGATCAGAACGAACCAGAATGGTTTAAATTAAAAGCTGGTAAAGTTTCAGGTTCAAAAATAGGGACTGTAATGGCTCACTATGGCAAAAGCTTTGGTGAGCCTGCCAAAAGATATGCTTTAAAAATTGCACTGGAACAATTAACCGGTAATTATATTCATGATGAATTTAAAAACAACCATATGAAAAGAGGATCAGAGCAAGAACCAGCCGCACGAAAATTATATGAAGATCATTTCTTTTGTGATGTTTCAAATGGTGGGTTTTTTGACAATGGAAAAACTGGTTGTAGTCCAGATGGTTTAGTTAGTGAATCCGGCTTAATAGAAATTAAATCTATTATATTCCCTGCTCAGTTTTTGATTATTGAAAAACAAAAATATGATACAAAATACAAGTGGCAACTTGCATTTAACCTGAAAGAAACTAAAAGAGAATGGATAGATTACGTTTCTTACTGCTCAGATTTCCCTGAAGATCGTCAGTTGTTTATTCAGCGATTAACAACTGACGATTTCAAAGAAGAGTTTGAAAAGATTGATATCAGGCTTGAAGAGTTTTTTAAATTAGTTAAAACAAACAAAGAAATGATTTTAAATCAATAATGAAATAAAATTAAAATCGTCAGTTGTTAATTCAGACAACTGACGATTTATTATAAGACCTTAACAATAATACTTTTATTTACTGTTCTTATCTGCCCCACAGCTATTTTAAATTGTTCAAAATCAATATTTTCTTTTTTAACAGCAATTCCTTTTATTTTCCCATTATCATCTACAGGTATAACATAATCACCAACATTACCAGAATAAATATTTACTGGCACTTTTCCAGAGTAGGCGATTCTATCTACCTTAAATCTTAACTCTTCAGCCTTTTCCTCATATACTGAATATTCTTTTTCATATGCTTCAAGGTCTTTTTTGTGTGCATCCTCAACCATTTTATTAAACTTATGTCCATAATCAAGCAGTCTCTTTTTTACACTTGTTTTAAAGGATGACATTGCTTTATTATATCTATTTTCTTCAGTTTCAAGAATAGCTTTTATTTTATTTTCATAATCTTGTTTTTCTTTTAATGCCTCTGTTGTTAATACTCCTGTTAATTCAGCTGGTTTTTTAATATTTGATATATCAGGTTTTATTCTTTCAGGTCGCTCGCTCTTAAATCTTTCGAAAAATTTATCTTCATTGGGTTCTTCTATATTTAACTTTTTAGCATATTTTCCCTTATCTAATCTGGGTTTTTCAGGAAGAGTTAAACCATTCATCCATACATCACCACCAACATAGCTTGGGCTTGTAGATTTAATACAAAAAGATATTGCTTCTGAAAAATTATCAGTTAATAAACCATCTTTATCATATCCAACAATATCGCCTTTTTTTATTTCTCCACATTTTTCACTCTTCGTTTCATATTCTGCGTAATCAGTCCCGGATGCGTTTACTGTCCCACCTGCGTTTATGCTTCTGCTTGTTGTTGTTTCTGTTGCTATATACATAGCGGCTAAAGCTGTGCTTGCAGCTGCACCAGCAACATAACTAAATTTAGAAGAAGATTTTGCCAATAAAACATCACCAGCGTTTATCCCGTTTAGCCACACATTATCAGCAGTGCCACCATAATTGGCATCAATAAGCATATCTTGATCGCCGACGATAGTCGGTCGTCCTGACTGCCTGTGCACTTCAAAAATTTTAGACCCAGGATATTGATAATCACCGTTTGCATCTGTATTAAATAAAGTTGCTCCTTCCGGCCCAAAAAATCTAAAATACTGACCTCTGTTTTGTAGCCTGAAAACAGTAACCACATCCATTAAAGCCCATAATGTTGAAATAGATGCTTGCTGCTGCGCTGCTGTGGCAGTTGAGTTCCATCCACCGAATGTAATTCCTGGTTCTTCTAATAAATCAGGTGGATTTTTTTGGTTAAAAAGACTTACAAGACAATGCCCAACACCAGCTGGATTTAATATCTCTAACTGAGCGTCAGTCCTTCCAACTCCTTCCGAGCCAATAGTGCCAGTAATACTTATGCCTCCGCTTGCCACTAAAGGGCCACTCTCTTTTTCTTTTAAAGATTCTCCTATATTAATGTCATTAAAAGAATCAATATCTATTAATCTTTTTGCAGTTCCTGCATCATTTTTGCCATATAAACCAGACCCATTAGTTGTTATAGTTATATTCCCCCCTGAGTCAATGGTATTTCTTACAAATGCGCCACTTGCACCTGTTGGGTCAGATGTGGGCGGTATATATTTACCTTCGTTTGGATCTCCTGTAACCTCTGTTGATAAATCAGATGAATCCCATACACAAAGACCACCTTTGCCGTCCTCTAAAACAATATAATATCCATAAACAGTACCATCTTTTGTTTTTAATTCAGCTATAGTTGCAACAAATCCAAGGTTTCCAAGACCTCCTAGTTCACTGACATTTATAGACGTAAGTCCATTGCCAGCCGTGTTTACAACTGGAATGCTCCCTGGGGCTGAGGGAAACTCAAAATCAATATTAGTTGATGTATTCCATATTTCTGCACTAACTTTTATTGCACGTTCTATACTTTCGGCTTGATCTTGATTTTGCTTTGTTAATTTGTCAAGTGCATCTTCTATATTCTCAGATGAAAAATCTCCATGTGGAGGCAAATCAAGCTCCTGAGTAAGAGGGACTGTTCTTTCAAGCAATAAATCATAATCGCTCGTTATAGAAGCAGTAAGTGTAACATAGTTTGAAGTCCCAACAGTGACACTATAGTCTGTTGTGAGTGTTAAGATTTCTGTAACACCTGTGGCATTGGTTATTTTTGTTACAATCACCTCTTCTTCATCTGTGATATCCCATGTAATTGTAAAAGGGCCTGTTGTACCTGAACCTGTGTATTGATCTGGTCTGTAGCTTGATGATGATATTGTCATAATTCCCTCTTAATTTTGGATTTTGTCGAACCATCTGCGCCCGCCAAACTCTTTGTTATATCTTTTTTCTTGCCTTTTTCTTGACCCTGGAGACACAGCATCACGAACATGGTTTAATAGTGTGTAATCTAATAAAGCTCGTGAATACCATAGGTTTATATAAGGAGTGTTGTTGAGTCCCGTATAAATTGCATCGGCTGCCTTTGCATCACCCCGGTATAAATCCTGAAACAAATTAACAGCATTTGCAGCTGTCCCCACTACTGGGCCAGCTAATGAATCGACCAACCCCCCACCAAACCTGTTATGTTTTGAAAAAATAAAGTCCCCATAAAAACCAGCACCTCCACCTTGCAAGGCTGCTTTAAGCCATGTTTCAGGCTTATTCGGATCTCTCGGAGTATTCCCTTTTGCAAGATCTTTCAAGGTCATTGCAGCGTATCCAAACACAAGGGAATTAGCAATTAAGAAAGAAACCCCTGCTTTATCAGACTGATTCACTCCTTTATTATTCCAGCGTTGAGACTTTAAAAACCTTTGCTGAAAAGTCCACGGGAAAGCCTTGAACTGTGCCATACTTCTTAAAAGTTCGCCTTTTACTGTTCCTGGCTTTGTTCCCTGTAACATCGCTGCCCTTGTTCTGTCATCTGAAGCAATAATGCTTGTGTCTATTTCATCTGCTACAAAGGCAAAATATCTTCTTCTAAGGTCTTTTTTTGATTCTTCAATTATCTCTTTTTTATTAAGGGAAACATTCTTTAATCTTTCCTGAAGCTCTTCTATTTTAATTAAATTTTCTTTAGAACCGCCCCTTAATAATTTCTTTTTTTCTGATTGAATTTGTTTATTTATATTGCTGATGTCTTTCTTTCTTGCTGCTTCAGATATTTTAATTTTATCTTTTGCAATTGTTCTCTCAATAACATCATCGCTGACGTTCATTATTTCGTCAGCCAACATAAACTCTTTTTTGTTAATTTTTCTGGTAGATCTTTTAAGAACAGCCCAATCGTTTGCGTCAAGCCCATGGAGCTTTAACACCTCTCCCATTTGCCCAAGGTTGTTGAATGACTTTCTTTTAAGATAAGCCAGTCTACCTGATAGTTGGTGGCTCGCCCCCATCTGCCCGGTTTCTGTAATCAGGTTAAGCCCTGAAGCTTTAAAGAAAACGTCCATTGCTGATGACATTCTGCCTGGCTGCCCCGCATCTGGGTCAAATCTGTTCATAATAGAAGATATCATCCCGTCGTAACCATATCCCATAGCGTGAGCCACTTCTTTTATTTCCTTACTTCCAAGCCCAACGGTGTATTGTCTAAAAGCCTCGTTCCATGCTTCAAACATGTTTTGACCACGGTATCTGATATTCATAGCATTGATGTATATATCAGCTGTTGCGCTTAATGTTGCCTGCCCTAACTTTGCCATGCTCTGCCATGCTCTAACGCCTGACATAACTTGTGCTGAAGTAAGGTTCACAGGGTTCATTGTTTCGCCACTTGCCTCCGCAAAAGATACACCGACAGTACCTTCTCTTTTGTCAAAATCCCCCTCTATCTGGCTTAATAACTTTTTACTTTCAGGCAAGTTCTTCAGCTCTTGCCTTTGTTCCTGAAGTAACTTTTTAACCATATATTCGGGGTTTGTGCCTAACTTATTCATCAAGGCATAGTTTCGGCTTGATCTGTTCATGTGAGTCATCACAGACTCAAATATAGTCCCTCTGCCATACTTGGTATTGTAGGCGATAACAGAATCAGCATCCTTGTATTGAAACACTCTGTTCTTTGCAATTTTTGTTGCTAAATTTTTCGGTGCTGAGAATGAAGGTATTTCTTTTACATCTGAAACACCAGTTACTATTTCAGTGTAGACTCTTCTCAATATTCTTTCAGACTCATCTCTGGTCAAGCCGGGAAATGTTTCTTTTAAGTCAAGATATCCAAGTTGATCTTTCACCCATACATCTTCAGTGGCTTTGTGCATCCTGAAGCGGTCATGTGTTTGCGGTGTCCAGCCTTCAACTTTACCTATCTGCGCCCCTTCTCTGTTCAGCGCATCCCGAACTATTTCAGAATACTTGCTTATAATCTTCCCTATTTTACGAGCTTCATTGTTTTTTGTAGAAAGTGGTTCTCTTATTTCTCTAATTATATCATCGTTGAAATCTTTGCTTTTTAAAAGTTTTCTGACACCTTGAACGGCTTTATTTGATTCTCCCATAAAAGAGTTGGCCCAATCATTAAAAACGCCATTTCTTAAACTTTGTATTGAAGATCTACCGCCCTTTACTTTTAAGTGAGTCCCAAAAAATAAAGCTTGCCACCCTTCTTTTATTGGTTTTGTTTTTAATAAAATGCCTTTCTTTGGTGCTGTGTCTATGACATCTTGCAACCCTCTTTTAATCTCTGCACTTTTTATAACATTATTATAAGCATCAAACTTTTGTCTAAGCTTTGCGTTTCTTTCCTGATATGCAAGTTTTGTTATCTCGTTATCTAAAAAAGCCTTTGGGTCATCAACCGCACCTGAAGCAATATAGCCCTCTCTTTTTGCTTCAACTACTTCAACAATCTCCGCAACCTCTTTTTCTGATAATCCTGTTTTTTTTGCAACTTCTTCAATACATGTTGGCATATTACCTCATTACACAATCAGCAGCCATTTTATAGGCGTTGTAAGTTTCATCAATATCAACCTCAACCTCTTTTAAAAGTGCTTCATCTTCAGCTGTTAAACGGCCCTCTTTTCTTAATGCTTCGACTTCATCCATTTTTGCGAAGTGGCCTGTGTCTGCATTAATACCTGAATCCACAACCTCATTTTTAACCTGATCTATTTCTGTGGTATACTTCCTTGGTGCAACCTCTTTCATTTCCGGGTATTCTTTTGCTGTTGCATAGTTCGAGTCCTCAATGCTTATCTGGTCTTCAGGAGACAGGTCTTTGTTAAAATCTTTTGCATATCTTTTGTGTTGTGCAGAAACATCAACCGCCATGTCAAGATCATCATCAACAAGGCTTTTTTCCATCATGTTTCCGGCTTTTAATCTGTTCTCTTGCCTGAGCGCTTTTCTTGCTGTTAATCCACCACCAACTGCGCCGAATGTAGCTCCAACCACAGGAGCAAAAATCATATCCAGTGCAATCTGATTAAAGGTTATGTTCTCGCCCTGCTTATTAAGTTCATGCGCAATAAACGGTTCTGTAATTGCTGTCCCAATGAAAGCATCTATAGCGCTAACAGCTGCACGTCTTCCAACATATCCTTTTGCCCCCGCTACAATAGCTTTGCCTCCAACGCCAAGCTTAGAACCAATCCCCACAAAAGGTATATAATTAACAGGATCAAGAAACTGAGTCATTAATGATGCACCAAACCCCATAACAGACCTGAATCCAGTAGGTGACCTTTCAATCAATGATTTATTATACTGTCTTTCATCATATAATTCTGCATATGTTTGAGCCTGAGTTTCTGAAAAGTCTTCGAACTCGATATCTTTTCTGTAGCTATCAGACTGTTTCCACTCATCTTTTGTCATTGCTGGCTCGTTATCTTCCATCGTTGAAAGATAGTTTCCGGCTGCACCCACTGTTGTCCAATCGAATGACTCTTGAACTTTTGCTCCTATGTATTCTGTGAAAGGAGTTGTTCTTCTTTCATAGTCAATAGCTATTGATTGATTTGTTTCACCTCTTGATTCTGGAAGAACTAACATATTTTACCTTTGTTGTGCTTTTAAAAACTGTTGTTGTAAAGTGCCGCCTTTTGAACCATACTTTCTTAGTCGTTCCCTTGCTCCAGCTTCTTCCTTTAAAACAACCTCTTTTTTAAATTCCATAGATGCCATTAAGTCTGCGTTTACAATTATATCATTGCCCTGCCCATCTTTTACTACAAAACCCTGCTTGTTTGTAAGCTCATATGTGTTTTGGTTTCTGTTCACCCATACACCAGTTTCTTTAATATCTCTCAGCCGTTCAGCCTGATAAAGCTCATTTGCTCCTGGAAGTTGCATAATTGTTTTTGTGCTTAAATTATCAAGCGTAAATGATAACCCGTCAACAATTTCATTTTCATCATAAGATGGATCTATTTGAATTATCATATTGTCATCTTCTTCATTGATAATTTTTACATCGCCAAACATCATTTCTGTTGCTGCTTCTCTATCACCATTGGTAAAGTCTAACACCTTTAAAAAAGTTTCAGCCATGTCCCCTCTAATTTCTCCGTACATGGGGTTTCTCCCTGAAAGAGTATTTAAATAACCAATATATGTGTTTTGGTCTTCCACATAATCATCTAATAAATTTTTATTCTCTTTTCTTACTTCTGCAAGTGGCTCTATCTCTGCTCTTTTCTGTGGTATTAAATCCATTATCTTTAATGCATCTGGTTGTGGTATGTCTGCTAAATATTGATAACTTGGAGAGATGTTTGTTTGTTTTGTTAACTCACCTTGGTATTTACCGAATTGTTTAACTTGCTGTAGTAATTCATATTTGTTTTCTGAAGTCCCGTTTTTAAATGTATCTTTCCATATCTCCATTGTTGCTTTTGGTAGAATCTGAGCTTTGCCATTTTTAATAGTTGCACCAAATTGCGCTTGAAGTTCAAGAGATTTGTTCACCCATGCTTCACCAGGGGCAACTTTACCAGCCCATTCAACCTGATTATCATTAACGTATTTGTTTGTTTCTTGCTCTACAAATCCAGCTGGGTCTTTGGTTCTTAATTTATTATTTTGAGAGATAACTGTTTGAGCCATTGCAGAAATTCTTTGCTTTTCAATGTTTCCCGCCTCTATCGTAGCTGCCCCGAATTTTTGCTCAAAAATAGTTAGTTGCTGACCTTCAGGGAGAAACTTTGTTGTTTTTATTGTCTCATGCGCCTCGATCGCTGCATTTATGAGATTGTCAGACTCATTCGCTGCCGTTACTCCTTTTTCACCATATCCTCTTCTCATATCATCAAGAACCGTAGCAACGCTTTTATTTATTTCTCCAGTATTCATAGTTTCAGCAGCGCTGTTTTGAATAAACTGTTTTGAGCGACCTAAAGCATGAGCATCAATACTGTTTGTTTCAGACCTTGCAGACTTTATGTTTCTTCTGAGTTTTGGAATATTTGTACTTATCTGGTCTTTGTATGTATCAAGCCACTGTTCTGCTTCTTTGTATCTTTTTTGATCTATAAGCCCAAGGACTCCTTGAGAGTAAAATTCTTTATCTATTTGAGGGTTTTTTGTGTCTTTTGGTAAACTGTTTACTTCTCTCCATAGATTCGTGGCCTCTTCTACATCCGACTGTATTGATTTTGCATCTGGAGTATTAAATGATTCCCCTGCAAGATCATTTTTCCTGACATCAAATGTTGCATTTTTAAAAACATGTGTTTGGTTTGATTCATGTATAGCAACTGTTCGTGTACCTCTTGTCGCTAATTTTCCAAAAGACTGTTTAAAAATATCAACCTGTGCAGGGTTTAACTTCTTTGTTGATTTTTTGTATAACGTATCAAGTTCAATCTCGTTTCTTTTGCTTATCCCTATAGAGTCAGAGCTTTTAGTTGTCTGTAAAGTTGTTAAGTATTTAGTATATTCTGAAGTGACTTCATTAATAGCATTTGTGGCAATTGTGTTATTATCTTCTTTTATTTTTTGAAGTCTTCTTTTCTCTAAGAGAGCCGCTTTTTTGTCCTGAACTTCAGCAATTCCAACCATGGCCTTTCCAACATCTGAGGCACCTTGCAATAATGCTCTATTTCCAGCAGCTTTTATAGAAGCTGATTGGTCAACAGGAGTAATTTGACTTACAGTAGATGGGGCAATTGATCTTCGTTTTGGAATTATTAAAGCCATTTTAATCCTTTATATTTTTGATGCTCCGAAGGCAACTTGACCACCACCGGACAATAATTCACCGAATGCTCGTTGCTGTTGTGCTTGAAACGTTGCTTCACCACCAGCTCTTGCGATTTCCCTGCTTGACTCAAGGGCAGTTATTTTTGACATGCCCTCTCTCATTAATAAATCTGCATCTAATGTTGCTTTTACATTATTTGCTTGAAGCAAGTATTCAGCTGAACCAACACCAGCTTGTACACCAGCGGAAACTATCGCACCTTCCTGACTTCCATAGAACTCATTGTAATCATCCCAATACATATGGTCTTGAATTACAAGATTTTCTTTTGTTAATGCAATCTCATTATCAAAGGAGGCAACTCTTTTTTGGGTTATTTTTCTTTGGGTCTTAGCCTGTTCCATTCCGTTGAAAAAATTAAGAATTGAGCTACCACCCATCACTGCTAATCCGGCCAAAGCTAATGACATTAAGTCACCCCCGCTGCTATTTGTGTTATTGTTAAAGGCAACGGGCTGTCTTGTGTCACCTTTATTTTTACTTCATTTACATCTGCTGTTCCAGCTGAAGCCATTACATATCCGGTAAACAAAGGGCTTGCTGTGTCATATGGTGTTGATGTACTTCTTTCCGCCGTGCTGTATTGCCTCCAACCAGTTGAGCCAGTTGTTAAAACTGAAATATTCGGAAGAGTTGACTGATAAACCTTTATAAAGACTTTGCTTAATTTCTTTTCATCACCGACAGTGGATATCTCTGACATATCTAACGTTTCAATTTCTGAATTATAAGCAAAACCAAATGTGCATTTTACAACTAATCTGCTTAAAGTTAGAACTCCTGAACCGGAGACTGTAACTTCGCCTAAAACCATCCCATCGCCAAGGGTTTGAACTGTTTCATTAAGCAACCACGTTGCCCCTGTAATTGTATTAAAACTTTCTTGACATGTTCCGGTTGTAAATGTTCCAAAAGCTGTGGTGTCAATTGCAACATCTGTTTCTACATCTATAAGGGTAAATGTGTTTGTTGCTGCGTTATCAACTTTGTAATCCTTATTGTTTATTTCTGTCATTCCGGTGGTGTCACTGGTGTAGAATCTAACATGTTCATCGTCTGAAAAACCATGCCCTGCGACAGTAACAACTCCTGGACTTGCATTTGTTATTCCAGTTACTGTCTGTACATCTGTTTCATGGACTGATCCTGAATCGAGATAAAATGAATTAATTGCAGTTGTGTCAAGTTCAAGAGTTTCCATTCTTTCAACATATCTTGCCGTTGCCCCGTTTATGGTTCTGTTAACAATACACCATACCTCTGAACCTTCAGGGCCGGGCAATGTTGCCACAGATTCAAAAGTCCCATCAGTTTCATGGATATGCCACCCTGCTGTGCTGTGTTGTTTATTGTATGATAATCCTAAAAGCTTACCATCAGACCTCACGCACCAAATAATCTGGAAAGGTGAGGTTTGGACAGCAATATCTACAATTGTATAATTTTCAGTTAAATGTTCTGCCAAAACTGACAAATCCATTTCAGTGTAACCGTCTGAATTTAATGTGTAAGCATATTCACTTAGAACTCTTGAGAATCTATCCAGAAATAAAACAGCATTTCCAGCACTGACAGGTGAAACATTGCTCACACCAACTTTTGTTTGTAGGTGAGTTGATACGCTTGCCGGGCCTATTAGTTCTGAGTTCTGCCCTGACATTACATGAACACCGTCTTTTGTGCCTATTATGAGTTTTTCAAGAGGTACAATCCATTCAATTGCATTCCCTGTATTTGCAGATATTGCCCATGTTGCTGAGTCTAAAGAAGATATATAAGAAGCCCCTTGAATGAAATCAAAATAATTCCCGTCCCCACCTTCTGAAAACCATAACATTTGTGGATAAGTCACTGTCCCTGCGAACGTTAATTTATCATCATAAAATGTGCAGTCAGTTGGGTAGCCATCTGTACCATTCCATAAAGGTTGTTCTTCAAGAAATGTTGTGCCGTTATATAAAAGTTTTTCTTCATAGTCTGTTGCACTGGATGTATCAATCGCCGTTGTTAATCCCACCTCTTTGTACAGTTCAGCTGTAAAAGGAGTTGATCCCGAAGGGTTTTTTACATAAAAATCACGGTCATTTAAAATAGATTCTCCACCAGCTGCCGCTGCTAATCCGGCAACACCATCAATTCTTATTTTATCTGCTGCTAATAATCCTGGGTCTTCATCAAAAGTAATTACACAAGGGCTTGCTTTTGTGCCATTTGTGATTTTTACTGTTTTCACAACAGGCCTGTCAAATGTTATCGGGCCTATTGTCCATGCCGTATCTGATGACCTTGTTAGAACTTGTGGTGCATGGTCTGGGTGCGCCAAAATCATTAAATCTGCATTTTGACAGTATTTTACATCGAATATTTCTGTTTCATCATAAGGAGAAACAACATCAACAGGCACACCAGGAGATGCTTCAATAACTCCGGTTTCTTTATAAACCCTAATATTTTCATCGCCAAACTCTAAAATGTAAGCTTGCTCTTTGCTGTATTCAAACTTGATTAGTCGGGAATTTTTTGAAGAATCTTCTGTTTCCCAAATATACTCAAACCCTGGCCTTTTAATCACAGGCCCATGCGGAAGAACAACCATATTATTACAAGAGGCTAACCCTTGATGATACTTGTCAAGGTCTGCCCTTCCAGAAAGTCGGGGAGCAATTTCGCCCGCGGTAAAAGCTGTTTGTGTTAACTTGGTCATGATCTTGAGTCCAATATTGTTGTGTCGTCATCCGGTGTCTGTTTTGTTTCGCTTGCGTCTATATCTATAACGGACTTTAGCAATAAGTTGTATTTATTGTCAAACACCGTCATTAATTCTTTTTTCCCGGTCATTGTGAAGACAATTGCCGTTGCAATCCGGGCCGCTAACAATGTGACAAATGTAGAATCAAACTGAACCGGATCAGTCACAAGCTGAACGTATAATATTTGAGCATTTTCCGTGTCTGTTTCAAGCGAACTGCTGTTAATAACAAACTGATCTGTTTCTACTTCCAGCCTTACAACTTTCATACAGTCCCCAGGGAGAGTGTACGAATATGTATACCCAAACAAAGGGGCTGAACTTTCAAGAGGCAATGTCGCCTTTGCTAATGCAAAATTCCACGGATAAAGTCTAAGCAGCTCTTCTACCAAGGTGTCGTATACAGAATTACAAGCAACTGCTCCTTTGCTGTCACTATCAGTAAGAGACTGAATTGTGTCAACTCCGATATTAACCAGTGCCAAATTACATATTTTTACTTTTGATGTTGCCATTTTGCTCCTTTAGTCAAACTCCCCATTAAATCCTGATATTGTCATCTCACTTTGACTTGTACTTGCTACTCTTGCCTCAATCTGGAATTCGTCTCCTGGTTGTAAAAATCCTGAGGCTTTAACAGGAAATGATGAGACACCAGTACTTATTGTATGCGCTTTTATTACACTATCAAAAGAACCTGTCCCAGAGGTCAAGTTTATCCTAAAATCATATGCTTTGTCCGAACCAGTTTTTACACCTGTGAGATTTGCTTCAAATACTCCCATTAATGGTGCTAATGTTGTAATCTTAAAAGTATTATCCCCTATGTATTTAAAACGACTTGTCTCTAAACCTTCAACAACAGTACCAAGTTCTACAGTGTACCATGTATTTGCTAATGAAAATGTAGTAGTGGTGCTGTTGGTGTTCACATATGCAAATAATGTATTATGGCTGTCCTCTTCATCTCCGTTGCCATTAGCATTTATATATTTGCTGTCTTGCGTTAAAGATCCTGTGTTCCACGTGCCTGTTTCTGTTGCTTGCCATGTTTTGCCTTCTGGGATATTTACTTGAACAGTATTGGTTTGTTTGTTATAGACATATGACCCACCGTCATAGTCAGCGCTTCCGTCTGTATCTATAAGTATTGTGTTTCCATCTACAAGGCTTGTTCCTGTATCAGTTAGGGTTATAGAGTTACTTAAAAAGCTACCTGTATCCGCACCATTGTAACTTATTGCATCTATTTCAAAATAACCACTCCCTACATTGCTTATAGTATAAGTTCCATTTGTATAATTCGAGAATGTTGATAAAACAACTACTTGATATTGATATACAGTAGAACCAGTGTAATTGAACCTTGCTATAGTCCCAGATGGATTAGTAACACTCGTTACGGATGTCGCCCCAATAGAAGCATCTGCAACGGCTGTATATGTTCCAGTTGTTCCCGGTGTAAAATAATCACCCGTTCCGGTATTGTGGGATTGGTTGACAGATATAGCACTTTGTATTGTAGGTGAAATATCAATACAGCTCCCACTTGCTCCTGTCGAAAATACCGCTGAAGTTATCGCAGAAGGATTTGACAATGCACCTTCTATTTTTATTGATGATGATGTGCTGCTTGAATTTTGTTTAAAATTTACTTGGTCTATAACTGCGATTTCAAGATTTGTTAATGTAAGCCCTCCGTCATAGTCTATAAAATCTGACCTTCTTGCTACAAACCTACCATTACCAGTACGTGCATCAACAGCTTCACCTGCTAAGGTTCCTAATGTTTGACTCGTTCCTAAGCAAATTATACTTACAAAATCAATCCCAACTGTTCCATTGACATCAAAACATTTCGCCCCTGTCCCGGTCATTCCTATTGAAGCATCTATTATCCTTAACCCAGCATTAGAAGATCCTGTGATAAATGTTCCTGTTCCTGTGTATAATAGATAAGTGTTAAACCCATATTCAGACATTTTTAGAATAGTTGTAGAATCATCTGGTATAACCAATCTGTCAGAAAAAACGATTATATTATGGAATACATACATTTTTGCTTCAAGTGTAATCACTCCAGCCACAGCAGTCGGTAAATCTGTTAAAGAGAATACATCAACAGCATAAGCAGGATCAAGCCCTGCTATATTCCGGCTCTCACCTGAAGTATTTACAATCTTAGCTGCATTTGACGTGATAACAGATTCGCCTCCTGATCTTAAATATGATACTTTAATTTCATCATCGGTAAGGACTCTATCATACACCCTTACAAAATCTATATTCCCGTCATAATAGTCAGATGAGCCTCCACGACTTCCTATATATGGAGTAGTTCCCGAGGCGGTATTAATGGTTATGGCATCGTTTGTAATTACTTTTACACCATTGACCCACATATTAACCTGAGTTCCGTTATATGTAGCTTGGATTAAAAACCAATCGCCTTCTGATAGAATATTCCCGGTATCAGAAGAATCGTCATTGGTGAATATTCTTAATGCAGCGTCTATTTGCTCTAATGAAAAAACATCGTCACCTGTTTCAGTGCCGTATCTAAATATAACCCCTGATTGAAGTGTTATATCATCAATTTTAACATAAGCCTCAATTGTTCTTACGTTTGCACCTGTTGGTAATCCTGTGGAGTTTGAAAGAGTAAAATAATCAGCAGTTCCATTTAATACAGCACCACTTCCAAATGCTCCACCTGTTGAGGTAACTAACCCGGCACTTGTACCAGTTGCATTATTGACCAGTGGGCCTTTATCATATTGTGTTGTTATTCCTACCTGTGAGAAATCTATACTTAATACCTGACCGTCTTGACTTCCGTATACTTCACTTGACACTACATTATCAGCGTAAGCAGTTGTTGCAACTTTAGTGCTATTATCGTCTGTACTCTGAGTTGTTGCTGTTACTCCGTCATTTAGAACTCCGTCGTAAGATCCGGCGGTTATATTTCCATTTGTAGAAATGGCTTTTCCTGTAGATGCTTGATCAATTACTAATCCAGTTGTTCCAGTTGATAAAACGTTAGAGTTTTGAATATGTACTAATTTTCTAATATTTGTATCTGCTGAACTTGATGCAAAATGAGCAACAGCCCCATAAGTTAAATCATTACAATCAACTCTTACTCCCGGTTGCGTTGTATTGCTCGAAGAACCAAGAAGAACTGTTCCATTTGAATCTCCAAGGTTAATATCAATTGCGCTTGTTGAGTCTCCTGTGCCTGAATGCCTTATTTCTATAAGATTCCTGAGTATATCACTGCTACTTAAAGAATTTATTGAAATAGCAGTGCCAGCAGTTAGAGAATCACCAGTAATCGCAAGAATATCCCCTTCTGTTTCGCTTGAATCTAATATACCGTTATTAGCTTTTAATATAGTGGCTTGCGCTGTTCCGTTTACATCTAACTTTTCAGTAGGGACTTTTCCTATCCCCATGTCTCCATCATTCTGTATGGTTATTAAATCAGTACCCGCATTACTAACAAATTTTATCTTTCCTGCACCGCTTGTCTGTTGAATATTAAAATCACCGCCAGAAGCAGGAACACCCGTTAAATAAACATCTGGTGAAGTCCAATCTCCAATTTTAAAATCGCCTCTAACGTCTAATTTTGCTTGAGGGTCATCTGTACCGATTCCAACTTGACCAGCACTATTATTAGTCTGTAATGATAAAACTTTAGCATCTATATAAAAATCATTAGCATATCCCCAGGTAGTCATTCTTGCGAATGCATCTGCTGGTGTTGCGTCGTAAGTCCATTCTAAAACTAAATTATTATTGGTC
>JAAELK010000149.1 GCA_024226935.1 Desulfobacteraceae bacterium
GCATGGGAACGCTTGCCACAGTGCTGAAGCATGTCATTTTTTTCCAGCAAATTCAAGGTGTGGTCATGAATGGTATTTTTTTTTGTCGCGCTATCAGTTTTTTTATCGACAAATTTGACAAACCTGCTAAGATGGCATGATTTTTGCTGACAAGGAGGTTGTGCCATGAAAAAAAAATATTCCGGAGGATCGATCATCACAAGACCAAATAAGAGAAAATAAAATTTTAAAAAGAAAGGCTGAAGAACAACTACGAAAGTCCAATAGTAGTAGTGTAGCAAACAAAAAATCTAATTCCTTGCCGAACCATAAATCAAATTATGAGAGTGTTGAACAAGAATGTGCTGAACGTGAAGAAATGACCACAGAAACATTACGAACTATGAAATCACAATTGCCAACCCTATTAAAGCGGTTGTCTAAAATTAAGGATCATAGAAACCCAAAAAAAATCAAGTACAAGCTTACCACAGTGCTAATTTATGGCATTCTTAGTTTTGTATTGCAAATGTCGTCGAGAAGGGAAGCTAATCGTGAAATGACTCGCCCCATGTTTATTGAAAACCTGCTGCTCTATTTTCCTGAACTAAAAGACTTGCCTCATAATGACACCCTGATGCGCCTGCTGTCTATGATCGAGGTTGATCAAATCAAAACCGCTCATATAGAATTGATACGCAGCTTAATCCGAAAGAAAAAATTTCGTAGATATCTGATTGGTAATTGTTATCCTATTGCAATTGATGGAACTCAAAAATTTTATAGAGATTACATATGGAGTGAGGAATGCCTGGAAAGAACTATAAACAAAGAAGAAGGATACAAGCAGTACTACGTATATGTTTTAGAAGCCAATTTGGCTTTTAACAACGGGATGACCATACCTTTGACTAGTGAAATTCTGAACTATGCAGAAGGGGACACAGATAACGACAAGCAAGACTGTGAAACAAGAGCTTTTCATCGATTGGCTGAGCGATTGAAAAAAGAATTTCCTCGTTTACCTATCATAGTCTTGCTTGATGGGCTTTACGCGAATGGCCCAATTATGGAA
>JAAELK010000150.1 GCA_024226935.1 Desulfobacteraceae bacterium
CAATGAAATAGACCGAAGAATGGATCAAATTCAAAACAGCTATTTGCCTGGCATGAAAGAAACATTGTGGAAATATGATAATCAAGTCCTTAATACTCAATTATTAGGTATCATGCAATTGCCGGACATTGAGTTTGTTGAAATAAAAAAGGATAATCAGCAAATAATATTTCATGGAGATAAAAAATCAAAAAATTTGATTTTCAGAGAATTTCCTCTTAAGTACCTGTATCGTCAAAAAGAGGTTGAAATAGGGATACTGTATATTGCAGTCAGCCTGGACAACCTGTATCAACGATTAATTGATAAGGCCATTATCATTCTCGTAGGGCAGTCCTTTAAAACTTTTGTAGTCTCTTTCTTTATCTTCTTTCTTTTTTTTCAACTAATTGGAAAGCATATCAAAGTTATTTCTGATTATTTAATAAACCTGGATTTGGATAGACTCAACCAACAAACATTGGATATTGGAAGAAATAAACAAAAACCCAAAACAGCTCGTTATGATGAGTTAAATCAATTAGAATTATCAATAAATAAAATGAGGGAGAAAATATGCTTAGAAGTAAATCAAAGAATAGAGATTTCTGAAAAGCTAAAAAAAAATCGGGCATTATTGCAGACCATTATAGATAATATCCCCGTACTCATTACCATGTATGATCCAAAGATTAATATAATGCTTAGTTTTGATAACCTAAAATTGACCCATTAAAACAAGAAATTACAACCCAAAATTGACCCACCTGTAATAGACTTCTGATAATACGGATTTCAAGAGAGCAAATCTATTATCAGGGGAGAGGAGGATGCTAACAGTGGATCAATATGAATACATACGGATTGCGTACAGAGTTTATGGCAAAAAGATCAGAGAAATCACACGAGAAACAGGTCATTCCAGGAACACAGTCAAAAAAGTGTTAAAAAACGAATACATGGGTTACAGCACCCGCCAAAACCAGCCATTTCCTTCGCTTGGGCCTTACCTGAAAACAATAAATAAATGGCTTGTAAGTGATAAGGACAATCCTAAAAAACAAAGACATACCGGCACCAGGATTTATAATCGACTTAAAAATGAAAAAGATTACCAAGGGGCCATTTCAACAGTGCTGCGCTACGTAAGAATTGCCAGGCAAAAGATAGGGATCAGCGCCAGACAGGTTTTTATCCCATTAGATCCCCCGGTGGGCCAGGAAGCTGAAGTGGACTGGGGAAGATGCACAGCAATTCTTAGTGGTCTGAAAACCGTTCTTAAGTTTTTCTGTATACGTTCAAAATTTTCCGGCAAACATTTTGTCCGCTGTTATCCCTGTGAAAGGCAACAGGCTTTATTTGATGCCCATATTCAAGCTTTTTCATATTTTGGCGGTGTTTTTCCTATTTTAATCTATGACAATATGACAACTGCGGTTCAAAGAGTATTTGTGGGTAAAGATCGTATTCTCCAAAAAGAATTTAATAAATTCAAAGCATATTACAATTTCGCACCCCGATTTTGCACACCTGGACAGGGTCATGAGAAAGGCGGAGTCGAGGGTCTTGTAGGATATGCAAGGCGTAATTACATGGTTCCGATTCCGCAGGCTGAAAACCTTGAAGATTTAAACAGGAAGCTTTTACAGGAGTGCCAAGCCTATGGCGCCCATCGTATCAGCGGTAAAGAAAGCTCCGTAAATGAAATGTATGACCAGGAAAAGCATCACCTGCTTGGCCTCCCGGATATTGAGTTTAGCAATATCCAAACGACAAATGGGAAGTCAGATAAGTACTCCACTGTAATAATAGATAAAAATCGCTATTCAGTACCGACAGAGTATGCTTACCTGAAAATCCGGGCAGTTTTAAAGGTTGACGGGGTTGATCTTTATTATGAGAATAAAAAAATAGCAGGGCACCCAAGGCTATATAATAATAACCAATGGAGCCTTGATCCAACGCACTATCTTGAGCTTATCGGACAGCGCCCCCGGGCATTTGCAAGTGCCCGTCCGATAAAACAGTGGAGGAAAACCTGGCCTGCCAGCTATGAACAACTACTTGCCCAATTTTGTGCAAGCAAAGGCGAGACAAAGGGGACAAAAGATTTTATTCAGGTCCTGTTACTCCATAAAAAATATAATAACCAGGATATCCAGGCTGCAATTGAAAAAGCATTGAGATCAAATGTGAGCTGTAGTGATGCTGTTTTTCAAATACTGATAAATTCATTAGAACAGCCACCCCCATTTAGCAGTCTTCCAAACTGGGAGATTCTTCCGACCCCGGATGTCTCTGTTTACAGCCAGATCGGAGGTGCAGTATGAATGCAGCAATGACGGCAATGCTCCAGAAGAATTTTCATTTTTTAAAATTGTCCACAATGACAAAGAACCTTGAACATATCCATCGTCAGGCTCTGGAAAACAAGCTGGGCTATGATGAATTTTTATTAAACTTAACACAAGCAGAAGTCCAGGTTCGCAAAGAGAACGGCAGAAAAAGGAGGATCAGAGAAGCATCGTTCCCTCTGCATAAACCGCTTGATACATTTGAATTTGACGCAGCGCCGGATTTGGACGTACGTTTCATAAATGATCTTGCAGATGGAAGTTACATAAAACAAAATAAAAATATCATATTCCTTGGCAAAAGCGGTACAGGAAAAACCCATCTTGCAACAGCTCTGGGTATTGAAGCATGTGACCATGGCATCCGGACAAAATTTATCACAGGCTGCGGCCTTGTACATGAATTAACAGAAGCCCGTGATGAAAAAAGGTTAAGGGCATTAATAAAAAGATATTTTAATTATGGGCTTTTGATCGTAGATGAATTAGGCTATGTGCCCTTTTCCAAACAAGGAGCAGAGCTGCTTTTTCAGGTTTTAGCCGAACGACATGAACGTAAACCGGTAATTATAACAACTAACAAGGGCTTTGGAGATTGGACTCAAATATTTGGGGACCCCTCTCTTACAGCAGCACTGTTAGACCGGGTGACACACAGGGCACATGTGATAAATTGTTCCTGGCAGAGCTACAGATTATCTGAAACATTGAAAAATCGGAGAAATTAATCATGGAAATTACCGTTTGTAATTTAGCAAAAAGCCTTGAAATTGAAAGAATCAAACATATGAAATCAAATAAGCCCCAGGAGAGGGCAGTATACTGCCCTCTCCTGGGGCTCTGCCAACTTTTAGGTGGTAATCAAGTTTTGAAGATATTTTTTTAATCAAGGTGGGTCAAAATTGGGTTGTAATAGTGGGTCATTTTTCGGTTGTAAATTCTAGTATACTTACAGTGATTTCCCTTTTGACACCTTTTCCAGGGTCTCCAATCGCTGAAAATCCATCAAAATTTGGAATCACCATTCATGATAATGATTATGAAAATTACACATTTAGTCGACCAACTATTTCAACTACTAATATTTCTCAAGAGGATTTGTTGAAATTTTTTAGTGAAACGCTTATTGGCCTTGTTGAAGAAGATATAAAGTTGCTTTCATAGACAAAAGTAAAAAAATTTGAGCCTGTAAATATTTCTGTGTAACTGCCATTTTCCCGATACATGAAATCCACCTTCAAATTCGATGACATAATATTCATAAGGAGTAATTATCGGTTCATTGGCTTAAATTAACCAGATCTTCACTTCTCAGGAGTTCTTCTGAGTTATTGTCAAATGTTGTGTATGGCATCAGGCGGCGCTCCTTTCCTGTTCTATCCCATTTACAAATTTGACACCTTTAATCAATTGTCCTAATTTTTCATAGTGATGCAGTTTTATCCAATTTTTCTCTGCTGATTTACAAAGTTTAAAAGCCATAGACAAAACCGATTTTGAAGAAAAACAACCTCTTACTTTTGCTGTCCTCAATTTGACTGTCGCAAATGTTGATTCAATCGGATTTTTACAACCGTGGCCTTTTTTACTGGTTTTTCCCGGGCATCAATCTCACATTCAACACCCTAACTGCAAAAAATTCAGGAATTTATTCAGAAAAGTATTTGGCGTTATTTTAGGTGGTTAGCTTTGCTATCTCACATTCCACACCCCAATGCTCAGATATGCGGCATTTTAAAAGAGGTTGGTTATCCGTAAGTGTCAATTAAACCGCATCTTCTCAAACCGTTTGATATCAAATACTATGCTGTCCTCAAGGAGGGATCAGCATGAAAAAATTACAGAAGGAAAAAAATAAAGAACTGGCAAAGTTTTGGAAATTTCATATCAACCAGTGGTCAGAAACCAGCATGTCCCAATTGGAATATTGCAGA
>JAAELK010000151.1 GCA_024226935.1 Desulfobacteraceae bacterium
AATTTATAATCAAAATGGAAAATTTAATTCATTGTGTTGATATGGGGGGATTTCTTCCGCGAAGCGGTTTAGTTCTTGCATTATCATGGCTCCAACTTTTAATGGAAAATTGTTTTGATTTGTATAGGTATCTTTAAGATTTCCTACAATATGTATGTTAAAAAAAAAATAGATTAGAATTTTATTCGTCCATATATTTGCTGGATTATTGCTACATATGAAAATTTTAAATTTCTGATATTGCCTGCCGCGTTACAATAATTTTTAGATAGGTTTTTTTATTTTTCAATGAGTCAATCAGCCAGGACGTCCCGGGAGAATGTCTTGTTCCATCTCCCGGTGTCACCCCAGGTATAAATTGACAGATCAAAGCTGCACTTTGATCCCGGTAATACTTTTTTTTAGAGTCCCCCGATCTTAACAGGTTGTTTTACCACGGTCAGCAACATCTTAAATTGTGTGGCAGCAAAGACTGAGTGGGGCACATTAGATGGCATGACCACCACCTGGCCGGCAGAGGCCTCGATTTTTTTTCCGTCAATATCGATCAGGGCCTGTCCGTCCAGAACCTGGACCATGGCATCTCCCGGGGAGGTGTGGGCGGAAATCTCTTCTCCCTTGTCAAATGCAAAGAGGGTGATGTTGACATGGGCTTTACTGGAAAGGGTCCGGCTGACCACCCGGCCTTGTTCATAATCCACCAATTCTGCGATATTAACTGCCTGGGAAAAGGGTATGTTTTTGAGCAATTCTTGTTGATCTGTCATTTTTTTATCTCCTTTAATGCTTAATTTTATTTACTTATTCGATTTATATACCATAGTTTTGATAACTTAATTGATCTGGATCAATTTTTTAGAATTTAATAATTATGGTGTCATCTCCCGTGCTTATTGTAAATTAATAATTGACAGTTTCTTAATAAAAAATCTATATTGGATAAAATTTATTAATGATATAATCAGGCCGTTTTTTTAAGCGAAACGGCTTTGTTTTTTTTAAACGGGGTAGATATGAAATTTATTAAACTTTTTATTCTTATATGCTTGTTTACCGTGCCATCCATGGTATTTGCAGGGCAGAATGCTCAACTTGTTGTGATGACCCATGATAGTTTTAGTGTCAGTAAAAAAGTTCTGAAAAAATTTGAAGATGAAAACAAGGTGAAGGTTGTTATTTTGAAAGCCGGTGATGCTGGTGCTGCCCTTAACCAGGCCATGTTGTCAAAGAATAATCCCATGGCGGATATTTTTTTTGGAGTTGATAATGCATTTTTGAGTCGTGCATTAAAATCTGGTATGTTTGAATCCTATGGGTCTCCAAAACTTGCCCAGATTAAGGACGATCTTAAATTGGACAGCTCCAACAGGCTTCTTCCTGTAACCTTTGGTGATGTTTGTCTAAATTATGATAAGGCATGGTTTAAAAAACATGATCTGATGCCGCCTTCTTGTCTTGAAGACCTTTTAAAACCTGAATATAAAGGGCTTTTAGTTGTAGAAAACCCTGCAACATCATCTCCTGGGCTTTCATTTTTACTTGCCACAATTGGTCATTTTGGTGAGGATGGATACCTGGCTTATTGGGAAAAACTTAAAGAAAATGATGTTTTTATTGTAAACGGGTGGCAAAATGCATATTGGGGACAGTTCAGCGCAGCCTCCGACGGAGACAGGCCCATTGTTGTAAGTTATGCCACAAGCCCTCCTGCCGAAGTTTATTATTCAAAAAAACCTCTCACAAAAGCTCCTACTGGAGTTGTTACAGGTAATGAATCTGCCTTCAGACAAATAGAGTTTGCAGGGATTTTGAAAGGAACAAAACATAGAAAACTTGCTGAAAAGTTTATGGATTTTATCTTGGATATTTCTTTCCAGGAAGATATTCCCCTTCAGATGTTTGTTTTTCCAGCAAATAAAAATGCCAGACTTCCCGATGTCTTTAAAAAATATGCAGTAATTGCTAAAAAAACAGCGATTGTCCCGGCGGATCTTATTTCTCAAAAAAGAGAATCATGGATTGAAGCATGGACGGAAATAGTATTAAGATAATAAAAGAATGCTGCAAATGAAAAAAGGTAGATATAATACCCTTGCGGGCTTGGTGATCATAGCATTTCCGCTTTTGTTTTTATCTTTGTTTTATATATTTCCCTTGATGTCCATATTTAAGCTCAGTTTTTTTTCCGATGGGGGCTTTAATGTCGATATCTTCAAGAAATTATTCTCAAAAAATTATTATTACAGGGTATTTTATTTTACATTTTTCCAGGCGCTTTTATCCACATTTGTAACCGTTGCAGCGGCACTTCCTGGCGCATATATATATACACACTACTCTTTTCCAGGTAAAAAATTATTAAAAACAGTTACGACAATTCCATTTGTTCTTCCCACCGTTGTCGTTGCGGCAGCCTTCCAGGCTTTTTTGGGGAAAAAAGGTGTTATCAATCAGGTATATGCATCTTTTTCCGGTGGTTCAGGTGTTTTGATTCATCTGGATCAAACCCTGTGGTTGATAATACTGGCCCATCTGTTTTTTAACTATACAATCGTTTTCAGGATTGTGAGCGGGTTCTGGGCACAATTGGGAAATAAAACTGCTGAAGCTGCAAAAATGCTTGGTGCTTCCGGCTTTAAAATTTTTATTAAAATAACTTTACCCCTTTTAAAACCTGCTCTTTATGCTTCGTCATTATTGGTTTTTATTTTTTGTTTTTCAAGTTTTGGAGTCATTTTGATACTTGGCGGACCTAAATTTTCAACCGTTGAAACTGAAATATACAAACAGGCTGTTTATCTTTTTAATCTGCCCATGGCTTCGGTGTTGTCCATTATACAGATATTTTTTACCTTTTTATTCATGTGGCTTTACTCTTCCATTCAAAAAAAGGCCTGCGTTGAATTGATGGGAGATTTTTCAGTCAACCCGGGCAAAAAAGCTGTTGGATGGTTTGAAAAAACAGCCCTGATTTTAAATTATGGTTTTGTTTTGTTATTTATTATTTTGCCCATAGCCTCCCTTTTTATAAAGTCTGTATTTTCTGCCCAGGGGTTTACTTTTTCCAATTATACAGGACTTTTTGAAAACAAATTGGATTCAATATTTTTTGTGTCTCCCAATAAAGCCATTTTGTTTTCTTTTATATTCGGGCTGCTTACAATTATATTTGCATTATTTATAGGAGTTCTTGCATCCTTTGGTATCGAGCACTTTAAGAATAGATTGTCTGTTTTCTTTGATTCAATTTTAATGCTTCCACTAACCACATCCGCCGTGACTTTGGGATTCGGATTTATTATCGCACTCGATACCCCTCCTCTAAATTTAAGAAACTCTTTTCTTCTTGTGCCGCTTGCACATACACTTGTGGCATATCCTTTTGTATTGCGCTCTGTTTTGCCGGCCCTTCGAAGTATCCCAAACTCTCTTCGGGAAGCCGCCATGGTATTGGGCGCAAAACCTGGTCAGGTGTTTTTTAATATTGATCTACCCATGATTAAGAGCGCATTAATTACTGCGGCGGTTTTTGCTTTTACCATAAGCATGGGAGAATTTGGTGCAACTTCATTTACGGCAAGGCCTCAGATTCCAACGATGCCCGTTGCCATTTATCGATATTTAGGTCAGCCGGGTGCTGTTAACTATGGTCATGCCATGGCGATGAGTTCTTTGCTGATTCTTGTAACTGTGTCGGGTTTTTTAATTATCGAAAAATTGGGAAAGGATAAATAGGATCAGCCCATGGGACTTGAAATAAAATCAATCAGTAAAAAAATGGATGACAAGGTTGTTCTTGAGTCTATTTCTTTTTCAATAGATGCAGGCAGTATACTGTGTTTGTTGGGACCTTCTGGCTGTGGAAAGACAACACTTTTAAGGATCATTGCGGGTCTTGAAACTCCCGATTCAGGTGATGTTTTGTTCCATGGAAAATCCATAACAAAAATATCTCCCCATAAACGAAATTTTGGAATGATGTTCCAGGATTTTGCTTTGTTTCCCCATAAAAATGTCTTTGAAAATGTGATGTTTGGTCTTGAAATGAAAGGTATTTCTAAGAGTGAAATTAAAACACGTGTAATTGAAATGCTGAATGTAACTGGTCTTTCAGGATTTGAAAAAAGATCGATAGCAGGTTTATCCGGAGGGGAAAAGCAACGTGTTGCCCTTGCAAGAAGTCTTGTCCCGCAACCTTCGTTGCTCATGCTTGATGAACCCCTGGGGTCCCTTGACAGAGCTCTTCGTGAAAAATTGATGGTGGATCTAAAAAATATTTTAAAAAAAGTCGGTGTCACTGCTGTATTTGTAACCCATGATCAGGCTGAAGCCTACGCAGTAGCCGATTCCATTGCTGTGTTCAGTAAAGGAAAAATTGAGCAGATTGCATCTTCCCAGAAAATTTATAGATATCCTGTTAATAAATTTGTGGCATCCTTTTTAGGTTTTAATAATATTTTTCCGGGAGTACAAATTGAGGACGGATTAATTCAAACCCAGATCGGAAAGTTTAAAATCGGGAAATTGCCCGCCGTCAATATGGGAACAAAAGTTTTAATACTCATCCGGCCTGAATATATTTTTCTGGCTGAATCCAATGGTGGAAAGATTGGTGAAAAGATTGGTGAAAAGCTTGATGAAAAGATTGGTGAAAATGATGATGGCAATGATGTTTTTCTTGAAGGAATTATTACTTCCGCCATTTTTAAGGGACAGTTTTATTCTGTCACCTTTGAACCTTCATGTTCGGCAAAGACAAAAAAATTGTATTTTGATGTGGGGTATCATCTGAACCCAACGCCTGGTACAAAGACCTTTGTCCGAATCAACAAAGGTGGTGTGTTGATTATAGAAGATATTGGTTAAAGGTTGAATTTAGTTTTTGCCCTGTCGCAGAGATACTCCCCGATGGGGATGGCTGAAGTTGCAGCAGGAGAGGGCGCATTGCACACATGCAAGGAGCGATGGGTTTTGGCAAATAAAAAATCATGGACCAGGCCACCGTCCTTTTTTACCGCCTGGGCTCGGATACCCGCAGGATAAGGGTTTAAATCCTTAAGGGTCAGCCCCGGACAGTATTTTTGAACTCTTTTTAAATATCCGGGTTTATAGGAAGCATCTATCCATTCTTTTATCCCGGACCCCAGATGTTGTCCGATTACTTTCCAGAATCCAGGGAAAGCAAGCATCTGGGCGGTATCAACCAGATCCACATTGAACCTGCCATATCCTTCCCGCTTAAAACCCATGACGGCGTTGGGACCAACGGTGATACATCCGTCAACCATGGGGGTTAAATGGACGCCTAAAAAGGGCAGATCAGGGTCGGGAATGGGATAGATAAGATGGGAAACAATTTTTGCCAGCCGATCCGGCAGGCGATAGTATTCCCCCCGGAAGGGCAGGATCATAAAATCTATGGCTATTCCCATCATCCGGGCCAGCCTGTCAGCTTCAAGTCCTCCGCAGGCAATGAGATGGCTGGCACAAAAAGGTTTTTGATCCGTGAATATAGTGACCTTATCTGAACTTTCTTCTATCCGGGTCACGGCTTGACCTTTCTTTATTATACCGCCGGCAGCCTTGAACAGATCCGCCATTTTTGCTGTGATCTTTGTATAATCTGTGATGCCGGTGGCCGGAACCAGAAGAGCTCCCAGGCCAAAGATATGGGGTTCCATTTTGTTTAATTGGCGTCGGTCAATGGATCGGGTTGGGATTTTATTCTGGGCGCACCGTTTTTCAAGGGCTTCCATTCGTTTTACTTCCAGGGGTGTGGTTGCCACAAGCAGCTTGCCGCATTGTCTGAAGGGTAGATTATGGGTTTTACAAAAATCCATGGTGGCCCTGGCCCCTCTTTTGCAAAAATCCGCCTTGAGGCTGCCGGGTTCATAGTAAACTCCTGCATGGATTACTCCGGAGTTATGACCTGTCTGGTGGGCGGCAAATCTATTTTCTTTTTCGACTAAAATAACACTGGCCTTGGGATATCGGGTTTTTATGGTCAGGGCCGTTGATAACCCGATAATGCCTCCACCGATAAGTGCTAGGTCAAATTGATTCAAGTTTTTCCCTTTAGATCTGTTTTTTTAATTTATATGAAACTCTCGATATCAAAAGAGAGTTTCAATCTTTGTTGTGAGCAGAACCAAGGGCAAAATCCCTGGTCCGCCCATGGCGGTTATTGCAATAAAATTGCATCATAGAGGTGTGGGTTGGAAATTTCAATTAAAAAAACAGGAATACAGTTATAATTATTTTTTTTAAAAAAAGGAGGAATATAGCAAATACTATTTGCTAATTATTTATGCTTTTGATAGCTGATGAATATATAAAATATTGATTAATTTGAGGAGGTTTAGATGATTACCAGTTTACATCTGTTATTAACATATACCTGTTCATATGCCTGTGATCATTGTTTTCTTTATTCCAGCCCCGAGCAGACCGGTGTCTTTTCCCTGGAACAGTTGACTAATCTTATTTGCGGGGCAAAAAAAATAAAAAGTATTCGGTCCATCAGTTTTGAAGGAGGAGAGCCTTTTTTATACTATGGATTGCTCCATGAAGGTATCAGGCAGGTGACCCAGGCAGGTTTTAATACTGCCGTGGAAACAAATTGTTATTGGGCCACAGGTGTCGAGGATGCAAAATTATGGCTCAGACCCCTGCAGGAAGTTGGACTGAAAATTATTGAGCCGGGGGATGATTCTTTCCACCATGGGGATATCGATGTAACTCCGGGGCAGATGGCAGCCCAGGCAGCCCGTGAGCTTGGGATGACCGTCAAGACTATCTGTGTTGAAAAACCTAAAGTTATAAATTGTGATGATCATATCAAGGGGGAACCTGTCTACGCCGGAGGTCCCAAACTTCGGGGTCGCGCCGTGGAAACTCTGGTTAAGGATCTTCCCAGAAAACCATGGGATGAACTGACAGAATGCAAAATGGAAAAATTAAGAGATCCGGGAAGGGTTCATATTGACCCCTTTGGTAATGTTCATATTTGTCAGGGGCTTAGCATGGGCAATTATCTTGAATCGAGTCTGGCCGAGGTATTAACTTCCTATGATCCCGATACCCATCCTGTTTGTGGCCCCCTGCTCAAGGGGGGGCCTGCTGCCCTTGCAAGGCAGTATAGTTTGCCCCATGCAGATCAATATGTGGATGAATGTCATTTTTGTTCAAAGTTATGCAAATCCCTTGTGGATCGGTTTCCCAAATATTTGACTCCCCGCCAGGTATTTGGATTATAGGATCTGCCCCTTTTACTAGCATGGTAGCTTTTTTGCTACTTTTACCGGTCGCATGTTTGGTTCTTGGAAAAAAAAGATTATAGAAGTTTTTTTTGATCTGATTTGCAACAACCTGGATTTTAAACATTTTTTTGTTTGTGTCAATTTGATGGAAAGTTGGCATGCTCTTTGCTCTGTTGGGCTGGACAAAAGAGTGGAAAAATGAATGATTTTTGAGGAAGTATTCTTGAAATTTTGTGTCTTATCGGGGGAACTGCTTTGGGGGATAATACCATTGATCAAAATTTATTTAGTGAAATAAAAAAGTTGGGTGCCAGGGATATGGAGCTGTGCATGCAGTGCGGAAACTGTTCTGCGGCCTGTCCTTTGTCAAGTGGTACCAATACTTTTCCCCGGAGGATATATCGCTATCTTCAGTTGGGGTTGAAAGATAAATTACTCGAATCCCCGGAGCCATGGCTTTGCTATTATTGCGGTGATTGTAATACAGATTGCCCCAGGGGGGCGGAACCGGCCGAGACCATGATGGCTACCAGACGTTGGCTGACTACCCAATTTGACTGGACCGGTCTTGCATCTTTGTTTTATTCATCACCAAAATGGCAGATATTAGCTTTTTTGGGGATAACCATGGGCATGATTTTGCTTTTTTTATTTGGCCACGGCCCTGTTATTACCGACCGGGTTGCCTTGAATTCATTTGCTCCCCCCCACTGGGTGCATATAGGTGATCAGATCATGTTCGGGATACTTGGAGCATTACTTTTTTCAAACGGATTTCTCATGTATAGGGGGATTATGAAGGGAACTAAAATTCCCATTGTAATTTACTTAACCCAGGCTCCGGTTTTTTTGCTTCATTATCTGACCCAGAAACGGTGGCGTAAATGCGGTACCGGTCCCAGCAGCAGGTGGGTGAGGCATTTCTTTTTATTTTCCGGTTACATTACAATGGAAGTTTTGATAATCGGTTTTCTTGAAGTTTTTCAGACCGATATTATTCATCCTTTCTGGCATCCCACGCGAATATTTGGATACTATGCCACCATTGCCATCATGTCGGTTTCGGCAAATATGTTATACAGCAGGTGGTATTTAAAAGAGGAAAAGCTTCATAGGTATTCCGATTTTACAGATCTGTTTTTTTTGGTTTTATTATTCATGAGTGCTTTTACCGGTATTCTAGTTCATATATTTCGTCTTGCCCAATGGCCAATTGCTACCTATGTAATTTATACCATCCATGTATCCATGGTTGTAGGCATGTTGTGTATCATGCTTCCCTTCGGTAAATTATCCCATCTTTTTTACAGGCCCCTTGCTATTTTTCTGACCACATTAAAAGAAAAAGTTATTAAAGAATCCCAGGTTGATTTTGTGACCGTGACAAAGGATGTGGGAGAAAATTTTATGGGCTGCATGCAGTGCGGCACTTGTTCTGGTGTTTGCCCCTGGAGTAGGATTTCCTACTATAGTCCCCGCCAGATACTTCGGAACATAAGTCTTGAAACCTGCACCCGGGCAAATGTTGATCTGGCTGTCTGGGATTGCGCCACCTGCGGCGCCTGTGTGGAAAATTGTCCCCGGGGTATTGAAATAATTGATCTTGTAAAATCGGTTCGCCAGCAGAATGTGATAGCCAAAAAACTTCCCAAATTTTTTGAAGCACCTGTTAAAAGTCTGGAAGAAAAGGGCAATCCCTGGGGAGGAAAACCTGTGGGACGTCTTGAATGGGCAAAAAAGGTTGAGATGCCTGGGTTTGTTTCCGATAAAGAATACTGCTTGTTTACCTGCTGCACAACCGCATATGATACAAGTGGTTCCAAAGGGTGCGAAATGGCGGGTCTTGCTCTGGTAAAATTATTGACCCATGCTAAAATCTGCTTTGGCAGTCTTGGTAATAAAGAAAGCTGCTGTGGAGATCAGGCCGCAGCAATTGGTGCCGGTCAAATATTTTCAGGTCTTGAACAAAAAAATACAGATCTATTTTTAAGTGCCGGGGTTAAAAAAATTTTGACATCCTCTCCCCATTGCATGAATACTTTTAAAAAACAATATGGGGTATTAAATGATTCGGTGGAGACACAGCACTATATTGAGCTTGTCGACAGGCTCATCACAAAAGGCGACCTTACACCTGTCCATGAAGTTGATCTTTGTGTAACCTACCATGATCCTTGTTATTTAGGACGGCATAATGGCATTTACGATGCCCCCAGAAGGGTGCTCAAAAGTATTCCTGGATTAAGGATTATTGAAATGGACGATACCAGGGAAAGAAGTTTGTGTTGTGGCGGCGGTGGTGGTGGCCCCTGGAAAGAATATCGCCAGGATCAGAGCTTTGCTATATTAAGATTGCACCAGGCGATGAAAACCGGTGCGAATGTTATTGCTACAGTCTGCCCTTATTGCATCAGAATGCTCAATGGGGCTATATGTGAATTGAAACTGGAAGATAAAATTAAAGTTCAGGATATTTCTGAACTGCTGTTAACATCAATTGAATTTTCTGAAGCAACAGGAAAGGCTGAGGCCAATATTTTATGCCTCGACCGGGAGAATACTCATGTCTGAACGAATCGGATTCTACATCTGCCATTGTGGTATTAATATCGCCTACCGGGTCAGGGTGGAAGAAATTGCAGCCTATGCATCAACTTTTCCCGGGGTGGTTATTGCCAGGGATTATTTATTCATGTGTTCTGATCCCGGTCAGGAACTTATTGAAACTGATATAAAAAAGCATGATTTGACCCGGGTAGTTGTTGCGTCTTGTTCTCCCAGGATGCATGAAAAAACATTCAGGAGCGCCTGTGCCAGGGGCGGGCTAAACCCTTATTATGCCTTTCACATGGTATGTGTCAGAGAGCACGGATCATGGGTTACAGAAGATGAAGATGAGGCCACACAAAAGGCAAGAGTTCTTGTAAGGGCGGGTCTTAAGCGAGTCTCTTTTCAAGAGTCCCTTATTCCAAGTGAATTCTCGGTGAATTCAAATACATTGGTGGTGGGGGGTGGAATTGCAGGTATGCAGGCAGCTATTGATATAGCAAGTTCGGGATTTAAGGCCTACCTTGTTGAAAAAGAACCAACAGTTGGCGGGCATATGCTTCAATATGACAAGGCATTTCCTACCCTTGATTGTACCGCCTGTATCGGAACTCCCAAAATGGTTGCCGTGGGCCAGGATAAAAATGTTGAATTGAAAAGTTATTGTGAAGTTGAAGATGTGGCTGGATTTGTGGGTAACTTTTCGGTCACCGTCAATAACAAGGCAAGATATATTAAAACCAATTGTACGGGTTGTGGTGATTGTTCAAAGGTATGTCCGGTTGATTTTCCCAATGAATGGGATGTTAATACACAGATGCGAAAGGCAATTTACCTGTCTTTTCCCCAGGCGGTGCCGGTGAGGTATGTGATTGATAAAAAAAGTCCTGCTCCCTGTAGAACATCCTGTCCTGCCGGAACCAATGTCCAGGGATATGTACAGATGGTGAAAATCGGTAATTATCAGCAGGCTCTTAATATAATCATGGAACGTCTGCCTTTGCCGGGCGTTCTGGGACGGGTATGCCCCCATCCCTGTGAAATTGACTGTAGAAGGGGACTTGTTGATTCTCCTGTTTCCATCAGGGATTTGAAAAGATTTGCCGCAGACAATGCAAATTTAGCGGATGTTCCCCTGGCGGAAGTTAAAGAAATTGATAAAAAGATTGCCGTTATAGGATCAGGTCCAGCCGGGCTCACCGTGGCCTATTATTTGCGGCGCAAGGGATTTGCCGTCAGCATTTTTGAATCCATGGAACAACCAGGGGGGATGCTCAGAACCGGTATCCCCGATTACAGGTTGCCCCCGGCCATACTGGACCAGGAGATTGATTATATCCTTTCCACGGGAGTGGAGCTTAAAACCGGTGTGGCATTGGGTCGAGATTTTACTTTGGCAAGCCTTAAAGATGATGGTTTTGAGGCCATATTTCTTGGAATAGGTGCCCATGTTCCCGTTAAAATGAACATTGAAAATGAAGATGTAGACGGGGTGTTGGATGCGGTTTTGTTTTTGCGCAAAGAAAATCTTGAAAGAGCCGGATCTGCCAAAAAACGGGTGGTTGTTATTGGGGGCGGGAACGTTGCAATGGATGCAGCCAGGGTTGCTGTCCGATCGGGGGCAAATTTTGTATCTGTTGTTTACAGAAGGAGCTTAAAAGAGATGCCCGCCGACCATGAAGAGATCGAAGGCGCCAGGGAAGAGGGTATTGAATTTATCAATCTTGCGGGACCAAAAAAGATAGTGATGGATGGTGACCGGTTGGTTGGTATTGAATGCATTAAAAATGAACTTGGTCCTGCCGATGACAGCGGAAGAAGACGGCCTGTCCCGGTTGAAGGAAGTGAATTTCTCATTGAATGTGACATGATTATTCCCGCCATTGGTCAAAGGGTTGAAACGGCTCCTGTTTTAAAGGACACTCCCTTTGATCTGACAGCCTGGGGAACCTTCATTGTCGACCCCGATACCATGGAGACCTCGGAACCCGGGGTTTTTGCCGCAGGGGATGCTGTAACAGGTCCTGCCACTGTGGTTGAAGCCATTGCCGGTGGTCACAAAGTTGTAACGGCCATTGGGCGATATCTCAACCGGGAAATGGCCCTGTTTGAAGAGGAAAGAAAACAGCCGAAAATTGCGCCTCTAAAAAATGAGTTTATGCCCATCCCCGAAGATGCACAGCTTATGGCCAGGGCCAAGTCTGCCTTTGTAGACCCATCTGAAAGAAAGTTCTCCTTTGATGAAGTGGATCTGGGCCTTTGTGAAGAATCTGCCCAAAGAGAAGCTCAAAAATGCATAAATTGCAGCGGTTGTTGCGAGTGCAAGCTTTGTGTGGACCAATGTAAGGCCGGGGCCATTGACCATGATATGAAAGATGAAAGACAAGTTATTGATGTGGGTTCCATCATCATTGCCACAGGATTTGATCCCCTGGACCCCACCCCCATGCTCCAGTATGGTTATGGTAAATATGCCAATGTTTTTACCAACCTTGAATTTGAAAGGCTGTCAAATGCCACGGGTCCGACCCTGGGAAAACTTTTGAAACGAGATTTAAAAGACCCCATGGTTTTTACCGATCCGCCGAAAAGTGTGGCAATTCTCCATTGTATCGGAAGCCGGGATATAAATTTCCATGAATATTGTTCCAGGACTTGCTGCATGTATGCCTTGAAATATGCCCATCTTCTCAAGGATAAATGCGGACACGATACCCTGGTTTATAATTTTTATATTGATATGCGCTGTTTTGGAAAAGGGTATGAAGAATTTTATAAAAAAGTTCAGTCCGAAGGGGTTCGCATGATCCGGGGAAAAGTTGGCTTGATCACCGAAGATGAAAGCGGAATGCTCACCGTTCTTGCAGAAGATACCCTTTCCAACAAAATGGTTGAGATTGAGGTTGAGATGGCAATTTTGTGCACGGCCATGGAACCTCGATCTAATGCTGGAGATGTCATGCGAAAATTTGGAATAGGTATCGGATCCGATGGCTTTTTCCAGGAAGAGCACCCTAAACTTGCTCCGGTGTCGACGCCTTCAAGTGGTGTTTTTCTTGCCGGTGCATGCCAGGGCCCCAAAGATATTCCCGATACCGTGGCCCAGGCAAAGGGAGCAGCGGCAGAATGCCTGGCATTGAGCGCAAAAGGAGAAGTTGAAGTTCCGCCAATGATTTCATTTATTGATCCTGATGTCTGTGTGGGCTGCCAGGTATGTATAGGGCTTTGTCCCTACACTGCTATTGAATTTGATCAATTTAACCTGGTTTCAGAGGTCAATTATGCCGTATGCAAGGGGTGTGGAAGCTGTGCCGGACATTGTCCCAGCGGGGCTGCAAAAGTTCGCCATTTTACAGACAGGCAGGTTTTTGCGGAAATAGACGGACTATTACTTAATTAGACAGGAGCAGTATATGAGCGAGTTTGAACCAAAAATAGTGGGATTTTTTTGTAATTGGTGTACCTTTACCGCTGCGGATCTGGCGGGTACATCCCGTCTGTCCTATCCATCCAATATTAAAATAATTCGGATGATGTGCAGTGGAATGGTTGATCCCAAATATGTGCTCAAAGCTTTTTTGAATGGAGCTGACGGTGTGTTGATAGGCGGATGTTGGCCCGGAGATTGTCACTATATTAATGGAAATTTAAAGGCAAGGCGGCGGGTGGCCATGCTGACTGAAATTTTAAAGGAATATGGAATCGATGAACAGCGGTTCTGGTTGCGCTGGATTGCTGCAAGTGAGGGAACCATGCTTCGGGATGTTGCAAATGAAATGACAGATAAGTTAAAGCAGCTTGGTCCAAGCCCCTTTAATCTATCCTCAAACCGGAAAGATCTCACTGCCATGGGCGGACTATGAATTTTACCCTTGAGTCCACCCATAACAAAGATTGAAACTCTCTTTTGATATCGGGAGTTTTATATAAACCGCCATGGGCGGACCAGGGATTTTACCCTTGAGTCCACCCACAACAAAGATTGAAACTCTCTTTTGATATCGACAGTTTCATATAAAAAAAAGTAAGACAGGCTGAAGAAACGGAGAATATACCAATGGCAAATTTTACAAAATTGTCTTTCAAAAAAGGCGAAATGAATAAGAAACTGGCCCAATTTTTTAATGATATGATGGAAAAAGGTGTTGTGGATGCCTTGCTTTCTCCCATGACCCAGCCAAAACGTGGGGTGATGCAGACACTTATTACCGATTCTTCTCATCTGAAAGCCATTGACCCCTTTGCACCGGTTGTACCTTTAAATGGTGCAAAAATTGCCTCATCCATTACAACAACTCCTTCTGGCAGAAAATTAGCAATGGTTTTAAGATCTTGTGAAATAAGGGCCCTGATTGAGTTGGGCAAGCTTAGACAGGCCAATTTTGAGGATGTGTTGCTGATCGGCATTGATTGTCTGGGGCGATATGAAAATCTTGATTTTTTGACATTACAGGCCCGGGGAGAAACCTCTGAATCTTTTCTTGAAAAAGGGCTTGCCGGAGATACAAAAATCGATGATTTTGATATCTGCGGTGCCTGCAAAATATGTGAATTTCCTGTGGCAGATAATGTGGATTTACGGCTTTGTATCATTGGTGGTGGAACCGATTCTCTTTATATTGAAAGTTTGACGTCCAAGGGAGATCATGCCCTTGAAATTGCAGGGTTCGGTATCGGGGAAACACCTTCCAGTCGGGATGCTGATGTTAAACAACTTGTCTCTGCCCGAAAACTTGCCCGTGATGAGGGGTTTGCCAAGTACAGGGAATCAACCCATGGTTTCGATGGCCTTGAAGGCATGCTTGCCGGCTGTATCAACTGCTATAACTGCAGGGTGGCGTGTCCTGTTTGTTATTGCAAGGAATGTGTGTTTGTGACAGATACCTTCCGGCACAACGCCGATCAGTATATGGGATGGGCAGATAACTTTGGAACACTTAAAATGCCTGCGGACACAATGTTCTATCATTTGACCCGAATGAGTCATATAAGTTTGTTTTGTGTTGGTTGCGGTCAGTGCACCAGTGCTTGCCCCAACAGTATTGATCTTATGCCTGCCTTCAGGACAGTGGCCCAGAAGACCCAAGATAGATTTGATTACCAGGCCGGTCGATCCCATGACGAAGAACAGCCCCTGACTGTCTTTGAAAATGATGAACTGGTTGAAGTGACAGGGCAGGTAAAATAGGAGAATATTATGGCAGAAAAAAAGCCCATAGGTACAGTTCTTGTTGCAGGTGCCGGTGTTTCCGGGATCAAGGCCGCTCTGGAACTGGCTGAGATCGGATACAAAGTTTTGTTGACGGATGCTTCTCCCCAGATAGGTGGTATTCTGGCAAAATTGGACAATCAGTTTCCAAGCGATCATTGCGGTATGTGCAGGATTCTACCCATGGTGGGCAGAGAGTATGCATCTCAATATTGTATGCGAAAAGGCCTGTACCACGAAAATATTGAAATACTGCCCTTCACTGAATTGACAAGGGTTGAAGGGGATGTTGGTAATTACACAATAGAACTTTTAAAAAAAGCCAGATACATCGATACTGATAAGTGTAACGGGCTGGGAGAATGTATAAAGGTCTGTCCCGTTGAGGTGCCGGATGAATTTAACCACGGCCTGACCCAACGAAAGGCCGTTTACAAGCCTGTCCCCCATAGTACGCCCCAGATGCTTTTGGTGGACATGGATGTCTGCACCAATTGCGGTGAGTGTGTCAAGGTTTGTCCCACCAACGTCATTAATCTTGGGGCGGAAGATGAAGCTTTCACAAGGCATGTTCATTCAATTATTTTGGCTTCCGGGGTAAAACTTTATAACCTGGAAGAATTTGAAGATGCAAAATCCTGGGCTGTATCGCAGGATGTGATAAGTGCTCTTGCCTTTGAGCGAATTATCAGTGGGACCGGGACCTTTGACGGGCAAATCAAACGACCCTCGGATGGAAAACCTGCTAAAAAAATTGCCTGGGTCCAATGCATGGGGTCCAGGAACCGCCGACAAAAAAGAGATTATTGTTCTTCCATCTGCTGCATGTTTGCCCTCAAAGAAGCAATGCTTGCCAGGCAAAAAGGCGGGGATGATGTTGAGGCCACCATTTTTTATATGGATATGCGAACCTTCGGCAAAGATTTTTACAGGTATTATGAAAAAGCTGTTGATGCCGGGGTAAAATTTATTCGCTGCCGGGTCCAGGAGGTTATGCACAATCCGGATAAGAGTCTTTCCATGAGATACTATGATTCTCAAAAAGAAGAATTTTTTGTTGCTGATTATGACATGGTGGTTCTTTCAACGGGACAGATTCCCCACAAAACCCATGCAAAACTGGCAAAGCTGTTTCATCTGGAACTAAATTGCCAAGGCCTTTTACCCACGCAAATTTATGACAAGGTCAAGTTGGTTAAGCCCGGAGTGTTCCTCTGCGGTTCTCTCATGGGACTTACCGATTTAAGTGAGGCCATAAGTTCGGGTATTGCCGCGGCCGGTCAGGCAAGCACTCTATTATCCAGCCTTGATGTGACCATAATTGAAGAAGAACAGATTGCCGAACCCACGACAAAGGACAGGCAGGTTCCCCTTATTTCTGTTGTTTTGTGCAAATGTAGTGAAAAGGTGGAAAAAAGCAGTGTTGACTTTGGTGCCCTTGAAATGGGTCTGAAAAAGTTTAACTTTGTAGGAGAAGTAAATATCATTGATATGGTCTGTAGTGATCAAGGAAAAGAAAATCTTTTAAAATTGCTCAAAAAATCACAATCTAACCGGCTTATCATCGGTGCCTGTCATCCCTTCATGTATCGAAAATCCTTGAAAAATCTTGCAAAAAAAGCTGGATTTGCAGCTTCCTTGATTGAAATTTTTGATCTGTCTTCCATTGTTCACAAGGGCTTTTTTGAATCTGTAAAAAAGGATCAAACCCATGAAGCCTATAGTGAAATAATATCAATTATGGAAAATCTTAAATTAAAACCGGCACTCCATGTTGAAACTCTTTCCATGAACAGGACCGCCCTTGTTGTGGGAGGAGGAATTGCAGGAATGCACGCATCTTTTGCCCTTGCCCAAAGGGGGGTGGATGTTCATCTGGTTGAAAAGTCGGACAAACTTGGGGGGTATGCAGGAAATAATATTCATGCGACCATTGATGATCTTGAACCTGTATCCATGGCAAAAGATCTTATGATCAAGGTCCTTGAACATAAAAATATTATCCTCCATAAAAATTGTGAAGTTGCTGCCACACAAGGGTCCTTTGGTGCTTTTGAAACAAGGATCAGAGATCTTGAAAATCAAGAAAATCAATATCTTAGCCATGGGGCCGCCATCATTGCAACAGGTGGGCTTGAAGGAAAAACAGCTGAATATGAATATGGTAATTCAGCTAATATCCTTACCCAGGCCCAGTTGAGAGAAGGGCTTTCCACAGGAAAAATCGATGTAAGTGATGCCCAAAATATTGTCATGATTCAATGTGTCGGTTCCCGGGAAAAACAGGGAAGAAAATATTGCAGCCGGATTTGTTGTATAGGTGCCATTGCCAATGCCTTGGCCATACAAGAAAAAAATCCTGATGCCAGGATATTTATCTTGTATAGGGATGTTATGACCTATGGGTTTGCCGAGCAATATTATACAAAGGCCCGGGGGGCAGGTATTGTTTTTGTGAGCTATGATCTTGATAAAAAACCTGAAGTTGAACTTGTGGATGGAAAGCCGGTCATCAAATTTACCGAATCTGTCCTGAATTCGGAAATTGAACTATCCCCTGATTTTCTGATTCTCTCCCCGGGAGTTGATCCAGAAGTTTCCAACCGGGAAGTTGGCAAGGCGTTTGATCTTCCTGTAAACGATGATGGGTTCTTTATTGAGGCGGACTCAAAATGGCGTCCCATTGAATTTTTGAGGACCGGTTTTTATGTTGCGGGGGTAGCACACTCGCCAATGACCTTGAAAGATGCGATTTTACAGGCTGAGGCTGCAGCCCAGAAAGTATATGCCCATCTGTCTTCCCGAAAGATTCATAGGGCCCATGTGATTTCAAAAGTTCACGATGCTATCTGTGTGAGATGCCAGCGTTGTGTTGATATCTGTCCCTATGATGCAAGATCCTATGATAAGGTCCTTGACAGCATAATGGTGGATGCTGCCGCGTGTCAGGCTTGCGGAATGTGTGGAGTTGCCTGTCAGAATAATGCTGCCCGGATAATGGGTTTTAGTGATAAACAGATAATGGCGGTTATTGATGCTAAATTATCTGAAAACCCAATGTTTATGGTAGGCAAATAGGAGATATTGTTATGGATTTTAGTGAATCAGATAAAGATCTGTGGAAACAAATATATAATACTAAAGACCTTTTGTATTGTTTAAATTGTAGTACATGTCTGTCTGGATGTCCCGCCTCCCACGGTGATCCTCCGCTTTTGGTGAGAAACCTTGCCCGAATGGTGGTCTTCGGGTTGGAAGATGATCTTCTTGATGATGATACTCCCTGGGCTTGTGTGTCTTGTTCCAGGTGTGAAGAGATGTGTCCCATGGATGTCAAACCCTTTGAAATGATTCTGGCCATTCGTAAATGGCAGAGTGCAAACGATGAAACCCGTGTGCCGCCCTCCATTGTAGAGATTTATAAAAGAGGGTATACCCAGTCGGTGGGTACAAATACAAAATTGAGAAAATCCCTGGGCCTGCCTGAGCTGCAAACCATAACAAAGATGCCCCAGATGCTCAAACTTTATCAACAAATGCTTATGAAAACACCAGTGGTCAGTGAAAATGACTATATGTTTAACGAGGAATAAAAAAATGGAATTATGTCTTTTTCTGGGTTGTAATACTCCGGCCATAAGGCCGGATGTCGAAAGAGCCATCCGGGCAACAATGCCCGAGCTTGGTGTTGATCTGGCAGAGGTTGAAGGGTATGTCTGCTGTCCGGCCTTTGGTTCTTTCCCGTCCACCGATGATGATTCCCATCTTGCATCCAGTGGGTGGAATCTTTCAATTGCAGAAGCCAAAGGCCTTGATATCATGGTTCAATGCGGTTCTTGTTATAGCTCTCTTCGTATGGGATTGGATCATCTTGCCCATGATGATCTAAAGCTTGCAAGGGTAAATGAACTCCTGGAGCTAACCGGCCGGAAGCTTGAGTGCAAGACTGCCGTTCGTCACGTATCGGAAATTTTGTATAATGAGGTGGGGGTTGAAAAAATTTCCCGAACCATTAAAAAATCACTCGAAGGACTTCACGGTGTGATTCAATATCCCTGCCATACACTTTTTCCCAGTGAAATAGTTGGGTTTGAAGAATCCCCCAGGCAGCCTAAAGCATTACGGGTTCTGACAGAAGCGCTGGGGGCAACGGTTGAGAGTTATAGCCGTGAACTTCAGTGCTGCGGCGGTGCCGGGGGGTTTAGTAGCAGTTCTCCTGCCGAGGCCACAGCTTTTACAAAAACCAAGCTGGATGCTATTATTGAAGAAACAAAAGCCGACTTTATAGTTGTTTCCTGTATTACCTGTCTGATGTACCTTGATAATATCCAAAAAAAACTCAATGAGGCAGAAAATACTGATAAGTATAATATACCGGTTTTTGACTATAATCAGCTATTGGCCCTTTGCATGGGATTTGATCCAAAACAGGTGGCATCCATTTGTACTATTCCGAGAAATTTAGTTATAGATCGATTATAGCAGGGTTGTTTATATGAAAGAACCAATCAACTTATCGGATTCTTTCATGTTTTGTTGTGGGCAAGCCGATGAAAGTCCTTGGGCGGCCCATGGCTGTTATTGGATTTTAAAGAAAATTGGATCAACAGGTTATAACCAAATTTTGTAGAGGGTTGATATGTTTAAAAAAATACTATTTGCAACATCCACAACAATGGCCTGTGATCCTGCAGCCAGGGTAGCGTTCAATATTGCGAACTGTTACAACGCAGATATGAACATTTTCCATGTCATTGAGGAGGGTAGCGCAGCAGATGCCCAGATCCGTGTTGATGAAGCGTTTATTGCCGGGATCAAAAATGAGATAGAAACCTATTATGCAGATCAACTGCCCAGGACCAGAAGTTATGAAATAAAAATAGCCCATGGTGATCTCCACAAAGAGATTTTAGGGGAGATCAACAAGAATAAACCCGATCTTCTTGCCATGGGTGTCAGTGCCGGGGGGGAATCCAGTCTTGATATTGAGATTGAAAGTGCCGGATCTACATTTCAAAAAGTTGTGAAAGCATCCCAATGCCCGGTTTTGATTGTTAATCGAGCGGCTGCATCTTTCTGGGGTTCTTTTTCAAAGGTGGTTTTTGCCACTGATTTTTCAAAATTATCTGATACAGCTTTTGATTTTGCATGTAAACTGGCAAAGAACACAGACTGTGAACTCCATATATTCCATGCCCAGAATTTAAGTCTTACACCCGGGGGTAAAAATTTTAACCAGGATGACATAGAAGAGCGCATCCGGGAAAAACTTCGATTCTCCCGGAAAAAATATGTTTCAAAAATGGAAGGAATTGAAAATTATTCCATGGAAGTCTGGGAAGGGTTGCCCTATATTGAAATTGTAAAATATGCCAGGGAAAAATATGCAGACCTGATTATCATGGCCCAGGATTCAAAAAATCCAGGTTCACAAACCGATGAATTGGGCAGTACCGTTAAACAGGTGATTCTTCGGGCCGGTTGTCCTGTCATCTGCATTAATAAATAAAGCGGCCGAACTAAATGAGATTTAACCAAATGAGACTTAATCAGATTAGATCTAACCAGATGGAGAACAAAATGAAGAAAATTCTCATAATTGACGATGATCCCGCTATTCGAAAGTATTTGACTAATTTGTTTAAAGACAACGGGTATGGGACCGCTGTGGCGGAAAATGCCAAGGAAGCAATGGACCTGGTAAGTTCGGAATCCTTTGATTTGATCACCCTGGATCTGGAAATGCCCGGGGAGTGGGGGACCAGGTTTTTCAGTAAACTGGCCCAGGACAAGCATTTGAAAAATATTCCTGTGATTGTGATAAGCGGGATGGCCGGTAATGAATATGCTATCCCCAAGGCAGTTGCCAGCCTCACAAAACCCTTTGACCGGAAAAAATTGTTAAAAGTAGTTGGAGATGTTTTAAATTAAAACAGATCAATCGGAATCAGATGATAGTTTTGACAGAGATAATAAGTCATAACTCCAATCTTCCTTTCAAATTGAACTTCAAAAAGCATATTTTTAAGTAAAAAATCAAATTCTTTGAATATCAGATATTGTGGTTTAAAATTTTCCTGCAAAAACTACACATATACGTTAGTCGTACTTAGGGTGGGGCAAGCATCTTTTATTACTATGTTGAAATACCTTTACAGGTATTAGAAATATTGATAAGGGGTACGTCCATTAGGTTGTTTTGTTTATTTGGTCGGATATTTATATGAAACTCCCAATATACTGGGCGCGAGTTTCATTTTTTGTTGTGGGCGGAATCCAGGGTAAAATTTCTGGTCCGCCCATGGCGGTTATTAGAACTACATAGGAAAATAGATGAGAATAATTTCAATAGTGAAATATGCTTTTATTGTGATAGGCTTCAGCATGCTGGTTGGGACATTTTATTCGTATAAAAATACGCAAGATTTTCTGAAAGATGTCCTGACTACTGAGGGGACAGTCGTAGAGCTTGTGCATTCAAGATCAAGTAATTCAACTATATATAGGCCTGTCGTTGAGTTTAAGACACAAGGTGGTACAATAGTTGAATTTGCATCATCTTCTGGGAGTAATCCTCCAAGTTATTCTAAGGGTGAAATGGTTGAAGTTTTGTATCAACAATCTGCTCCAGATCATGCCCAAATAAATGATTTTTTTTCGTTATGGGGAGCATCAATCATTCTGGGAGGTATGGGTTCGATATTTTTCCTCATGGGATTTTTAATAATATTATTTGGTAGCTTAAAGAATAAAAAAAAAGAATATTTACGGAAAAATGGGATTCCGATTAATGCCAAATTTCAAAGCGTAGAAATCAATGATTCGCTTTCTATGAATGGTAGAAACCCATATCAGATTTGTGCTCAATGGAAAAACCCCAGTACATCCGAAATACATCTATTCAATAGTGAAAATATATGGTTTGATCCTACCGATCACATCAACAATGATGAAATAATAGTCTTAATCGAAAAAGACAACCCGAAAAAATACTATGTTGATACTTCTTTTCTTCCTAAAGTTGCAGGCTGAAAATGCTTTAACAACAAGCTAAAGCCGATGCACAAAACACTCACTCGGCTTAGCTTGGTGTTATGAAAGTGTCCAAAAGTAGATACTCATGCATTGACAAAACTCAAATCCTTAAATATTCTATGGTATAGATAATATCGATCGTCATTTTCCTTTGTAGTTACTTTTGAGGGTGTTGATTCTTTCTTGGTGAGCAAGAGAGGGTTACGATATTTCATTCTTGTCTGTCAATTAAATTTAAAACAGTTGATATTTCGTAAATCAAATTAAAATTCATTAAAAAGGAGAAAAGAATGAGTATTAAAAGCCTTTATGATGATTTGCAAGTCTTTATGGATAAGCTTCCCAGCGGTTATCCAAAAACAGAGTCCGGAGTTGAAATTAGAATACTTAAAAAGCTTTTTACACCTGAACAAGCTAAATTATTCATGAAACTTACTTTGGAGCCGGAGACTGTTGAAAATATAGCAAAAACGATTGGTTTGGAACCATTATTATTGGAACCAAAACTTGAAAAAATGGCATTCAAAGGTTTGATATTCAGGGAACGAAAAGACGATGAAGTCTATTATAAAGCTTTTCAGTTCATAATTGGGATATATGAATTCCAGTTAAATACAATTGATAAAGAACTTGCTCAAATGATTGAAGAATATTTGCCCCATTATGGGATGGCACTTGTGATGGCTGGAGTTAAAACAAAACAATTAAGAGTGGCACCGGTTAGTTCAGCAATTGATACTGCATCTCCTGTTGCCAGCTATAATATGATCCGGGAACAATTAAAAAACCAGGAACTGATTGCCATACAAAATTGCATCTGTAGAAAAGAACAGGGACTTTTGGGGAAACACTGTGATTATCCCCATGAAAGTTGCTTTTCTTTTGGCAATTTCGCACAATATTATATTGAAAATAAAATGGCTAGAAAAATAGATCTTCAAGAAGCAATGAAGATCCTTGACATAGCAGAGGAATCAGGTTTAATTCTTTCTCCAAGCAATTCAAAGGACATGGTTTGCATATGTTGTTGTTGCCCATGTTGTTGCCCAGCCGTTAAATATTCAAAATTATTCCCGGAACCGGTTAAAAATTTTAAAACATTTTACCAGGCTGAAATTGACCCTGAAAGTTGCACTTCATGTCAAGAATGCTTTGAACGTTGCCCAATGGAAGCAATTCAAGAAGGTGATGGAACTTCAAAAATAAAGAAAACCCATTGTATTGGATGTGGTCTTTGCGTCTCTGTATGTCCTGAAGATGCTATTTCTTTACAACCTCTTTCGGGTGTTGAAGATCCACCGGAATTTATGGAAGATACTTTTCAACAAATTAAAAAAGAACGCAATATTCAGGGATAGTACGATATATTATATTTTCCCCCATGATCTGTTTTTGAAGGTGGCATATGAAAGCGCGTATTGCGATTGTCGGCGGTGGAATAGCAGGATTAACAACAGGATATTTACTTGACAATAAATATGGGATAACACTTTTTGAAAAATCAAATAGAATCGGAGGCAACGCCTATACTTACACCACGCAGCAAGGAGAAGATGTCGAGCTTGGCGTTGCGATTTTTACCAAAACCCATTATACAAACTTTTTCAAGATTCTTTCCCGTTTACATGTTGAAACAAGATGGATTCCAGGTTTTTATCTAAGCTTTCATAATCTTGATACAAAAAATGGATTATATATAACTCCCAGTCTCAAAGGGCTGGCCGCACAGCAATATGAACTATTCAAGCCTAAGCACATTAAAACTATTATATCCGTATTAACCGGACTGAAAAAAGCGAAAAAATTATTAAAGAAGGGAAAGCTTGACGGATTGACTTTAAGGGAAGGATTGGCACGTATTCCCCAGCTTAATGGGAATTCAAAAATAATCTTTTTAAGTTCGCTATGCTTGATTTCGTCAATGAGCGGTGAAGAGGTTCTTGATTCCCCGGCTAAATTTTTCGTAAATAACCTTGATGAGCATAATTTTTTTTCAGCGAAAGTATTGTTCTCTTTGCGCATAATGAAAAATAAGACAAGAAGTTATATTGAATCCATATCTGCCGGCTTTAAAAATAAAATTGTTTACAATTCTAAGATTAAAAAAGTAACCAGGAATGAAAAAAAAGTTGTCATTACAATGGAAAACGATGAGAAATTTTTTTTCGACAAAGTCGTATTTGCCTGTCATGCCGATCAAGCCATAAAGTTGTTGGAAGATCCTACAGAAAATGAAAAAAAACTTTTAGGATCCTGGAAATATAAAGATGGTGATATTCTTTTGCATTCGGATTATTCAAGTTTTCCCAAAAAAAGATTAATGGGATTATTCACCTGCCTTTATAAAAAGGAAGGCGAGCATTTTGAAACTTCCGTGAACGGTTTTGCCGCCAGGAACCTCATTGTTGCCCAACACCCGAATTATCCTATTAACAAAGATTTAGTAAAATTTAAAACCGTCTTACGAACCCCGATTTTCGACTATAATTCCATTCCAACGATTAAACAATTGCCTTCTTTAAATGGAATTAAAAATTCATATTATTGCGGCAGTCATTTCGGATATGGACTTCATGAAGACGCGGTAAATTCCGCTATGGAGGTGGCGAAACAACTGGGTGTTAACTTCTGATTTTTTTGCCGGGGTGTTGCAATTGATTAATAAAATTATGTATTTTTTAAGAATTCAATGGCTGAATCCTGGTGTTCGGTTGAGAAACACTTTATTTCAACACTCTTAAATATCTTGTCTTCAATGCTGACAATATTTTCCACCCATTTTTTGTCGGTTATGACGGCTACTTTATTTATATTGGACATTCCAACTTCATATAGATATTTGAACTCTTCAATTAATGCAGCTATTTCGATACCCTTAAATGACTCGATTACCTCCAGAATAACAATATTACCGTGGCTGTGAATCTTTTTTTTTGCATTGGAAAGAACCAGGGCCATATCTTTTTCAGTGATTTTTCCAGACATGCGAAAAGCAACGGCATTATCGATCCCAATTTCTATCATTTCTAACATAAATACCTCCTTGATTTGTATCTATTCACATAAAAATCCATAACAGCAATTATTAAGTCTGTAAAGGAATTTAAAAATTAACTTACTATCTTCCTAAATTGAATTTTTATTTTATTTGAAGTGTTTAGGGTATTTTGATGCTGATGACGATTTTCCCGCATCTGCAACGTGTTTGTATTCAAATAATGCACGGTTATTTTTACCCATGGATGGTCTTGCCGATGTAGGGGAATATTGTTCGGCCAGTTGCTGGTGGTTGTCGAATTTTTCCTGTGAAATTTCCTTGGCCGGGTCTTTTCCCTATCAATTTATTTTTTCACCAGGTACATTTGGCGCAAAATGACCTGAAAAAACAACTAGAAAAGATTACTTGATATTTATCAATAGAAAATCGATATCTGTCCATAATAAATCGATTTTTTTTACCCTTTTTCGGAGGCATTAAATGAATTAAAAAATATCCGGCTGATTAGCAGCCAAATTCTACCTCAATTGAGTTTTTTTATCCGGTTTCCAGCGCCTTGACGCAATTATCCAACTACACCGGGAGAACTTCAAGACTCTTTACCCCTTTGTCAGGTTGAAAGCAAATAATCTGAACATAACGTCAATAATGGTTTTCATCAATTACAACACTTTCATTAATGGAAAGGAGCTTTTTAAAGATGGATAGAAATGGAAAAAAAGTTTGGTTCAATATGAAAAGTAGGTTGACAATATTTTCTTTGGCAATGGTTATTCTTGGGCTGTTTGTCTTCCAACCCTTTTTTATGATGTCAAATACCGGGGTTGCCCATGGAGTTGAAGTGCTTGAGTTAACTATGGAGCAAAAGCGGGCAATCCTTGATGCCCACAATGAATTCCGGAGAAAGTGTGCCAACGGAGAGTCAGGGGGTGATGAAGGTGAGAACAGTCCAAAAACTGCCGCTAATATGCAGTATATGTTCTGGGATGAAGCCCTTGAAGAGATGGCCAAAAAAAGAGCTGCTAATTGCTATGCAGGGCATTTTGGAGGATTCGGACAAATTCAGGATGATTTTGACGATGTGAAAGATGGTTTAAGTTTCACACCCACTGGCCTTCCGGCTGGTGAAAATGTAGCTCTTTATAAGAATGTATCAGATCCATATGACCCGGACGTATGGGCGTCGGCCGTTGAAGCCTGGTACGATGAAAGTGATCTTTATGATTGGGAAACCAACACCTGCTATGCAGATACCTGTGGTCACTGGGCACAGGTATGCTCCGGCGAAACCCGTTATGTGGGGTGTGCGGTTTCAAAATGTCCGGACGGTATTATAGGGGACAGTTCATATGATAATGGCGGCTATGTTGTTACCTGTAACTACTGGCCATCGGTTAACTTAGGCCAACTGCCTTTCCATAATGGTTTTGGCTATAATATCTGTTACATATGCCGATCAATGGATACAAGTGCCTGCAGTGATAATATGTGTAAAGGCGGGAAAAACTCAAAATGGCACCCCTCGGGAATGATTGATGAAACAATAGATTTATGTACCGACGGCCTTGGCAGAAAGATAAAACCCTGCTATCCGCCACCGGAAGCAAATGCCAGAAAATCTACATCTAAAGGTTCAGCACCTCTGACGGTTTACTTTCATGGAAACTACTCAAGTGACAGATATAATGACATTGTTTCCTATATCTGGGATTTTGGTGATGGCACAACAGACTACGAACGGATAACCAAACATACCTATACAAGCCCTGGAACCTACCCTGTAACCCTTACTGTAATTAATAATTCCCATCAGATTGCCATAGAAAGCAGTTATCCTGATATTATTGTCCAGGGAAGCGGGAATAAAGCGCCCACCATAGTCATAGACCACCCATATCAATTTGTTGAAAAATCAACTATTACACTTGATGCGTCAAAATCGGCTGATTCTGACGGCTCCATCGTTACATGGCAGTGGCAGCAAATCAACGGCCCGAAGGTTATAATGGACAGTCAGAATACGGCAACACCATCATTTACGGCACCTGATACCAGCCTGGTTAAAGAAGCCCTCACATTCAAACTCACCATCACGGATAATAACGGCGCATCCACATCAAAAACAATCCTTTTGTGGATTGATGATTCCATTGCAAATAATAAATTAAACCAGCCGCCCATTGCAGAATTTAACCTGTCAACTGCATATGGTAATGCACCACTCACAATTTTTTTTAATGCATCTGCCTCCAGTGACCTCGACGGCACAATAGCATCTTATGTATGGGATTTCGGAAACGGTGAGACCGGCACCGGTGAAACCACAAACCATACATTTACAACCCCAGGCACCTACGTGATTTATCTGACGGTCACTGATAATGATGGGGATACCCACGCCACAATCAAAACCCTTACGGTTTTGGACCAATTTGATACAAATAACCGGCCTGTAGCAAAATTGATACCTTCCGAAAGAATCCATAAAGGAATTCCGGCAACATTGACCTTTAGCGCCTCCCAATCTTTTGATCCTGACGGCTCAATCGTAAGCTATGAATGGGGTTTTGGTGACGGACAGACAGGCACCGGAAAAAACGTAAGTCATACCTATACAAACAAACAGACATATCTTGTCACCCTTGTCGTCACAGACGACAAAGGTGCCATAAACTGGGTATATGACTATATCTATATCAGCAACGCTAATCCCATTGCTTCATTCACCCCATCCCAATTCAACGGTGAAGCACCACTCACAATAAATTTTGATGCTTCGGCTTCTTGGGATAAAGACGGATCAATCTCTTCCTATAAATGGGATTTTGGTAATTCTAATACAGCCAGCGGTAAGACCGCAAGCTACACCTATACCGATAATGGCACCTTTATAGTAAAACTGACGGTAAGGGACAACGATCAAGTTTCAAACAATGTCACCAAGACCATTACAGTGTCTGATACCCCGCCGGAAAACCAGTCTCCACTGGCCCGTTTCCTTTTCTATACCTATAAAGGTCCAGGATCATTATCCATTACACTGGATGCCTCTTTTTCAAACGATCCGGACGGAGCCATTACAACTTATGACTGGGATTTTGGCGACGGGGAAACCGGCAGCGGTTTATTTCCTGGTCATACATTTACCAATGCAGGCACCTACGCTGTAAAACTGACGGTAACAGACAATCATGGTGCCACTGACGCAACTATTTCAAATATTACAGTCCAAGAGCCTGTAATCCTCAACAGGGCCTCCACAGCAGCATTTACGCTATCTGTAACCTCAGAATAGGCACTGTTAATTGTTGAGTTTAATGTATCTGCCTCAACGGGTTTGGATGGTAATTCAGCAAATGAGTCCGACTATGGTTGTTTCATTAGGTACCCTGTAAGAAATATTATGAACGATGTGAGGCGAAATTGATTCGTTTCACATCGTTTTTTTGAACCCGGTGATATGGCCAATCGCCATGCTATGCCTTTAGTTGTAGGGGCCTCTAATATGATGTTAAACAAATGTATAGGCTTTTTTAAATTAATGGATATTTAACGGATTTCGATCATTGAATTGGATTGTTATTTCTTAGCATCATTACTGCTGAATCTATGAAAATTAAAAGGCATTCTGCGATATGTGGAAATCCTACATTTTTTATGATTTTTGCATCTAAAATCAAAAAGAAACTTGTCTTTTGTTTTAATTGCAATAAAATCATCAATTGGTCGACTATTACTATTATACTGTTTTTGTCCAAAAGCTGAATTATTACTCCTTGAATAGGATTTGGATTCGCCAAATCTCCCGTCACACCAAAAAGCGTAATTATCTGCAATAAGGTTATCTGGCTCTGCAGATGCTAATCCGGCACTGATAACAAGCTGAAGATTAACATTGCTTTGCCACTGGTTTGGTGGCGATTGAATAAGCCTTCCTCTATAATGATCCAGACATATTTCAACTCCAAATTTTATGCCGCAATACTCAAAAATACAATTACCATCATAATTTCGTTTTTGCCTCTCTTTTCCAGGTGCAGAAAGTGATACAGAAGCCATATGGTTTACTTTCCCAAAAAAATCATAATTACTGAGAAGATCTTTCATCACAATGAATATATCATGTTTGATTGGGAATAGCTTATTTTGTAAAGGCGGTTTAAATAGTTTCTGACTGGGAGGTCCTCCAGAATGAATTATACAGATATTATAAATTTCTTTATTATTGGTTTTGTCAGTAGAATAAAAAACAGCAGTTCCAAATACAAACAGCCAGTCTAGTAATGAAATATTTCCTGGTAGACAAACTGTTAAGGCCTTCAGTTTTTTGATGAGGTATTCAGAAAGTTCTATCGGATATGCACCGTTTTTTCCCCTGAAAAAAAATTCCGGCATAGCAAAAATTTTAAGGCATTTCTTATTTTTATCTGCTCTGCGGTAAGCCTTCTTCATACATCTTTTTAAAAAATCAATTCTGGCATCTATATCGTTTTTATCATCTTCCAGCCCCATATATCTTCCTTTTGTAAAATCATCGTTTGTCCATTGAGGTTGAGAGGGAAGATTTAAAGCTATAAATTGGCAACTGTTAAACATGTCCATAATAATTTCCTTAATCATTCTTAATGTGGATATTGTATTCAACAACGAGTCTCTGTTCACTTTTTGATTGAGATTATCTTTTTTTTTCACAAAGACGTCAAACGTTCTTTCACGAAACTACGATGTTTTTTGTGGATAAATATTTTTTAAAAAACCGCCGTTTTACTTGCGATGTGCCTGATAAATTTAAACGTTTCATCATTATACACAACTTTTAAGGAGTGTCTCTCTTCCCATTTTTTTCTTGTTATTTTTGCCTCTTAAGTTTACATGTTGTTTGGCAATGACAATATGAAATGATGAGGTCTTTTCTTATGCCCCACGAGTTCCAGATTTTTCTAACACTATCCCAGGCCATTGATGCTGTTGCAGCTGATTTCGGGCAGTATGGTCCCCAACCCGATCTGTTTCATAAAGTCGGCCCTTTGATTTTGGGAAATGATTTTAAAACCGGTATTTTTAATGGGGTCAAAAGGGCATGGGTTCGTCCGAATAGTAACCAGCCCTTTACACCGGTGGATGATACCGCCTTGGGTTTTTATTTTATTCATCTGCTTGAGACTTTTGAAAAAGATGCGGCAACTATAGCCCAGATATGCGCTCTGGTTTTTCAAACATCTGTCATGTCAGGTGTGGGTGAGGGAAGATCCGGAGTATGGATTGACAGCCATATGAACGAGTTTGTCTGTAAAAAATGCGGAAATTGCTGCAGCCAACTGGGAAATGCGTGCCTCCGGGAAGACCGGCAATTATGGGAGCGCCTTGGACGCAGTGATATCTTATTTTGGGTGAAAGAGGAACAATTGGACGCAGGAGAGATCCAATACCGGATTTGGATTGATCCACAGACGGGAAAACCGGCAGAATCATGCCCGTTTCTTGCTAAGCAGCCAGGCAATGGCACATTTTACTGCACTATTCAGGCAGTCAAGCCCATGGTGTGTTGGGAATATCCCTTTACAAAAAAACATGCCCAGCATACTGGATGCAGGGGCTTTGAAGTCAATGACCGGAATTGATTTTTGTTGATATTTTTGTACTGGATATTCAATTTTCCCCCAAGCTATCTGCTCCATTGTGACACATACTGCCAACGTTGATAGATACAGGTTGTTTGCTCATAAGGCTTGCGAACACGCATTATAAGTCGGTTTGAGTTTTCAGACGAAGGGCTTGTGGGGTGAGTACCAGCCATATTTGTGTCGTCACAACAAGTTGTGTCATTGTCGGGTTAAGAGCATATTTCAATGATATGAAAAATTACTATATTTTGCTTGACAAAAAGTAAAGTCTTGTTCTACTGTGCCCCTGTTGCATTTCGTCTAAGGTTCTTGGTTTTGTTCTTTTTGGCTCTGGTCACAGACCTAATCGAATAATAAATAGGGAATAAGTAACAATTTAAGAAAGGAAAACACGAACTTGAAAAAAATTTCATTTGTATTCGCAGTTGTATTTATGATGTCGAGTTTTGTCGGTTTCAGTTTTGCCAGTAGCAGCTCTCAATGGTGCTATGATCTGCCTGAATGCGCCCCTGAGACTTGGGGCATCCTGGACCCCCTTTTTGAAACCTGCGCTGTGGGCATGCAGCAGTCACCCATTGATGTAGATAACACAGTGGTGGATAGAAGGCTGAAACCGCTGAAGTTCAGCTACCAAAACACCCCGTTGGCGGTGACCAACAATGGTCATACCATACAGGTCAACTATAAGAGTGGCAGTAATGTGACCATAGACGGTGAGCAATACCAACTGCTGCAGTTTCACTTTCACACCCCGAGTGAGAACATAGTGCATGGCCAGCCCTTTGCCATGGAAGCCCATCTGGTGCACGTCAACGCAGATGGCCAGCTGGTAGTGTTAGGTGTGCTCATGGAAGAAAATTATAGCGATGATGACGATGACGATGATGATGATGATGATGATGACGATGATGATGATGATGACGATGATGAGGTTAATTCTTTCATACAGACGATATGGGACGTGATGCCGGACCATATAAACACGGTCCAGGTGGCCGGTGTGGAAATTAATGTGTATGACTTTTTGCCGAAGAACCAGAACTACTACAACTGGCCGGGGTCGTTGACCACTCCTCCGTGTAGCGAAGGCGTGCGTTGGTTTCTGTTGACTGATTCGGTTCAAGTGTCAGCCAACCAGGTTGAAAAGTTTGCCCATCTTTTTCATGGCTTTAATGCTAGGCCAGTGCAGCCACTTAATGGAAGAACGATCCATGTGAGCGACTTTGACGACGATTAAAAGATAATCTTTGTAGTATCTTATAATAACAAAAAGCTTGCTTCTCATAGGCATCATTTTTAATGTATCTGATACATATTTGGGGTATGGTAAAAGTGGGGTCGGGAAAAGAACGGATATATGAGGTGATTTTAGGGTAGGAAATTACCTATAAAAGTAAAAAAGGCTTTCAATGAATATCACTGAAAGCCTTTTTAAAATGGTGCCCAGGAACAGAATCGAACTGCTGACACGGGGATTTTCAGTCCCCTGCTCTACCGACTGAGCTACCTGGGCTCAACTGGCGGCATAAAGTAATGCATTTTGATGAATTAAGTCAAGTAAAAAAATATTTATTTTGAGAATTACATCGTTTTCATGTGGTTTGCTCTTGCCTGTTGATAATAAAAGAATGGAGTGATTTTGAGTGAATCTATGAAAAAGGCTCTGATAAAAATAAGTAAATCGTGGTCAATAGCCATTAAAAAGTGAAAAGATTTTCAATGGCTTCAAATAATCTTTCCTGTTTCTCGATGATCCAGTTTTTAAAGAAAGAAGGCTGGTCAAGTCGATGGTATAATATCACTCCCTGAGTCATATCTCATCCATTCGATTGGCCAGCCCTGCAAAAGTACTAATAAATCAAATTTTATTTGAGCACAACCCTAA
>JAAELK010000152.1 GCA_024226935.1 Desulfobacteraceae bacterium
GTCTGATCCCTTTGACCACTCGGGAACCCCACCAAAGCATTTCTGGAGCCGATACCCCGAATCGAACGGAGGACATTCTCATTACAAGTGAGATGCTCTACCAACTGAGCTATATCGGCTTATCCTAAAAACCACAACAAAATCGTTGCATCAAAAAGACCGGGAGAATATAGCAAAGCATCTCAAGTTTATCAAACGCATTCTAAGCCAGTCTCGCCTGATAGAGGATGACTATTCCAGATAAATACCATAAAATCCTAATTTTACCCTTATTTTCTCCGTTCTTCTCAATCCATTCAATAAACCACATGGATTAAACCCAACCCAAGGACATTTTATACAACATAAATGCAAAACCCTGCTTACACAACCTTTCCTAAAATATTTAAGGATACCAACGGCCCAAAATTAAGCACCATATCCCAAAAACATACGGACTCTATTGACAATATCTTTCTAATCTATTAATTAAGGCCCATTATATTCGAACCTTACTTACGCCTTATATTAGGAGAAGAATGACTTATAAAAGACTGGCTGTGATAACATTTATCACTTTTTTAACGGCAAGTTGCCAGCAAGCCCACATGAATTCTGTAGACCCCGTGAACCACGGCGCCAAGGGTTCACTATACCGAGGAAACGAGGAACTATATGGGGCAGGCAACAATTCCATTGCCTTGGGAAAATCTGATAGTCAAACAAACGGAAACACTGATACCCACGCAAATATTTCTAAAGACAATTCGAGCAAAGAATTATCATCGGATAAAAACCAATCATCCTCCCCACCCGTTCAAAAAACAAAAAAGGTCAAAGATATCGGGCAGGGGAAAATTGACCAGGCATTGGAGCTTTGCAACTATGCCCAGGAAATGTGGGAAGAAGGGGATCTTAATGAGGCGCTTAACAGCCTTGATTCAGCATATTACCTGATCCTTGAAATAGATGACAATTCTTCCCAGGATATCGGACAACAAAAAGAAGACGTCCGATATCTGATATCCAAACGAATCCTCGAGATTTATGCATCCCGGCAAATAGTTGTAACCGGACAGCATGATGAAATCCCCATAACCATGAATAAATATGTCCAGGCTGAAATTAAAAGACTTACCGGCCCTGACAAAAGGTTTTTTATTCAATCTCTGGAACGGGCAGCACGCTATAGGCCCTATATTGTCGAAGAACTGAAAAAAGCCGGCCTACCCGAAGAACTTTCCTGGCTGCCGTTAATTGAAAGCGGATTTAAATTACGAGCCCTCTCCTCTGCCAGAGCACTTGGGCTATGGCAATTTATGGCCTCTACCGGCCATAAATTCGGGCTCAACCGCAATCATTACATCGATGAACGCATGGACCCCGAAAAATCAACCAAGGCCGCCATTGCCTACCTGAAAGAACTTCATAACCTTTTTGGAGACTGGACAACGGCACTGGCTTCCTATAACTGCGGAGAATACAGGGTTCTTAGAACCATTCGCCGCCAGAAGATTAACTATCTGGACAATTTCTGGGACCTGTACAATAAGCTTCCCCGGGAAACAGTACAATACATTCCCCGATTTCTGGCAACCGTCTATATTGTAAAGCACCTCGACAAATATAATATGGAAATCAAAAATCCTTTGGCCCCCATAGAATACGAAACCTTTGCGGTTAAAAAACAGGTGCGGTTAAAAGATATTGCCAAGGCAATTAATGTTGACCCCAAATTATTGACACAATTAAATCCGGAGTTGCGGTATGATCTACTCCCGCCGGAAACATATCAACTAAAAATACCCAAAGACAAAGCATCCATTTTTCTCAGCAAACTGGACACAATCAAATCCACCTATTCTCCTCCGCCCATGTATGTTTACCACCGGGTCAGAAAAGGTGACACTTTATCAGGTCTTGCCAAAAAATACAGTTCTTCAATCAGGACCATTTCCCGGGCAAATAATATTTCCAGATCCCATACAATTGTTGTCGGAAAAGTCTTAAAAATTCCAAGTCGCCAATATGATGGGAGTGCAAGCATTGCCAAAACAGACCATAAAGTTAAGTTTAACTCAAAAAAACCGATCCGATACAAGGTCAACCGCGGTGATAATTTGTGGATCATTGCCAAACGCTTTTCCACAACCACCAAACAACTCATGGCGCTTAATAAATTACCCAACACCTCCTTACATATAGGACAAACTTTATATATAACGCCCAACAATCGGACTATCTCAAAAAAAAGGACTACCATTTACAGAGTAAAATCAGGTGATAGCCCCTTTTTAATTGCAAAACGATATAAAATGGACCTAAATCGATTTCTTTCCTTGAATCATCTCAAGAAATGGAGTAAGATCTTTCCCGGTCAAAAAATTATAATAGAATAAATTATGCCCCCGTAGCTCAGTGGATAGAGCATTGGATTCCTAATCCATGTGCGCAAGTTCGATTCTTGCCGGGGGCACCATCCAAAAAAACATGCCTAATAAAATAATAAAACCGGAACTGCTCGCACCGGCAGGCAATTTTGAAAAACTTAAAATTGCCATCCACTATGGTGCAGATGCGGTTTATCTTGCCGGAAAAGATTTCAGCCTTCGAAACTTCTCAGGAAATTTCACAGATTCTGAACTGATAGAAGCTGTTCACTACGCACATAATGCCCAGGTGAAGGTCTACCTGGCCTGCAATATTTATTCAAGAAACCATGAACAACCGCAAATCCTAACTTTCCTGGAAAAGATAAGCCGAATCCGACCGGACGCAATTATTATATCTGATCCAGGAATTATAATGCTGGCACGCAAAATCATTCCCCACATCGATATTCATCTGAGCACCCAGGCCAATACAACCAATTTTAATACCGCACTGTTCTGGCAAAAACTAGGTGTTAAAAGAGTGAATCTGGCCAGGGAATTATCCATGGAAGAGATTGCTGAGGTCAGCAAAAATACCCAGATCGAAACCGAAACCTTCATCCATGGCGCCATGTGTATTTCATACTCAGGCAGATGCCTGCTGAGCAATGTCTTAAGTAACCGAGACAGCAATAGAGGGCTTTGCAGTCATCCTTGTCGATGGAAATATGCAGTGGTTGAAGAATTACGGCCCAATGAATTCCATCCATTAATGGAAGATTCCAGAGGATCATACATTTTTAATTCCCGGGATCTGTGCATGATTGACCATATCCCTGCTTTAATCGATGCAAAAATATCCTCATTGAAAATCGAAGGCCGAATGAAGGGAATCAACTATCTGGCATCAATAGTAAAGGCCTATCGAAATGCCATAGACGCCTATATGACAAATCCTGAAAATTATAAGGTCAAAGAAGAATGGCGAAAAGAACTTTTCCAGGTTTATCACAGGGCGTATTCCACAGGATTTTATTTTAACAATTCCGATGAACAGTTGCCAAATTATGAAAATATCCACCAGGGCAAAATGCACAGTTTTATTGGAAAAATTCTGGATTGCTTAGATGAAAATCGCTACCTGGTCGAAATCCGGAATAAAATCAATCAAAATGACCGAATTGAAATCCTCACTCCTAAAGGACCTGCAATGGAATCAGAGATCTTGGAGCTGTCCGATCCAGATCAAAATCCCATTGAAAAGGCCCAGCCGAACACCAGAGCAATAATTAGATTAGCCCATTCTTACCGGCCCAACGATATAATTCGTAAAATATAAGCTCTCCTGCTTTTAGCGTATTCTTAGTTTGACTTTCTATGGAGTTTTCTGTAACTTATTTAAGTATTGGAAAGTTTGTCCATTTCGTGAATAAACCTTTCGGGAGATTAATATGTTTGAAGACGACGAAACCTTACAAATGTATATTGAAGAATCTTTGGATCATCTCGGTGATATTGAAAGTGATCTTTTAACCATTGAGGAAGGCGGGGACAATATAGATATAGATTTGGTAAACAACGTCTTCAGAGCTGCCCATTCCATTAAGGGAGGCGCGGGCTTTATGGGGCTGAATACCATAAAAGACCTTGCCCATCATCTTGAAAATGTATTAGGCCTCATTCGAAATAACGAACTGACACCCGATTCGACCAGAATTTCTGTTCTTCTGAAAGGATTTGATAAACTTGAAACTCTGTTGAGAGATATTGAAGCCAGTAATGATGTGGATGTATCTGATCATATTACCGCCCTGGAAGATATAACAAAGTCCTCCCTACCAAAAGAGCAACAGGCCATGGTATCTCAAATGGTTGATATTGTCCTTGCCGATGGTAGAATTTTTCAACATATTTCCCTTTATGAACTGGAAAAATACAAAAGTGAAGGCAAAAACCTCTTTCTGGTTGAGTATGACCTGATCAATGATATTCAGCGCAAGGAAAAAAATCCCATTGAAGTGTTGAACAGCCTCCAAAAAACCGGGACCATTATTGATTCCAGGATTGATTTTGACTCCGTGGGCACGCTTACCGTTGCCTCAACCCCAAGTAGAATTCCCTTTCAAGTCCTTTTTGCCTCCATCATTGAATATGATATGGCCGATACCCTTTTTGACATCAACAAGCAATATATCCATGCCATTACAGATTCAATGATTATTTCAACATCTGCCATTGAAGCTGACCCCAAACCGATGCCCTCACCAGACAGGAAAGAAGCGCAAATTCAACCTGAAACTGTAGTCAGCACTAAATCTCCAGCTAAAAAAGCCCCAGCCACCCGGGCAGCCAGCACCAAATCTCCAGCTAAAAAAGCCCCTGCGGCCAAAAAAACAGCAAAGAAATCCACTAAGGCAAAACCAATAGAAAAAGATATTCAAGTCAATACAAAACCTCAAACTTCCCTGAGAGTAAATGTAGGGCTTCTTGATACCCTCATGAATCTTGCGGGTGAATTGGTCCTGAGCCGAAACCAATTGCTCCAGGGAATCAACTCTTCCAATATCAAAGCAACCGAAATATCCGGCCAGCGAATTGATATGATCACCTCTGAACTTCAAGAAGCGATTATGAAAACCCGAATGCAGCCCATAGCCAACATTCTGAATAAATTCACACGGGTGGTAAGGGATCTTTCCCAACAACTGGACAAAACAATTGAACTTGAAATTGAAGGCAAGGATGTTGAACTTGACAAAACCATTCTGGAATCCATAAATGACCCCTTAACCCACCTGGTTCGAAACTCCGTTGACCATGGGATCGAAACCCCCATGGAACGAGAACAGATGGGCAAAGAACCGGTCGGTACCATTGTCTTAAAAGCCTTCCATGATGCTGGACAGGTAAATCTTGTCATTTCAGATGACGGAAGGGGTCTATACCCGGAAAAAATTGCATCGTCAGCCATCGACAAAGGCCTGGTAACGGAGCAACAGGTGTCGGAAATGACAGAAAAAAACAAGATGGAATTAATTTTTATGCCCGGTTTTTCAATGGCCAAAGAGGTAACAGATGTGTCCGGCAGAGGTGTGGGCATGGATGTTGTGATTACCAATATCGAAACCCTTGGAGGAATCATAGAGCTTGATTCCACACCGGGACAGGGAACAACCATTCAGATTAAGCTGCCCCTGACCCTTGCCATCATCCCAAGTCAGATTACATCGGTAGGAAATGAAAGGTATGCCCTTCCCCAAGTAAACCTAAATGAATTACTCAGAATTCCGGCTGCCCAGGTAAAAGAGAAAATTGAAACCGTCGGCGATGCGGCAGTGGTTAGATTAAGGGGAGAATTGCTTCCTTTACTGAATCTGGCAGAAATGCTCGGCATTGAAAAAACCTATCCAGATCCGAAAAATAAAACAGATCTTCCCGAGAGGAGATTCAACACGGCAGATAGAAGATCCAAACACCACTTGACGGTTGAAGAGGCATTGACTGATAAACCAGAACAAGAGGAAGTTGTTGAAAGAGAGCAAAAAGACAGGCGGTACCATGCATCCAGTGCTATCAACATTGCCGTTGTTTCAGCCGGAGCCTTCAAATACGGGCTGATTGTAGATCAATTACATGATTCTGAAGAGATTGTCGTCAAGCCGGTGGGACGCCACTTAAAAAAATGCACTGCCTATGCCGGTGCCACCATTATGGGGGATGGCAAAGTTGCCCTGATCCTTGATATTTCAAATCTTGCCCAGATGGCAGAGTTATCCACAATATCTGAAGCCGGCCAATTGGCCAAGGCTGCAGAAGCAGAAGCAGCCGCAGCAAAAGAACAGGTTGCCCTGCTTACCTTTAAGAACGGTGAAGAAGAACATTTTGCTGCCCCTCTCAGTCTTGTTGAGCGAATTGAAAGAATACCAACCTCTACCATTGAAAAAATTGGTGACAAAAAAGTAGTTCAGTACAGAGGCGGGGCATTGCCCCTGTATGAACTGTCCCAGGTTGCTGATTTCAACCCATTGCCTGAAAAAGAACAACAAGAAGTCATTGTATTCAAAGTAAAAGACAGGGAACTTGGCCTAATGGTAACCCCACCAGTTGATGCCCTGGAACTTTCACTGGATATTGATTCAGCCACCTTAAAGCAGACAGCAATCAACGGATCCATGATCATTAATGAACATACCACCTTATTAGTGGATATTTTTGAACTGGTAAAAGCATTAAACCCGGATTGGTTCGGGCTGGAAGAAAAAATTGCCACAGAAATGGCCGAAGATGGAGAAAAGATCATCCTCTTTGCTGAAGATTCCGCTTTTTTCAGAAATCAGGTCAAGGGGTTCATAGTAGAAGACGGATTCAAGGTCATAGAAGCTGAAGATGGCCTGATCGCCTGGGAACTTCTGAAGGAAAGGGTTGATGAAATTGATCTGGTTCTTACAGATCTTGAAATGCCAAATATGGATGGATTTGAACTCACAAAACGAATTAAAAATGATCCTAAATACTCTCACCTTACTGTCATCGCATTAACATCGCTGGCAAGTGAAGCACACCTTGAAAAAGGGAAAGCCGTAGGCATTGATGATTATCAAATCAAACTGGACAGGGAAAAGCTAATGAAAATTGTCAGAAAGTACCTGAATTTATCCTGATAATTTTTAAACCCCTTAAGGAGAAAAAAATGACTAAGACAAGTAAAAAGAATCCTTCAAAAGACGTTGAATTTTCCACATTCTATGTAGGGGGAGCACTCTGTGGTATCGATATTCTTAATATCCAAGAAATAAATAAAAATTTTGAAATTACACAAGTACCCCAGGCATCCCATTATATTGAAGGCATTTTAAACTTAAGGGGAAGAATCGTCACAATTATTGACCTGGCAAAAAAACTGAATCTTGAATCGGCACCTAAAGACAAAAGCAAAAATCATCGAAATATCATTGTAAATTCCGAAGATGAACATATTGGCCTGTTGGTTGATTCAATCAGCGATGTAGTCCTGGCAAAAAACAACGATATTGAACCGGCACCTTCAAATATTGGCGGTGTAAAAGGCAAATTTTTCCAGGGGGTTTTAAAAACAGAAACCAAATTAATTGGAATACTGGATATTGATGAGGTACTCAAAGAATCATGAAGACACTCAAAGTACTGGTTATTGATGATACCATTGTCTACAGGAAAATTGTTAGTGATGTTTTAAAAGAGATACCCGGGGTGGAAATCGTGGGAACGGCCAATAATGGAAAAATTGCCTTGTCCAAAATTATCTCCTTAAAACCGGACCTGATCACCCTTGATATTGAAATGCCTGAAATGAATGGAATAGAGGTGCTTCAAGAACTTCACAAACAACCTTCTCCTCCCGTGGTCATAATGTTATCCACCCTGACCCAGCAAGGCAGTGAAATGACAATAAAAGCACTGGAGCTGGGGGCTTTTGATTTTGTTCCCAAACCCGATGCTGGTTCAATGACAGAGAATATGCTCAAAGTAAAGCAGGCAATAGGACCGATTGTAAATACACTCAAACGGCAAAGAACAAATCTGCTTAACCTTCGTCGGAAGATCTCTTCCCCGTCCCCGACAAAAAAAATAGAGCCGAGACAAACCATAATACCGACTTCTACAACTCAACATTCCAGAATTAAAACAAAATCCGAAATTGTCGGTATCGGTATATCCACTGGTGGTCCCAACGCCCTGACACGGGTGATTCCCATGCTGCCTGCTGATTTTAAGGCACCTATCCTCATCGTCCAGCATATGCCACCCATATTCACGGCCTCCCTGGCCAACAGCCTGAACAACAAAAGCAAGCTTGAAGTAAAGGAGGCCAAAGATGGAGATACAATTATTCCAGGCCAGATTCTCATAGCTCCTGGTGGAAAACAGATGAAAATTGTGGCCGGGGCAGATGGACTTTCCAGAAAAATTAAAATTACGGATGACCCACCGGAAAATAGCTGCAAACCCTCCGTTGATTATCTGTTCCGATCCATTGCCCAGCATTATGTAGGTCGGGCAACGGGTGTTATCATGACCGGAATGGGCTCTGATGGATCAAAAGGTCTTGTACAAATGAAAAAAAACGGGAGCCATATCATCGCCCAAGATGAGCCGAGCTGTACTGTTTTTGGTATGCCAAAAGAACCCATTGAATCCGGCATTGTCAATGTTATCGCTCCCTTGGATAAAATAGCGGACGAAATTCTTAAAACCGTATTATAAACCACAATCATTAGATATAGCCTATGACGAAAATTAATATAACTCCGGGAGAATTCAAAGACTTTTCAAAGTATATTCTTGAAATATCAGGGATTGCACTTGATGTCGGCAAAGAATATCTGCTGGAAACCCGTCTGGGGCATATTCTAAACCGTTTGGGATACAATTCCTACCAGGAATTGCTTAAAAAAGCCAAATCCGATTTTAAAAAAGAATTAGAAAATGAGATCATAGATGCGATCTCAACCAATGAGACCTATTTTTTCAGAGATAAATCCCCGTTTCAACTACTGCAGCATAAAATTGTTCCGGACCTGATCGATAAGCGTACATCCAAAAACACTGGTTTAAAGCCTACCATCCGCCTGTGGAGTGCAGCAAATTCTACGGGCCAGGAAATTTACAGTATTGCCATGACCCTGCTCGAAATGGGGGTCAATCCAAAAAGTTATAATATCAGGCTCTATGGAACCGATATATCCGATGCCGCTATTACCCAGGCAAGTTACGGTCTTTATAACAAATTTGAGGTGGCCAGGGGTCTGGACCCAATACGGTTAAACAAATATTTTGATGAACATGAAGATCGGTATAAAATCAAGGATGAACTCCGTGCCATGGCCCAGTTTAAAAAAATGAACTTGATGAAACCCTTCCTGGGAATGGGCAAATTTGATATCATCCTGTGCAGAAATGTAATGATCTATTTTACCACCGAAAATCGAAGAAAAATCTATCAAAATATTTCAAAGGTCCTGGAACCCGACGGCTATCTTCTCATCGGTTCCACAGAATCCCTTGTCAATGATACAGATCTATATGTATCAAACAAATATCTCAACTCAATTTTTTACCAATTTAAACCATAACAGGGGTCCCGAGGTATGAGTTCCATCAACGCCAAAGATTTTATTAAGGAATTGGTTTTTTGCCTCAATGAAGAAGATATTGTGAAGGCCAAAGCCCTGCTTCAGTTTTCATCCGACTCAAACATAAGCACAAAGATTCAACAAAAAACCATGATAGAACTGGCCAAGGGGCCTGAAAAAATTGTATTCCCCCTTCTTGAATACCTGACAAAAATTGAGATCTCCGATCAAAAGGTTCAAGAGGCCCTGTATGAACTTATTCTTGACAAAGCATACGGCAATACAGACCTAGTAATTGAGTATATTACCAAAAACGAAAAAAAAGCCAGACTCCTATTTTTAAAGGCCGCAGGAGAACTATTTTTGACGGATACGGCACCGGTATTAAAACAAATTATATCCACGGACAAGGATCCTCAAATACTTATAGCCGCCACCCAGTCCCTTGGTGCTCTCAGGTTACCAGACTCCCTTGACACCTTTACCCAGATGGCAACTCATACGGACAAACAAGTGAGGAAATCGGCTATTTATGCTATCTCCGAAGCCGGTAACCAGGAAGCAGTTGACAGAATCATGGGGTTTCTTGGTGATGATGAAGAGACCAATAAAGTGGCTGTAGAAGCCCTTTCTGAAATGCAGGATCTCTATGCCCTTGAACAACTCACCTCCCTTCTGGGTTCATCCATTACCATTGTCAGGGATACAGCCATAGACCAATTATTAAAACTTGGTAACAAATCCACCCCTATTCTTACAAAAGCATTCAAAAATGCCCAGGCAGATTACCTGGTTCACCTGATTACCACTCTGGGCTATATTGGGGATACCAGCGCTATTTCACCCATATTGGACATTATCAATACCCAACCCAAAGATGCCAATATCCGCCAGGCTGCCTACGAAGCCATGGAAAGAATCCCATCCCCCAGAACAGCCATCTATCTGGCCCAGGGGTTGCAAGACCCTATTGAGGCAGTTCGAATGTCCGCAGCCAGAGCCATAGATAAGAACCTTTCCAAACCCTTGATTGCGGGACTTAAAAATATTGTCCGGACAGGATCTGCCGAAGCCCAGCAGGCAGTTTCAACCCTCATCGATTCCGAAGCCGAAAATATTTTTAATTTCCTTGTGGAAGAAGACTCTTTCCAAAGCCTTGCCCAGCAACACATTACCCAAAAAGCGGATCCTGTCACCCGGAAAACCTTTTTGAAAAAAATGCAGAGTATCGGACAAAAAGACTTTTCCAAACAAATTACAAAAGAGATAACCAATACTGACCAGCCGTCCACAAAAGAGGCAAAAATAGTTGTCATAGATGATTCAAAAATGATGCTCAAGCTATACCAAAACAAACTATCTGCCTTAGGGTTTAACCCCCAAACCTTTGAACGTCCTGAAGATGCTATCCCTCACATTATTGCTAATCGCCCTGACCTGGTAATCACAGACCTGAACATGCCAAATATCAGTGGACTTGAACTGACCCGGGAAATCAGAAGAAAATTTACCCGCCAGAAGTTACCCGTTCTCATGATCACAACCCAGAGCGATTTTGTAGAAGAAGAAGATGGTGACATACGGGTAAATGACTCCATTCTGACAAAGTCAGGAATTAATAAAATCCTTCACAAACCGTTTACGGATGATGATTTCAAAAAAGCGGTCCATCAATTTTTGACCCCCTAAAAATACCTTACCCCATAAAACGGATCTCCATTGGCTTTATCGCCATCCTCCAGAGATTCGATGGGTATCTAAAACCATTGAAAAATTAATTAAGAAAAAGGATAGACAATGATAAGAAAAGCCATATTGAATGATGTAAAAGATATTCACACACTACTACATTTTTACCATAAAAAAGGAGAACTGCTGGCCAGGCCCTTGAGTAAATTATATGATCATTTAAGAGACTTCTGGGTATTTGAGGACACTGAAACTAAAAAGATAGTAGGTTGCTGTGCATTACAATTTTGCTGGGAGAATCTTGCAGAAATTCGATCTCTGGCCGTGGCACCTGATTTCACCGGTCATGGAATAGGCAAAATACTTACGGAACGAACTATTCAAGAGGCCTTTTCCTTTAAAATAAAAGATCTGTTCACCCTTACCTACAGGCCGACTTTTTTTGAACAATTCGGATTCAATATCATTGATAAAAATGATCTTCCCATCAAGGTCTGGTCCGACTGCATAGGATGTGTCAGTTTTCCTAATTGTGATGAGATCGCAATGTCAAAAAAACTATAGCGCTCCCGGGGGGTTAGGCAATTTTCCTCTCCCCCCCGACAGTCTGTAAAACGCTATACGTAAATCATCTTATAAGGAATTGGAGCATACTTAATCACCGAGGGTTTAGGCAGGATCTGCTCTTCTGCAACAGTAAGCCAATTGGTATCAAAATTAACTTCCCTCAAACGTCCGCCTTCCGATGGCAATGCGTGGCTAGTATGATTATACCGCACATTCAGGATACAAACATAGCTTTTACGCTGTCTTGCAATTACATAGTTTTTAGTAAAATTACTTTGGGAAATCTGGACCGAATCCGCAAGACTCTTAATCTGATCCACGGATAATTTTACCAAAACTGATTTTGACACGCCTTTTTCATCAATGCGCAAAAGATTTCTGGACTCGCTGGAAGAGACGTAGATGGTCGTGATTGTATCAAATTGCCGAAAATATTGAGCAGCCACTATGGCTGCTGTTCTTCTGCCGCCTGACATCACAGGAACACCATAATACTCAAACAATTTCTTTTGAAGATTTTCAGCATATTTATCCCCTTTTTCATAAAGATCCTTGGAAATATACCGCAAATATTTAGCAAGATTTTCAGAGGCATCGGCAATGGGCCAATCAACCCGGACATGGAAATGAGTCAGGGCGTACTGCACCTTTGTTCTCTGATTTCTCTGTATCAGCAAAGCATAATCCACCGGCAACAAGGAGCGCAACAATGAAAAGAACTCAGTGGTTTCAAAATATTTAAGATTACGGTTAAAATTTTCCACATCGGGAAAATATTTATGTCTCAATAGATTGGTCTTGGTAGTCTTATTGGCATCAAAGTAACGGATATATTTTTTATGTTTCTTATCAATAAAATCTTCTGAAAAAATAATCAGAAATGAATTCTGGGCATCAAATTCTACTGAAGGTATTCTGGCCCGGGGTTTGAGTTCCCGCAACTCCACAAAAGGATAAGGGGTTCTCAGGCGCAAAAAATTATTATAGGACCCCACAAGGGAATATCCAATGACAAACTGATCAAGTTCATCACGCAAAACCTGGTAGTAGGATCTTCTCAATCTGGCTTCCCTGCTCAGACTCTCTCTTTGCATGTACAAGTTCACCTGGTCTCCCCTTTTGACGTGATTTATTCCAGGGCAAGGACCCCGGGGAGTTTTTTCCCTTCCATCATATACAAAAACGCCCCGCCACCTGTGGAAATATAACTGACTTTATCTGCAACTCCACATTGCTTAGCAGCAAGCCCCGTATCCCCGCCGCCAACAATGGAAAACGCTTTGGCACCGGCAATGGCATCGGCCACAGTCTGGGTGCCGGCAGCAAATTTTTCCATTTCAAAGACTCCCATGGGACCATTCCAGACAATAGTACCAGCCTGTAAAATAGCCTGGGCATACCGATTCGCCGTTTCCGGCCCGATATCCAATGCCATCCAATTATCTGGAATTTCATCAACTGGCACAATTTTTGTGACTGCATTTTTATCAAACTTATCGGCTACCACCAAATCACTGGGTAAAAGCAATTCTATGCCTTTTTTATCTGCCTTTTCAATAATGGCAGCGGCAGTTTTCAGAAGATCTACTTCAATCATTGAGTCTTTGGTATCAACACCACTGGCGTTTAAAAAAGTGTTCGCCATGGCTCCGCCTATGATCAACTTATCAACAAAATTAAGCATATTTTCCAGTGCAGCCAATTTACTTGAGACTTTTGCCCCCCCGATGACGGTGATAAGAGGCTTTTTAGGATTCTCAACTGAATCGTAATACGATTGTACTTCTTTTTCAAGTAGAAATCCAGCACAGGCTTGTGAAACAAATTTTGTAATACCGGTTATTGATGCCTGATCCCGGTGGGAAACAGCAAAGGCATTGTTAATATAAACATCACAAAGATCAGCCAATTTCTTTGCAAAGTTAAGATCATTTTTCTTTTCTTCATTGTAAAATCGTAAATTTTCAAGCAGGAGAATCTGTCCATCCTCAAGATCCGCTACCTGCTGTTCCACATCTTTACCGATGCAATCATCTACAAATAAAACCTTACGGCCCAATAATCCGGCCAGACATTGGGCCGCAGGTAACAAGCTAAACCTATCATCTTTTATCCCATTGGGCCTTCCCATATGGGAGGCCAGAATGATCTTGGCTTTACGGGTAGATAAATACTCAATCAGGTCAAGGGTTGCCCTGATCCTGTTATCATCTGTGATATTTAATTTTTCATCCATGGGCAGATTATAATCCACCCGAACAAACACTTTTTTCCCCTGTACGTCTATATCTCTAACTGACTTCATCCATGCCTCCTCAACACTCCAAAAATGGAATATCGACTATTTCTTGATTTTTCTTTTATAAATCTGTTTTTTCCGGGACCACCGCTCAAAAAAATTTATGGCGCCGGCTTTTGTGCCCCGTTCAATAATTTCTTCTTCAACCTTCACCCCATCTCTGGTGGCGATGGCCTGTCGCAAACATCTGGTCTTAACAGGACAATAAAAAAAACAATCCTCCGGGGTCTGGCGAAGCCCTTTTTCCCCCATGGGAAATACCTTTTCCAGGCGACCAAAGCACTCGGGGATTTCTTGTTCTTTATTCATTACTTTGTTCAAACTCGCTATTAAATTTTGATATCAACCCCTTTGCCGCAAAGCTGAAAAAGCCTTCGGTTCCGGTGATAATATGTTCGTGCACCAAAATCCCCACACTATTCAAGGCAAAACACAGTTTTTTTGTAATATGAAGATCACTTTTAGACGGAGAGACATCCCCTGACGGATGGTTATGGGCAAAAATAACTGCAGCCGCTTTATGGGCAAGAGCCTGAATAATAACCTCCCGGGGGTAGACCGAACTTCCTGTCAGACTGCCGGAAAACAAAATTTCTGCGGCCAACACCCGATTTTTAGCATCCAGAAAAATCCCTAAAAAATGCTCCTTGGCCTTATATCCTATGACATGGTTCAGATAATCCAGCAAATCTTCTGAATTTTCTACCACATCCTTGGATAATATCCTGGCTGCAAGATAACGGTCGGCCACTGCCTTAATCAACAAGATCCCCAGGCTGTTTGCCTTCCCAACACCATCCACACGGCACAGCTCTTGCGTTGTTGCCTCCAAAACCCCCTGAAAGGTTTTAAACTGTTTCATCAAAAGCTTAGCACTGAATTTACAGTCTTTTCTCGGCTGATTTAAGGAAAGGAGCAGTTCAATCACTTCATAATCATGAAACCCGGAAAGGCCGCTGGTTAAAAATTTTTCCCGCAGCCTTTTCCTGTGTCCTTCTCCTCTATTCTCCCTGGATGTCTCCTTGGTCATCATTCTCTTTGATTTCATCGGATATCAGCTCGTTATTTTCATCCTCTTCTCCGTCGATTTTTTCACCAGCTTCCCCGGGGGCTTCTCCTTCGGGGAGTCGTGCAATACCGATCAAAGCTTCCTTGGGTGACAGATTGATCAACTTAACCCCCTGGGTATTTCTGGATATCACATTAATCCCGTCAATGGAGGTTCGAATCAATTTTCCCTTATCGGTAACCATCATGAGTTCATCATTGTCTCCCACCAAAGCCAAAGAGACCATTTGACCATTGCGTTTGGAGGTCTTGATGGAAAATACCCCTTTGCCTCCCCGGGTCTGGGTTCTATACTCTTCGACATGGGACCGCTTACCATATCCATTTTCAGTCACCGTCAACAGAGTTTCCTGTGCTTCCAACACCTCCATACCCACCACACGAGTGCCCTCATCAATCCGCATACCCCGGACTCCCATGGATCCCCTGGCCGTACCCCGGACATCGGCCTCGTTAAAACGAATGACCTTCCCACCTTCAGACCCCAGGAAAATATCCATATTCCCATTGGTAATCCGGGCAGCAATAAGTTCATCACCCTCGGCCAATTTAACACCGATAAGCCCGCCGGACCGGGGTCTGGAATAGGCCATTAAATCAGTTTTTTTAACCCGCCCTTTTTTAGTAGCCATAACTACATACTTATCTGCTACAAACTCATCCACGGTGAGAACGGTTGCAAGTTTCTCGCCCTCATCAAACTTCAACAGATTGACAATGGCCTTTCCAAGACTTGAGCGACCTGCCATGGGCAATTCATAAACCTTGGCCTGATATACCTTTCCAAAATTGGTAATAAACAAAAAAGTGGCATGGGTGGATGCCACAAACAAATGCTCTACAAAATCATCTGTCTTTGTTCCCATGGCTGTCTTGCCCTTGCCGCCCCGGTGCTGACTGGCATAAAGGGTGACAGGATTTCGTTTGATATAACCGGTTCGGCTCACCGTAACCACCATGTCCTCCTGGGCAATCAGATCTTCGATACCGATTGTTGCTGTGCTTTCCACAATCTTGGTACGTCGGGTATCACCAAATTCTTCGTACAACTCAGTCAACTCGTCCTTGATCAACCCCCGGACCACAATCTCGCTTGACAATATCTCATTATACCAGGCAATATCCTTGAGCAATCCATCATATTCGGTAATAATTTTTTCCCTTTCCAACCCGGTAAGCCGCTGGAGTCGCATATCCAGAATGGCCTGGGCCTGGATGGCTGTCAAGCTGAAAGTATTAACCAAACCATTTCTGGCCTCTTCTGGAGATTGGGATGCACGGATTAATGCCACAACGCGATCCAGATTATCCAAAGCAATTTTTAAACCTTCCAGAATATGGGCCCGCTCTTCTGCTTTCCGCAAATCATACCGGGTCCGCCGGATAATCACATTTTTCCGATGGACGATAAAATGATTCAAAATTTCTTTAAGGGTCAGCAATTCCGGCCGGTCATTGACCACGGCAAGAAAAATAATACCAAAACTTGTCTGCATATTGGTATGTTTATAAAGCTGATTAATCACAACTTCCGCATATTGATCCCGTTTAAGGCCAATGGCTATTCTCATGCCGTCACGATCGGATTCATCACGAACAAAAGAAGCTCCGGTAATCACCTTATCCCGCATGAGTTCAGCAATTTTTTCCACCACTTTTGCCTTGTTGACCTGGTAGGGAAGCTCGGTAACAATAATGGTTTCCTGACCGCTTTTCTTGTTTTCCTCTACCTCAACCTTGGCACGGACGCAAATAATACCGCGCCCCGTACTATAGGCTTCATATATCCCCTTGAGACCATAAATATGACCACAGGTGGGAAAATCAGGTCCGGGTATATACTCCATCAAATCTCTGATACCCATTTCCGGATTATCGATCAGGGCCTTAAGCCCTCCAATAACCTCATTAATATTATGGGGGGGAATATTGGTGGTCATGCCCACGGCAATGCCCGAAGACCCGTTGACAATCAGGGCCGGAAACCTGGTTGGAAGAACAACTGGTTCACTAAGGGTTTCATCATAATTAGGAATGAAATCAACCGTCTCTTTTTCAAGATCTGCCAACATCTGATGGGAAAGTTTACGCATACGGATTTCCGTATACCTCATGGCTGCCGGAGAATCACCATCAACAGAGCCAAAGTTCCCCTGGCCGTCCACCAGGGTATATCGCAATGAAAAATCCTGGGCCATCCGGACAATGGTATCATACACGGCAGAATCTCCGTGGGGATGGTACTTACCAATTACGTCACCGACAATACGGGCAGACTTCTTATAGGACTTGTTCCAATCATTATGCAATTGCTGCATGGCGTAAAGAACCCGCCTATGAACTGGTTTCAAGCCATCCCGGACATCGGGCAGCGCCCTTCCGATAATGACACTCATGGCATATTCGAGATAAGATTGTTTCATTTCTTTCTCGATACTAGTCATATTATTGTCTGTTTGAATCATACAATCCTACTCCAAATTAAGTTTCTTTAAATCCCTTTGCAGGTTCAACCATAGATTGAAAACTCGAAAAATAAATATCTGCAAGGGTTAAAAACAAGGTGGTGATCAATGGCCCATAAATAATGCCCAAAAGGCCATAAACCTTCAATCCGCCTATAATGGCAAAAAAAACAATAAGGGGGTGCATAGCAACCCTATTCCCCACCACCCTAGGTTTAAAAATGTACTCAATACCCCATGAAAGAATACCATAAAATACCAGTACAAAAATACCGGCGCCCAGGCTGGATTTCAACATCAAAAATATGGCGGTAGGAACCAATACCACCCCTACCCCCACAATGGGAAGAAATGCCAAAAAACCCATAATCACCCCCCATAGGAAGGGAGAATTAAAGCCCATAAATAAAAAAAGTAGGCCGCCGGCACATCCCTGGATCAAACCGCCAAGGCCATTTCCAATGAGGACGGCACCTACCATATCCCTGAATTTTTCATATAATTGCTTGTCGTGCTCCTCCTTTAAAGGGGAAAGATCATAAATGTACTGGATAAATTTTTCACCATCCACAAACATATAAAAAACAACGATAAGCATAAGACCAAAATAAAAAACCAGGTTAAACAGATTGGAAGTGATGGATCTTGCCTGCTGGAACAAAGAATATCCCACCACCTTCCCCAATTCAGAAACAGGAGAGATGAGTTCATTCCAGACAAATATTTTTTCAATACCGGCCCGGGCCAGCAAAGCGTTAATCCGATCAAGGGCATGGGTGTTTTCCAGCAGATTGATAAGCTGGTCGGAAAAAACCGCATCCCTGGCCATATTATACAGCCCCAAGGCTTCCCTGGACAAGATGCCCACCAAAAAGACCACCGGAATAAAGACCACAAAAAACATAATAATGCAGGTCAATGCAGACGCTATTCGCGGAGAAAGCTTCCTTGAAAGAATCTCAAACAAAGGTTTAAAAATTCCGGTGGACACAATACCCAACATAATGCTGGCAAAAAACGGGGCAATCAATTTACCCATAAGCAAAACAGCGATGCCAAACAGCGCAAGGAAAAAGAAAAATACCGCTCGCTGAAATATATTTTGCTCCAAGATGTCACCAATCAAATATTTAAAAAAAAGAAAAGGCTAAAAAACCGAATAAAGCCGTAGAATGCACTTTTTCGCACAGATACGGCTTTACCCAAATAAAAGAAGCATCTGTCTTAGCTGCTGATAATCCCCAAAGCCGCCAGAACAAGAAGTATTTCAAAAATAATGACCTGCACAAAGCTTCCAAAAAAATGGTAAACGATCCCGCCACCAACAATAGCTGGAACAGCTGTATAGATCAATATACCTAATCTACGAGGAATATCCATAAAAACACCCCTTTATATATTTCATTCTCCGTTATTAACCCCTGTAAAAATCTTGAAGATTCTTACCATTTTAATGAGTCCAAGTAAAGGACAAACTTACCTTTCGATGATCATCCCCATGCCCATTCCACCACCGATACACATGGAAATAAGACCCGTGGAATAAGATTTGCGTTTCATCTGGTTGATGGCGGTAACCACCTGCCTTGCGCCGGTACAACCAATGGGGTGACCAATGGATATACCAGACCCCAGTTCATTGGGTTTTTCCACGGCTATATTCAATTCTCTCATGCAACCAATGGCCTGGGCGGCAAAGGCTTCATTCAACTCAATCAAATCGAAATCCCCAATGGTCATCTTCGTTTGTTTCAATAATTTTTTTATGGCAGGAACCGGCCCCAGGCCCATATAGGCAGGATCCAAACCGCCTGCGGCAAAACCCTTGATTCTGGCCAGCTTTTCCAGCCCCAGATTATCGGCTTTTTCCTCGGACATCAAAAGAACAGCAGCCGCAGCATCATTAATACCCGACGCATTCCCGGCTGTCACGCTGCCGTCTTTCTTAAAAGCAGGTCGCAGTTTAGCAAGTTTTTCCAAACTGGTCTCCATGGGTCGCTCATCTGTGCTCACAACTATATCCCCCCTGCGAGAAGGGATGGTAACCGGAACAATCTCCTGGGCAAAGGTACCGTCCTGGATCGCACCAAAGGCTCTTGTGTGACTCAGCAAAGCCAGTTGATCCTGTTCTTCCCGGGTGATGCCGTATTTTTCCACAATATTTTCTGCCGTCAGGCCCATGTGGTAGCCGTAAAATATTTCATAGAGACCGTCAAAGACCATGAGATCATGAACAGGACCTTGCCCTGTAAGTTCCATCCTATGGCCCCATCTTGCTTTTAACAAGGCCATGGGTGCATTACTCATACTTTCCTGGCCCCCGGCAATAATTACATCTGCATTACCTGTCATAATAGCCTGGGCACCCAGGGCAATGGCCTTAAGCCCTGATCCGCAAATCTTATTAACAACAAAAGCTCCGGTCTGGCGGGAGATACCAGCCCCTATCATGGACTGACGAGCAGTATTTTGACCCTGGCCCGCCTGGAGTACATTTCCCATGATCACCTCATCCACAAAAACCGGGGCCAGGGAATCCTCGTAATCATATCCTTTTTTTTCAAGATCGATCATGCCCTGATCCTTGAGTGTATCCGGTGAAAACATATTTTGTGCCGCATCAACAACAGGTTTGAGTCCCACGCGTTTCAAAACATCTTTCATGACACAAGTTCCCAGCTCAACAACCGGCACTTTTTTTAACGTACCACCAAAAGAACCAATCGGAGTTCTCACCCCACTGACTATCACTACTTCTTTCATCTAAGGCCTCCATTCATATTGATTTTTCTTTTATTAACAGTTACATTACAACCTATAATCCATAGCAAACGAAGGGACAAAAAACAAGGAATTATCCATGATGGATCCCTTTGCTGAAAAGATCATAAAATATTAATATGGGACACAATAAAACAGTCCAGCCCCATACATAAAAGTTGAAATCGGCAAAGCTTAAGTAGTTAGAATGCTGCCTAAAAAGGATTATCCAGATGAAAAGAGATATTGTTGTTGCAGGATGGGGTCAGGTTACACAACCAAAATTATTGGAAAAACCCGCAAAAGATCCCATGGGGCTGATGGTCCAGGCATCACTGAAAGCCGCCTTAAAACTGACTGACCCCAATGCTTTGACCCGGATAGACGGCATCATGGTAGTCAAAAGCCTAAGCGCATACTACCCCTCACCTGCAACTCAACTTGCCGCTTTGCTGGGGGCATCCCCGAAATTTACCCATACTTCAAAAATCGGAGGCAATTCTCCCCAGACCCTTATCAACAAAGCCGCAGCCATGATTGCCAGAAAAGAACTAAATTCAGTTCTGGTAGTGGGAGCGGAAGCCTATGTTCAAAGGGATAACAATTTCAGGCAGGAAGAAAGCGCTCTTTTACGGGGAATTCCCGAGGGTTATTCCGGTAATGATGCCACAGGATCAACCCGACTTGAAAATTTTTACGGCATTGAACATCCCATGCAGGGATTTCCACTTTTTGAGACAGCTTTGTGGGCAGCCGCAGGGATGGATCTTTCCACCTATTTAAACAAGGTGGGCAAACTGTGGGCAGACTTCAGCCGGGTGGCGGCTTCCCACCCCTATTCATGGAGCAAAAAGAGCAAGACAGCCGAAGAAATTATAACCCAGGGCCCCCATAATCGTCCCATAGCCTTTCCCTACACCAAATTCATGAATTCTTTTGTCAACGTAGACCAGGGTGCCGCCATCATTCTGATGGCGGCTGATAAGGCTAAAAAATATCACAACAATGCCCGGGAAAAGGTATACTTTCTGGGGGGTGGATATGCAGAAGATCGGCAGCGGTTTATGATCGAAAAATCGGATTTTACGATAAGCCCTCCCCTGGAAGCCGTGGTGAAAAAAACCCTTGACCGCGCAGAACTCGCCCTTTCAGATATAGACTGCTTCGATCTATATTCCTGTTTTCCCTGTGCCGTCGCCATTGGAAAAAAAATGATACAAATACCCGAAGACGACCCAAGACCACTCACCCTTACGGGGGGATTGAGTTTTTTCGGGGGCCCTGGGAACAGCTACAATCTCCACGCCATTACCACCCTTGCCGGGATGATCGCCCGGGGAAAAACAAAAACCGGCCTTGCAACGGCCCTGGGATGGTTCATGCACAAACATGCAGCAGGCATATACTCTTGCACCCCCCCTAAAAAAAGCCTTGAAACCATCGATATTGAAGATCAAAAAAATCGCCTGGTGGGAGCCCCTCCCGTGAAAATCGCCCACCAACCGACGGGAAGCGGCACCATTGAAACATATACAATAATCTATGCCAGAGACCTGTCACCTGCCTACGCCGTACTCTACGGCAGGACTGCCAAGGGACACCGCTTTATTGCCCAGACACTGCCCGATCCCGAAATTTTTCAACAATTATCGTCCCAAAACATGGTGGGAGAATCGGTTACACTTAGGTTTGATCAAAACAAAAAATTAACCCTGGCTTTATTTTAATTGTCAAAGAACAGGCTATCTATGCTGTCTTGACTATTTTCAAAAAAAAAACTATCCTGAGATATAGATTTCATTTACCAAAAATAAACCCAGATGCTCCCAGGTTCCCGCGACAAGCAAGCTCCCCCCTTAAAGAGGGTTAAGTTATGAAACGGTGTACCTTCTGCGAACAAATTGTTGCCCAAAGCATTACCACCTGCCCGGCATGCGGCAGTCATATTGTTGCGGGAATAAAATTTATTAATGATTATCGTATTTTAAATATCATCCATGAGGACCGCTCCTCTCTTGTCTGTAAGGCAATTAAAAAGGATGGAGCCAAGCCTGTCACCATCCGACTGTTTACGGAACAATCGGGTATCAATGACACCATAGCCAAACGGCTTGAAACAGAATTAAAGGAGCTTGCCAAACTTCCCACGGAGCTTTTTGTCCAGCATTTTGCCGTTAAAAAAACCAATAACGGCCTCTGGTACAGGGTCAGTGAATGGGTAGATGCTGACAATTGGGGTGCTGTCTTTGTTTCTGGAATATTAAAGGACCAACGACGAATGGTTACTCTGTTTCATAATATTGCAGCCGCCCTGGAAAAACTTCATGACCATGACCATTTCATGCCCTATCTCATCCTCGAAGACATATTGATCCCCAAGAATCAAACCCGGAATCTAGGTGTAAAAATCAATTACAAACTATCCAGATTTTTAAATGCCAGGGCTACCCACCACGGCCCCATGCTCAAAAAACTATTAAGCGTTCACCCGGATATTATCAATGAACAGGCCATTGACTTTAGAACCGACATCTGGTCCCTGGGCAAAATTTTCGTTGAACTATTGACCGGCGACCACAACCTCATGGACGTATCATCCAAAATGAATCAGCTCAAGGGACTGGATCCTGAACTTGGAATTTTAATTAAGGTCATGTTATCCGATGAACCGGACTTAAGACCCCAGACCATGGCCCAATTAACATCTGCACTATCCAGGATTTTAAACCGGATGCCCCACAGATCTATTTTTCCTTCTACCTACAAACAAAAGCCCAAACTGCTCAAAGAGCTGAACTGGTTTAGACGAATAGTAGTCCTGCTTCTGGTTCTCATTGTAACCATTATTGCCGCAAACAATTTTTCATGGCTCCATAGGGATTCCAACCAGAACAGAAACGAGATTGTTTTTTCCGATTTTATTGAATCCTACGCTAATTCCATTGGGTTTATAATGGTGGAATACTGGCTTATGGATTCAACCCAGCTAATCTATAAAAACAGGGTGGAAGGAACAGCATTTCTTGTGGACGACCAGGGATATATATTGACCAACCGCCATGTGGCCTGTCCCTGGCTTGAGGACCCCACCCTTTTTCAAATCTATAACCAATACAAACTTGTTGATAAAAAACTGGATTTTAATCATCGCATCTTTCTGTGGTTTGAAGGTAAAAAAGCCTTCAAACGATTACCAGGACTACAAAATAGCCATGAACTGGCAGATTCCTATTATCTATCATCCGCCTTCCAATCCGATGGAAAAAACAACCTGCGTATTGTAGGAGTCCCCAGGGCATCCAGTAAAACAGGAGAGATAATCAACTCACCTTTCAAACATGATTTTGCCGTATTAAAAATTGATACCATACCCGAAAACCTTATCCCCCTGCCCCTTGAAGCAGACCTGGATGCAACCGACATTCCGCGGCTTTCTCCCATCATAATCCTGGGATTTCCCCTGGGAAACAGAACCCAGGATGACTATATCAGCGCCAGTATCACCAGGGGCCGTGTCAGGCGAAGCACCAAAGAGATCATCCAGGTAAACTCTTCCATTTACAAGGGAAACAGCGGAGGGCCTGCCGTCAATGCCAGGGGTCATGTCATCGGAATTGCATCGGGGGTGGTTACAGATCAACCAACTCGCTACGTTCCGGCAAATACCCCCTTGTCCGATTTTGGATTGGTTCTACCCATTTCAAGACCGGCGCAATTTATTGAAGATCTGAAGGCGGGGCAACCAAAATGGGATGGAAAGCTGGATTTCACCCTGGATATAAAACTAAAAAAGATCATCGATCTATCCCTGGAACACAAATACGCCCAGGCGGCAGCCCTCACAGATGTCATGCTTAAAACCAGCAAAGATCCTATATTATTCTTTACATCCGCCATTCTCCACTTTTGCAGCAACAATCTGGACAAAAGCCGACGGCTGTTCACCCAATTAATTTCCATCGACACAAAAAATACCACCGCAAGACTCATGCTTCATATTATTGACTGGAGCCTAAATCAAGACCAAAGCCGTGCATTAACAAAAGATTTGTTTACCATGGACTGGCGGCACTCGGATGAATTTTCAGGATACCTTGCAATGGTATTAAACAAAGAACTGACAATGGATCCTGGGTTTATTGATTTTGAAAATAATACGGAAAAAGCCTGGCGCCTCTTCATCCAGGGTCTGATAATGGAAAAAGGGCGCAAGACGGACATGGCCATAAAATATTACAAACAAACCATCCTGACAGCCGGTGGCAATGACTACTTATATTTGCTTGCCTTTGCAAAACTTGATGAACTTCTAAGCCTTGTCGAAAACAAAAAGACACACCAAGCTCAAATTACAGCCTTCCTTCAAAAAGCAAATGAAAACAGGGAAAAAGCAAAAGAAAGATATACTACAGCATCAGCCCTGATCGATCAATTTGAATCTCCTGAAACCAGCCATGAAGAAAAAATCAAAACCTACCAGGCCCTTTTAAAGTTAATACCGGACAACCGGACCATTATCGGCCGGGTGGCCTTTTTCCATGCCATGAACTCCGAATGGGAAAAAGCATTAACATTTATCAATCATTTCTTCTCCAAACCTTCCCGGGAGACTGGATTAAGCCTCAGCCTGGGACTCTTAAAGGGGGGAATTCTTAACATTACGGCACCCCCGGAATTGGCAAAGGCCCATCTTATGGATTTCCAATCCAGGACCCAGGCCCCCTGGTACAAAATTATCAGCAAACATCTTGCCCGGAAAAAAACCAATAATAACCTGGGCAAACTAGCCGGCCATAATCCGGAGAAATTGATCACCCTTCATACGGCTCTCGGACTCTGGGCCGAAGGAGTTAAGGATAAAAAAATCGCAGCCCACCATTACAGGGAAGCATTGAGCACCTATCTGGATGGATGGAATGAATACGATCTGGCCCTGTCACGAATTATCCGACTCAGAAAGCCCATGGATGAATAAGGAATCACTTCCCAGCATTTTTTTTCAGCTCAAGCCAACCCTCAAGCCTTTGCTTCACAACTTTTTCATATCCCCTTTGGGTGGGAAAATAAAACCGCTCGTCTTCCATGATAGAAGGAAGATATGACTGGGGCACATAACCATCCTTATAATCATGGGCATATTTATACCCTTTGCCATATGACATCTGGGTCATCAAAGAGGTTGGAGCATTACGAATATGAAGGGGCACGGGTTGATACCCTCTGTCGGCAACCGATTGTTTTACGGCCTTATGGGCCGTATACACGGCATTACTCTTGGGGGCAGTGGCCAGATATACCGCAGCCTGAAATAAAGATCCATCCCCTTCAGGGTGTCCCAATATCCTGAAGGACTCACCTGCATTCAAGGCCATGGTCAAGGCTCCTGGATCTGCCAGGCCAATATCCTCGGTTGCAAACCTGATCATCCGTCGAAGCATGTAATAAGGATCATCTCCTGCGGCAAGCATCCTTTCAAGCCAATAGATAGCAGCGTCGGGATCACTACCCCTAAGACTTTTAATAAAAGCTGAGATCAGATTATAATGTTCTTCCCCGGCCTTATCATACAAGAAAGATTTTTTTTCAACGGCCGCCTCAATATCCGTGGCGCAAATAACTCTTTTCGGACCAAAATGAAGAGCTGCCGTTTCAAGGTTGGTCAAGGCAATACGAGCATCCCCATCCGAGACCTTTGCAATGTGGGAAAGGGCTTCGGAAGAAAAATTTTGCCTGTCCAGGCCAAGTCCATTGTTTTTGTCTGTCAGTCCCCGCCTTAAAATTTGCAGGATATGATCCTGATCAAGGGCTTTAAGGACAAAAACCCGGCACCTGGAAACCAGGGCCGGATTCACCTCAAAGGACGGATTTTCAGTGGTTGCACCCACAAGAGTGATCAGGCCGTTTTCAACATGGAATAAAAAAGCGTCCTGTTGGGACTTATTAAACCTGTGAATTTCATCCACAAAGAGGATGGTCCGCCTTTTATACAGGTTCCTTTTTTCCTTGGCCGTATCAATGATTTGACGAATATCCCGAACCCCCGACAACACAGCCGAAATCCGGACAAATTCACTTTTTGTGACCATGGCGATGATATTGGCAAGGGTCGTTTTTCCACACCCCGGAGGTCCCCAAAGGAGCATGGAAAAGACCCGGTCATCTTCAATAGCCCTGTGCAGAATGCTGCCCCGGGCCGTTATATGCTCCTGACCGACCAGATCACTTAGGCTGCCCGGCCTCATCCTGTCAGCTAAAGGAGCTGACAGATGCATGACTTTCTGGGAATTTGATTCAAACAAATCCATTGGAAGAATTTTTCTGATCCCGTTCTCTTTTTTTCCGGCTCTGATCTTTTCGCTGCTTATCCATTTTAGTGGTAATTTTTCTTTTTTTCTTCTGAATCCTTTCAAATTCCCTTGTATTTCCCGAAAAAACAATTTTCCCTGTCTTTTCCCTGAAAAGCAGTTTAATGGGAGTAAGATTCAAAGGAATCATCTGGCGTAACTGGTTTATCAAATACCGTTTATAGGAAAAATGAACCGCCTTGGGGTAGTTGACAAAGCAAACAAAACAAGGAGGTTTGGAGGCCACCTGGGTAGCATAAAAAAACCGCAGACGCTTACCCTTGTGCAAAGACGGCTCCTCTCGATATACCGCATCCTCAATAATACGATTCAAAACTCCCGTATTAATTCTATGACAATACTCCTTGTGAACCTTGGCCACTTCATCCAAAATTTTATGACAGCGCTGGCCGGTCAAAGCAGAAATGGTCATGGCAGGCGCATAGGATAAAAATTTTGACATGCTCCTGAGTTCTTTAAGAAAATCTTTTTGTCCCTTTTCTTCCTTGTCCACAAGATCCCATTTATTAAGAAGGAAAATAGCACCGCACCCCCTTTGTTCCGCATAGCCGGCAATGGTGATATCCTGATCCGTGATACCCTCTTCTGAATCGATGAGAATAAGGGCCACATCACAATCATCCAGGCTATCCAGGGCTTTAATAATGGAAAATTTCTCCAGTTTTTGAGTAACTTTGCCCTTACGCCGGATACCAGCCGTATCCTTGAGAACAAACTGCTGGCCCTTATGGGTAACGCTCAATTCGATGGCATCCCGGGTGGTACCAGCCTTATCATCAACCACCAGCCGTTTTTCCCCGAACAATCGATTGGCAAGGGATGATTTCCCCACATTGGGACGACCCGCAATGGCAATTCTGATGGGACCGTCTTCCACTTCTTCCCCATCAATGTTCTCTGGAAATTTTTTGACAAGGTCGTCTAAAAAATCCCCCACTCCCACCCCATGCTCGGCGGAGATATAATAAAAATTATCAATACCCAGGGAGTAAAACTCGCCCAGGTCATCCCTTTGTTTATAATTTTCTATTTTATTGATCAGACAAAAAACCGGTTTTTCCGCCCGGCGCAGTAAATCTGCCAAATCCCGGTCATAGGGAGAAAGTCCTGCCCGGCCATCCATTATAAACACCAGGACATCGGCTTGTTCCACGGCTACCAGGAGCTGTTCTTTAATCTGGGAAGCAAAATAATCATCATCCGAGGCTAAAAAACCACCGGTATCAACCACTGTGAATTCTTTGTCATCCCATTTGGCATCCGCATAATGCCGATCTCTTGTCACACCGGGCATATCATCCACAAGGGCCTGGCGGGTCCGGGTAATTCTGTTAAAAAGTGTGGATTTGCCCACATTGGGGCGGCCGATCAGGGCCACAACCGGTTTCATATATTAACCTCCGAAAATATCTAACTTAAAAATAGGGGGGATTATACAACATATCGTTATTTTTATAAACAGCTATAAACTCTCAAAAAAAATGGCCGCTACAGCAACCATATAAATATCCATCTTCAGCATATTCTAAAGTGAAGCATAGAGAACCTATGCCATGAAAGAAGACTGCCATCGAAAAACTTTTCAAAAACAGAGTTCACACATACAAATCAATTTCCAGAGCCTGTTTTTTTTGGCTATACTCCGCCTCAAGTCTGTTTTTTTCCTGGACAAATTCATTTTCCAATTGTTGGGCTTCGTTGGCATAGCCCTGCTCCAGAACCGTTTCTTTTGTTTCATAAACCTGTTGCAATTCACTGGCTTTTCTAGAAAGAGTCACCTCATCGGTTTGACTCTGGGAAAAATCTTCTGTTTCTACGGCGGAACTGTTTGAAACTTTGGCGAACGTGTTCTGTTGATTTTGATATCCGCTTATAACAACAAGATTGGATGTTTCGGTCAACATTTTTGTTCCCTCTCTTACACGATAACACAAACTACCCTGGCAGAGGCCCCACCGAAATTATGACAGATTTTCCACATATATTGACACGAACACTCACCACCGGACACCCTACCCCTTTTAATAAATATACTTCCAAATTGGAATAGTGTCAATTTTTTTGTCAAATAACAATCTTTATCCTCTATATTTAATAATCTTCCGGTGGGCCATCCATTTTGAATTTGGAATGAATCAGAACATGAAAAAATTGGAGGTATAAAATTCACCTACAAACGTGCGGAACCACTCCTGCCGGGGCACTGGAACGGATAGATATCAACTTGGGCAACACAAACCGGATACCAGCCATCATACCCCTGACCCAAAAAAACAAAAAAGCCCTCAGTAGAATACTGAGAGCTCGATTATTTTAAGTGGCGTCCCCAAGGGGATTCGAACCCCTGTCGCCGCCGTGAAAGGGCGGTGTCCTGGACCGGGCTAGACGATGGGGACGCATCGGTTTTTTGGATCCCATTTAAATGGTGGGCCGTGCTGGGCTCGAACCAGCGACTCTCTGCTTAAAAGGCAGATACTCTGCCAACTGAGTTAACGGCCCGTTGGGCTGTCCGAAAAACAAGGCGAATCTATACGTTTTATGGCTCCCTGTCAACAGTTTTTTTAAATTTATTATATTAAATATATTCTGCCGTGGACAATAGGGGTCAATCACAACCACTAACATACTGTAACATATGCTGATATAATTCAAGCATTTCTTTATCAATAAGTTTTAAAACAGTTTTTCCTAATTGTTTTCCCCTCCCAATGACATCGGGATCAATAGAATCCTTTTTTTTAACTTCAAAACTGGAGTTTTGAAAAAACGGCGCCCCATTGAATGTGGGTTCCAAAAGCAACTCGTTCCATTTGATACCTACTCTATCGGCCAACATCATCATGATCTTACTTGAATTCAAAATCAAATCCTCAAATCTAAATACAATCAAATGATCCTGTTCTGCCATGGCCAGAGCTTGTCTGAAAATTATTTTATAATAATCCACAGCCTCAAAGGGATCTTGTGAAAATGGGGTACTACTACGAAGATTTATTGCAGAAGCTAACCAATCATCGGGTTTCCTGATCATAAAAACCATTTTACCATTTGGATAAACTTGTTTAAAATTGATAAAATTTTGTTCATACAATTCCGGTTTACGTAAAGTCATTTGCCCAACAACATATTTTTTAGACCCATATAAATTCTGATTATTCCGCCACCCGTTGAATACCGCTGTAAAAAAAGCATTAAAATAATCCCGTGGTGTATCCCCGGCTAAAAATGAATTAAATATTTCTCGATACCATTTTCCATTAAAATAAATAGGATACAACTCCTGGGCCATATTTGATGACTGCTTTTTCATGCCCACCAGATGAAATTTTTCCATATTCATATAGGAAAAAATATCCTCCAGCACATTTTTTGAATTTAAAATCCTTTGCTTTTCCGGCCAGATCCGATCTTTATCTGCGAACCCAAATACTGACGGATAACAATGGATTTGCGGATGGGAGTCCAAAAGCCGTAGCAGCAGAGTACCACCAGATCTTGGCAGTTGACATATCCAAAGGACATTTTGTGTAACCGGTTTTACCCACTCCGATTTAAATAATTCCGTCATAATTATCTATCCAAGATTATTTTTTTTAAATAGCCACCAATGACTGTTATCACTCGAATCAAAACGCTGCCATAAAAAACCATAATCAACAATTGTCAGGGACGGGAATGTATCCAAATACAAACCACCGAAATCCCTTTTGAATAACAATCCATTTTTACCATGGTAGCTTACTTCCCGGGGTTCATGGGCAAAATACTCAATGCAGACAATATAGTATTTGGAAACCCTGTAAATTTCCTGGATCATTTTCTTTAAATCATCAGGGCAAACATGAATCAACACGCCTGAAGTAAAAACCATATCAATACTATTATCGGAATAGGGTAATGAAAAACCATCCGATTCGTGCAATACAACATTCTCAAGAATCTTATTTTCCCGGACTGCCCTGCATGCCTTTGCATTAGGCTCAACTGCATGCAGCTCATCCAGATAATTTTGCAATACAATCAAATTCCTGCCAATATTGCACCCAACTTCAAGGGCACTTTTAGGATAAGGGGTTAAGGCACGGGATAAAATTTTCCCCCAATCGCAATGCAATTTTTGAATATTTTCTTTAGAAATACGATTTCTATCCCTTAAGGAGTATTCAAACCCAAAATCCGATTTCCAAAATTCAAGCTGACTTGTCATTTTTTTAACCATCTGCCCTTTCATAGAATCATAAATTGCGGGTCAAACATATCGAACGCCGAATCCCCGATTTTTTCAGGGGGATTTTCAACATTATAATATAGAGACTTATTATTTTTTGAAAAAGTCCTGTCCGATACAAGTTCAAGCCTTGCGGGTTCAGTATATTCGGTTTTCAGATGATGAATAATGCTGTCTTTTACCTGCCACTGATTATTCTTTTTTTCCCAAATAAGTTGATCCCTCATGGGTTCAACCATTTGATAAAAAGCCTCTTTTGTAAGGTCCAGAAAATCCAGATAGGTTTCGAGGGTTTCAGGCTCTACATGGTCATATTGTTCAACCAATGGCACCCCCTGCTCACGAGACATCCTTCCATGCCGTATTTCCATGGAAGCATCATCCGTTGCCCTTCCATAGCCAAATTTAAGATATTTCAAATAATCATGGACATCATTTGCATGATCTTCAATTTTGGAATACAGATTAAAACTTCTTTCCCTTTTATAACTGATAGTACCAAAACCCCACTTTTCAATCATCTTTTCTGCGTGCTGTTTGGCATCCCAATAAAAAAAATTACTGATATAAATCCCCTTAACCCCTGTCCTTTCAATAGCTTCATCGGAAGGGTAAACGTAGGGAGCTAAATCCTGAAGAGAAATAGTACCTCCTGATTTTTTAATCAGATCTTCTGGTTCGTATCCCCTCATATCATGCTCTTTTCTGGTCCATTTTGTAAACTCTACAAAATCTTCCAATGAGACAACCCCGGTAAGCTCTGCAAACCCATGTTCCCCCCAGACAATCAAGGGAATATTTTTTTCAACCGCTACCTGGAAGGGAACCGTTCGGATACCGGCATGATAATGCCAGGTAATATCTCCCACGGTTTCAAGCATGAATCGAGCAATTTTTTTTACTGACTTTGGATTTGCCGTCACCCGGACAAGATCACATCCTGACTTTGCAACGAGATTTTCAAGATTTTTCACACCAGATTTTGTATTAAAAATATGATTAAATGTCACCAGCAACGGATTCATTCCATATTTTTCCTTAAGCAAATAAACCTGATAATGACTATCCTTTCCACCGCTTACTGGAATGATACAATCATAAATATTTCCCCTTTTTTGTGCCTCTGCCCGGGCCTCTGAAAGAAGCTGCCGGAATATTTGCTCTCTTTTTACCCAGTCAATTTCAAGATTCTGGCGGGATTCATGGTATTTACAGCCGCTACAGATGCCGTCATCATCATCAAAAATAATTGTTGGCTTTGCATTCTCAGGATATAGACACCTGGCACAATATCTCATTTTTATTTCCTTTTCTTGTAGATCACCCCATGCACTTATATCTGCCGGACATTCAACCCAACTTCAGCTAAATATTGTTTGGCTTTTTTTGTACTATGCTCGGTATAGTGGAATATATTGGCTGCAGCAACTGCATCGGCTTTTGCCCTCTGGATACCATCCACCAGATCTTGCCAATGAAAAACACCGCCCATGGCAACGACAGGTATGGAAACCAAACTGCTGATTTGTCTAATCAATGGGATATGGTATCCCTTTCGATTACCATCATGATCCAGGGAATTAATAAACAATTCTCCAGCTCCTTTCTGCTCTGCCTTTTGTGCCCAATCCCCAACTTTCACCTGCTGAATATCACTTCCTCTATCAATTACCACAAAAGATTCTCCAGAAGAATTTTGTTTCGCATCAATTGAAACCACAACACATTGCCTGCCAAATTTATTGGCTAATATAGATATTAAATCAGGGTTCCTGTACGCATCTGTATTCACAATAATTTTATCCGCTCCATTTGCCAAAAGCGCTCGAGCATAAGCGATATCATTAATCCACCCACCTGCTGTCATCGGCACAAAACATTCTTTCGAAAGCCGCTTAACAATATCCACAAAAAAATCTTTTGTGGATACATCTCTGGATACATTCAGCAAGACAATTTCATCAACGGCCCAACGATTAAAACTTTCAATGGCATGGACAGGATCATAGTGAATGATATTAGTATGTTTAAATTTAACACTTTGCACCACCTGCCCATTGCGCAGAAGAATGACAGCTATTAATCTATTTTTTAACATCAGCCCGATAACCCGATAAAATTTTTTATCAACTGTAACCCGGATTGCTGACTCTTTTCCGGATGAAATTGAACACCATACACATTCTCCTTTCTTATGGCAGAAACAAATGGCATCCCATGATTAGTCATGGCAAGTATATTGGATTCATCTTCACAATGAAAATAATATGAATGTGCAAAATAAAAATCCATATTGGTTTCAATGTTGAAAAAAAATGGATCTTGTTTTGTGATACCAACCGTATTCCAACCCATATGGGGGACTCGATATAAAGATAAGTCCACTCGAAAAGGCAGTATCTCACCACCAATAAGATCCAGTCCAGAAAAAACCCCAAACTCCTGACTTATAGTTGCCAGCAACTGCATTCCCAGACAAATCCCTAATAAATATTTCCCTTTTTTAACCTCTAGGGGAATAGCAGTTGAAAAGCCCGCCTTATCCAGGCTTTCCATGGCCTCACCAAAGGCACCCACCCCCGGTAAAATCAACTTTGAGCAATCCTCCAAATCCCTTGGATGATCTGCAATAAGTATTTGTTCATCAGTGCAATAAGCGACTGCATTTACTACAGATTTTATATTACCAGCGTTATAATTTATTATACCAATCATCGATCCTGTCTTTTCTATATTTTTATCATCAGGTATCTAATAATTTACTTTTCTTTCTCTAAATTCTATGCAACAGTAAAATCAATTTTATTAACAATTAAAAAAACAGTACATCATAAAGAACACTACTGGCAACATATGAATGCAAATAAAAAAAAAATACTCTGGCTCATTCAGTCAAACCAAATAACTTCCACAATCTGTGATTTCCTCCAGTTACTACAGAACCGAACAAAAGAAATCATTGACCTGTCATTCATTGTCCCTGAAACCTCTTCGGACATTCTGGATAAGACAAAGAATCTAAGCCCAACATGCTTCAAACTGTCCAGCCGGTTTGCAACTAAATCCTATCAAGGTTTTCTGGCCAAAAAACAAATCCTCAGTAAAACACAATTTCCTCAAGGACTGGCCGTTAACGATGTTTTACTCTTAGATGATCTGGGGGGCGGTAATGTTACCCAGACCACCCTTAATATTAAAAAGCAGTCCAACACCTGTGGTTTAATCTTACAAATCCCAACTCCTTTGGGTTCTTCAGACTCTGAAGAACGTGTATTCCAGGCAGCCGTTGTTTGGGCAACACAAAACCAAATTCCGATTATAGGGTATGAGCTGTTGCCCCTTGATATCCGATGGACCCTGACAACTTCCCTTCCCGATGGAGTAATCACAAAATCCAGGGAAAGCCATGACTATTTAAAAGAAATATTAGACCACAAAAATATCTGGCTGTTACCATTATCTGAAGCATCTATATTTTCATCCACGTCATCAAACTTTCATTTAAACGGTGTTAAAGCATCCTACCATTACAAAACCACACATAAGATACCGGAAGATAGGACTGTATTGTACCTTCCCCACAATGTGGCAATCACCTATGAATATCAGGAAATGCTTAAAATAATTGCCCCCATGGGAAAAAAAATTCACCTGATGTTCGGTTATGGAGAAGATCAGGTAAGGGGAGCCCACAGTCAAAACCAAATGATTGAAACCATCTATAAAAATGAATTAAACCTGTTTGCCTCATACTCATTCCACAACACAAACTCACTTTGGGAAATGTTAATGGCCGACAGCCTGGTTGCCTGCAGTGCTTGTTTTCAGACCGATGTTGCCCAGGCAAAAAACATACCCACTATTATATATGATCCCATGCTAAAACCAATAACCCATGGATTTAAACTGCGGGTCAACAAGGCTGAATCTTTACAAAGGGCCATCAAAGACGTGATTACCCTTAGAACAAAACAAATGGAACTTGGAACAATTTTCATGCATTTAGCAAAGAGGCTACCAGACAATGACTGATTTCTGGAAAAACAAAAAAATTCTTGCGTACATTGCATTGACACACCATACCCGATTTATCACCCCTATCATGAAAAGACTGGAATCCCAGGGCGCAAATATAAAATATATCGTGGGACAGGCAGAACGATCCCAGGAGATTACTGCCATTGAGCTTGGACTTAAGTATTCCCACATTTTTGACTACGTTACAAATAATGACCATGAAGAAATCCTGAAAAACTATCATCTCCTAAGAAAGACTTTTGCAGGATCATTGAAACATGATTTTTTTCTGAATGTCCACCCGACAACTGTAACTGATAAAACACTATTTTCGACTGCCACTGAATATGTGGGTTTTAAAAATCTATTAAAACAAGAAAAGCCGGACCTTTGTTTTGCCCTCCACGAAATCAATCGATGGGGAAAAATGTTCGCTTTCTGGGCAAAAAAAAGTCACTGCCCCTTTATTTCTCTACAGGAAGGATTGTCCTATGGACTTGACTTTGGTCTTTCTGGGCATGCCCAATATTCAACCCTTAATCTTGTATGGGGGAAAAGGATCAAAAAAAAACTGATCCATTTTGATGCCCCTGAATCTAAAATTATTCCGGTGGGCAATACTCATCTTGCCAAAGAAATCACCTATCAAATCCAAAACAAAATCAGGGAAACCAAGCGAAAACAATACAAAATATTTGATGCGTTTGTTACACTGCTGATTTTATCTTCCCGTTTACCGGGTCCGGATCTGTTTAAACCAATTTTCAAGGCTGTATCAGACAATAAGACCCAAAAAATTTTTGTTAAGTTCCACCCGTCCGGTAAAAAACCCCAGATTGATAAATGGATCCAGGCCATTACCGCTCAATTTAAAAACAACTGTTTTTTCATCCATGCCCAGGAAAATACCTACGATCTGATATCCATGGCAGATGTAGTGGTACTTGGTCAAAAAAGCACCACCGGCCTTGAAACCCTGGCCTTTGGCAAACCTTTAGTCAAATTGGACTTTGCTTATATTCCCAAAGCACCTCATTCCTTTGTAGACCAGGGGGTAGCCCTGAAGATGCGGGCGGAAGAACTTGCTGAAAACCTGATAAAAAAGACTGATTTTTCCCAGCTTATGGATCATGACAAAATTGATCAATATCTCAAAACCGAACTGACAAATACGACAACAGCTATTGAAACAGTTTGCACCATACTTCAAAAAACCATCCAGGCCAATAAAACTAACTTCTTACCAATCCCCATCAACCCACAAGATTACGGAAAAAAATTATCCATTCTTATACAGGTTCCGGAGGATCCTAAGTTATTTCTGGCCCAACTTGAGGCAATAGCAATCAATTCCCAGAATGCAGGGGAATATGAAACATTAATCCTGATACCTGACACCCCATCCCTCCCCATGCAACAAATATTGGATTCCCTGGAAGGAGATATAAAATTAATTCCAGTGACCAAAGGGCAAAATAAAATTGATGTCATGAACAAAATCCTGAAAACAGCGACGGGGGGAACTCTAATATTTTTTGAAAAAAATCTGGCCCCGCTGAAAGGATGGCTGAAAATTTTGAACAAAGGATTTGCAACCCATGGAGATGCCAAAATTTTGGGTGCAAGAATATCGGACAAAGAGGGTAAAATTGCAAATGCAGGTATGGTGGTCGATCATAACAACACACCGATTTGCGCATACCAGCATTTAAACATTGACTTTCCCGGTGCGTTAAAGGAAAGAAGTTTCCAGATGGTGGACTATTTTCTGGCCGTCAAAAAAGAACTATTTTTTCAAGCAGGTGGCTTCAGCCCGGAAGCAGGGGCTTATATGTTTCAAGATTTCTGTCTAAAAGCCATAGAACACACAGGCGATCCAGATACAATTATCTACCTGCCTGATCTTAAGATGATATTCTTGACCCAACACCCGGAAAAAACAGATACGGACCATGCTATTTATTTTTACGGCAAATGGAACGGCTACTTATGGGAATCCGAACTCAAACTACGAAATGAAGATGGTGTATCACTCGAAGATTTAACCCATGCCAGACTGACTTCTGCCATGCAGGCCTTCAGATAAATAGCCGTGAATAGCCAAAGGCTTTATATCAGGGCCGATGCCGGAAGCACTATGGGAACCGGGCATATTATGAGATGTATTGCTCTAGCCCAGGCCTGGCGGCAATGGGGGGGGACTGTCTGTTTTATCACCCACGATAGCAACCCTGTCCTAGTATCCAAAATTAATGACCAGGGATATGACCACAAACTTATCTCAACTCCCAGCCCTGATCCAATAGATATCAACCAAACCCTCCAATTCCTTGATAACCATGAGTTAAAACTGAAGGTTAAAAAGATATCCCCTCCTGCCTGGGTTATTCTGGATGGATACCATTTTGGGCCGGAATATCAAAAAGCCATACGAAGAAGCGGATATCGCTTACTGGTCATAGATGACTATAATCATCTGCCCAGATATTATGCCGATATTCTTCTCAATCAAAATCCCGGCGCCCGGTGTTATCCATATCAATGTTCAAACAATACCCAAAAACTATTTGGCACTGACTACACCCTGCTTCGAAATGATTTTTTATCAAAAAACAAAAAAAACAAAGCTGCCCCCCGGAAGGCCAGCCGAATATTAGTTACCATGGGCGGTACAGACCCGAACAATATAACCCCCCTTATCATCCAGGCAATACAAAACCTCAATGACCCGGATCTGAAAACCCGGGTGGTGATAGGACCATCCAATTGCCGTTATAAGCTCTTGACAACTACAACAGACACAGATCAGATCAGGCTAATGAAAGATCCCATCATGCCTGATCTCATGGAATGGGCAGACATTGCAATCACAGCCGGTGGAAGCACCTGCTGGGAATTGTGCTTCATGGGCGTACCATTTATAGTAATCCCCGTGGCCTTAAACCAGGTGGATATTGCAGCTGGTTTGGAAAGAGAAATTGGGGCTTTCAATGCCGGTCCCATTGAAAGCCTGACTCCAAACAAAATCACAGATATGTTGGCACATTTCATTCTCTCCCAACACAAAAGAGAACAAATGATAGCACTGGGACAAGACCTGGTTGATGGAGACGGAACAAAACGCATATTCCAAAAGATGTTCCAGAGCAGTGTCCCTATAGAATCAGGCGATACAAAAAATAAAACCTATCGGTTTAATACAGATGACAAGCCGGAAATTCACATTGGCCAAGTAACATTGACTGAAAAATCTAATGCCATCGCCATTGACCACACTATAAAAGCACCCTTCCAGGGCCTTGGCCTAACCCCTGTTCTTATGGAAAATGTCCTGATAAGACAAAGTTTAGAAGAAACAACAGACTATTTTAATACCCACACCTTCTTACTTGATCCAAAGCCACTATCTTACCATAAAAGATTAACCATTTCCCTTATCTCAGATAAGGATAGCTGGATCAATCCCTATTTATTTCAACTTTTTGTCCAGATTCTGCTCCGGGGTCACAGGGTAAACTGGGTCCATAAAGTCAATTCTATAACTGCTTCTGATATCACATTTTACCTGGGCTGCGGCCAACTTGCACCGGGAAATATTTTGGCATTAAATAAGCACAACATCATTGTCCATGGCAGTGCTTTACCCCATGGCAAAGGTTGGTCACCCATTTCCTGGCAAATCCTGGAAGGGCAAAATACTATTCCACTCACTCTATTTGAAGCAGCCCCAAGGGTGGACAGTGGCCCCATCTACCTTCAAAAGAAAATGCAATTTAGGGGTCATGAACTCATTGATGAAATCCATCAAAAAACGGCAAAGCATACTATTAACATCTGCCTTGATTTTTTAGAAAATCATAGAGATCTTATCCTAACAGCAAAAAAACAAAGGGGAAAAGAAAATTTTTATCCCAAAAGGACCCCAAAAGACTCCCGCCTGGATCCGGATAAAACCATCAGGGAACAATTTAACCTACTCCGAATTAGTGACAACCAGAATTACCCTGTTTTTTTTACACTCAACCAAATGACCTATAAGCTAACCATATCAAAAATGGAGACAGACCCGGATGAAGATTAATCAAAAAAAAATTGCACCTGGATCATCTCCCTATATCATTGCGGAAATGTCGGCCAACCACAACCAGTGTTATGAAACTGCAGTCAAAATATTGGAAGCTGCCAAAGAAGCTGGCGCCGACGCAGTCAAGCTACAGACATATACCCCGGAAACACTTACCATTAAAAGCCAGGCCCCATATTTCACTATAAAGGATACCATCTGGAAAGGCCAACAATTATTTGATCTTTACCAACAGGCCCAAACCCCCTGGGAATGGCAACCTAAGTTAAAGCAAAAAGCCGACAGCCTGGAGTTGGATCTTTTTTCAAGTCCCTTTGATGCATCAGCCATTGATTTTTTAGAATCATTAAAGATGCCGGCCTATAAAATTGCCTCCTTTGAACTGACAGATTTGGAACTTTTGAAAAAAGCAGCTCAAACCGGAAAACCCATCATCTTATCCACTGGCATGGCTTCCATCGCAGAAATAGATGAAGCAGTCAAAACATTAAAAACATCCGGATGCAACGAACTGGCACTGTTGAAATGCACATCTGCCTACCCGGCTGACCCGGAAGATGCAAACCTTACGACCATTCCATATCTAACCCAATTATTCAAGGTGCCGGTGGGCCTTTCTGACCATACTGTGGGAGGTGCCTTGCCCATTGCTGGAGTTGCCCTGGGAGCCTGCATCATTGAAAAGCATTTCTGTCTCAACAAAAAAGAGGCCGGGCCTGACGCCTCATTTTCCATGGAACCCCATGAATTCAAACAGATGGTCAAAGATATCCATACCGCACACAAAGCACTGGGGAAAATTTGTTTTGAGTTGTCTGACAAAGAAAAACAAAGCATTATTTTCAGAAGATCCCTGTTTGCCATAAAAGATATCCGGGCCAAAGAAAAATTCACTCCAGACAATATCAGCTCTATCAGGCCAGGATACGGCCTACATCCACGATATCTAAATCACATTCTTAATAAAAAAGCACAAAGGGATATTCCCAGGGGCACTCCTCTATCATGGGATGTATTGCTCTAATCCAAAGATAAATCAAGCTTTAAAAAACCGTTATTTTTTTCCCAAAGAACCAAGGATGAGGGGGGCGAACATCTGGACGTTTTTCAAATCCTCCGGCGTATCAATATCAATACTCCGTATCCAGGGAATGGGATATCCTTCTAACCGCCGGGGATAAAAAGTTTTATTCTTTACAAATGCCAGAGTATCGGCCCAGTAAAAAGTACCATTACTGGCCAAAAGTTTTGGCTGAAATTGAGACTGCACACCCTGATACTCCGGCCATTTATGCCTTAAGAACCCATCCTTTGTTTCCAGAGCCTGGACAGGCTGAAGATTAAATTGAGATACCCCCATGACCACATCAGGCCCGTCACTGACATCCAGTTTTTTAAAGGCATCTTTTATATCATCGGATGTGATAAAAATGGCGGTGGCATAAATACAGCAAAAAAAACCCGGCCTGATCCCCTGGCTATCCAATGTTTCAAGCACCTGGGAACAAACCTGGACCACACCTGCTTCATCCCGGGCCAAAGCTGCCGGCCTTGGCATAACCTTGGCCCCTGATTCTTGTGCCACCCTGGCAATTTCATCATCCTCGGTTGAGACAATGACCTGGTCAAAGAGCCCGGTTTTCAATGCCGCCTGGACACAATAAAAAAGCATGGGTTTTCCCTGGATGGGCAAAATATTTTTTCTGGGAAGGCGCTTAGATCCCCCCCGGGCAGGAATGATTGCAAGTCGCATCATGGATTTTTCAGATCTGCCGGGGTCAGCATCTGTCCCTTTTCAAGATCCCGGACAAGCTGCCTCCCCGATAAAGCTTCGAATCTATCCGGTGAAATACCGGTCCCGGGTCTTCTAAATTCCACCTGATCAAGACCGATTAAATCGCCTTGTTTCACATCCACCTTAAGATAGGTACTTCTCCGTATCTTCTGCCTCATTTTTTTTTCCTCGGGGTGTAAAATACGTCTTGGCCGGCCCATGGCCGTCTCAATATCCCTGATGGTTTGAACAAAAGATTTCATCATCCCGGGCTCCAGGGAAAACATATGTTCCGGACCTCTGATTGTTCTATCCTTTGTAATAGTTTTTTCCAAAAGATCGACTCCCAGTGCAACTGCAGCCACATCCATCTCCCATCCGGGGGTATGATCTGAGTAAGCTATGGGAAATTCCGGGAACATCTGTTTCAAAGTGACAATCAAATTAAGATTGATACTCTCAAGCCTGGCCGGATAGCCGGAAGGACAATTATGTATAATAATATCAGTATTACCGGCGGTCCGGCAGATCTCAACTGCCTGCTCAATCTCACCCAGACTGGCATTACCGGTATCCAGCTGAATACACATCCCGGTTTCAGCCGCCCGTCGTATCAAGGGCCAATGATTGATATCCGCAGATGCAATCTTTATGGAATCGCATTTCAATTGTTCAAGCAATTGAATATCAGATTCAAAGCCAACCGTGGCAAAAAAAGCAAGCCCCAGCGCATCACAATGTTTTTTGACCTGGATCCACTCCTGGGAAGATAGATATCTCCTGCATAAAATATCATACAAGGGCTCTGACACAGTTGCGGTTTCCCCGGTATCCCCGGTATCCCTATCCACAAGCACCCCGTAGGAAAATAGCATCTGTTTATCTGCCACCAGCCTATCCGGATCAAATATTTGAAATTTAATAGCATCGGCACCAGCCTCAGCCGCCAGGGATGAAAGCTCCATTGCCGAAGAAAGTCCATCATGGGTAGCACCGGCTTCAAAGGTAATAAAACAGGGTTCTCCCCTGCCAAGTCTGCAATTTCCAAATACCATCATCAATACTCCTGATCCATGGAGGCTATCATTTGATCAATCTGGGCCTTTGTCACCAATTCACCATTGGTCCTCGAATTATATTCAAATCCCTTTGGAACCTTTTTAAAATAAGTTTCATCGATCCGGGACTGAAAAAAACTATTTTCCGGCTTAATCAAAAAATATGTCGGACATTCCAGGGTATTTCTGGCCTCATCCTGGCTGATCAATATTTCGTGTATTTTTTCCCCCTGGCGGATACCGACAATTCTAGTTTTGCACTCCGGTGCAATGAATTTAGCTAAATCCATGATATTTAAAGAGGCAAGTTTAGGAATAAAGGTTTCCCCACCGGTCATAGTACTCAGACAATTGAGCACAAACTCCACACCCTGGGAAAGTGTCAGCCAAAATCTAGTCATATCCGGATGGGTGATGGGCAAAACCCCTTCAGACCTCTTTTTCAAGAAAAAAGGAATCACGCTGCCCCGACTGCCCATGACATTGCCGTAGCGAGCCACACTGAACATACATTTTTTGCGCCCCATGAATGCATTGGCCGCAATAAAAAGTTTTTCTGCACAAAGCTTAGTAGCCCCATAAAGATTTATGGGATTAACCGCCTTGTCGGTACTCAAGGCAATCACCTTTTTCACCCCGCAATCGGCGGCCACTTTAATCACATTTTCAGAACCTATAATATTTGTTTTAATGGATTCTGTAGGATTGTATTCACTTGCCGGCACCTGCTTCATAGCAGCAGCATGGATCACATAATCAACGTCCTGGAAGGCCCATTTCAAACGATCTTGATCTCTTACATCCCCAAGAAAAAACCTGATGGGGTATTTTTCTGCAGGAAATAATTGTGCCATATCAAATTGTTTGAGCTCATCCCGACTAAAAACAATTACTTTTTTCGGGCGGTGATGTTTTAAAATAATATCCACACATTTTTTCCCAAAGGAACCGGTCCCACCGGTAACTAAAATAACTTTATTCCTCAGCATACACCTGTATTTCCTCCCTTTAAATGAGTTATAATCTACTTCCATAAAATCATAACAACAACTCATAAATATGCAATAAGTATTCCCTGTTTATTCAAAAAAAAATAGTGCGCCTTTCAGCCAGCTCCATATTACATCTTACACAAAAACAAAGGATTAACTAAGAACAAACTGCCACCGAAAAACAATAATTACCTGAATTTTCAAACCGGTTTGGCAATTTTTTCCGGTAATAATTGCGGATATGTTTTATCAAACCCTTTTTTGACCTGTAAAACTTGATCTAAAAAAAATAATCCATTTTTATGCATTAAAAACTTGTGCAAAAAGACAGATGCCGCATAAAGAAAGGTCCTGGAAAAAGAAAACCCCGTCTGTCAGAATCGTATCAACTCTGGATTGAACCATACTTTTGCTTTTAAAATTCCTCAAATGGTACATAATTTGCTGTTACTTAAAATAAAAACATTGAATTTGAAATGATACAGAACTTTTTACCAGGGAATAGGATCATAAATCAATTAAAATTTTGTATTAAAGAGAGGTCCTCTTGACAAATCCAAACATGTGCAAACGATGCGATTCGATGGACAGATCATGCTGTACCCTGAGGGCTGAAAATAATGAGGGGCTACCCGCCCCGGTATCGGGCCCGGAAATTAAAAAAATCTTAAATCTTTTTAAAGACAAAAAAAGGTCAGATTTTCTGGACAAAAGAATCAATTCCCCCCAATTTATCGGTCAGATGTCCATCCTTTTTCCAGACATGGCCGAATCAATCAACAACGTATTTCCTGTGGATGGGAGCCATTTTGATCTCAAGACCCAGGAAGATGCATGCATTTTTAAGGATGCAAACGGGTGCCTGTTACCAGATGACGCCCGACCGCTTTTCTGCCGGATTTATCCTTTCTGGTTCTTTGACGATAAACCCAATATTTTTCAAGATCCGAACTGCTTAGCCCTTGAAAACTGTCAGACAATTTCTGAAGTAGTTCTCTGCCTTGGTACAAAACCTGAGAGATTAAAACAGATCCATGGCCTGATTTGTGAAAACTGGGGACTTCACCATGCCCTGCCCCGGGAAAAAAAGAGTCGCTTGATTTTCTCTTGAATATTGCCGATTATTAAAAAAAACTTTATAAAAATTATGTTAAAAAGGTTGTCTGGAGATCCGGTCCGGGATAGAACTTATATACGGGTACCGGACTATCTTTATTTGGAGATATAAAAATGACCACAAAATTTATAGACTACTACGAGTCAAACCTGGAACTTCTTAAAAAAAATCATCCTGCTGTATGGAAACGAATTACCAACGAACCACCAGAACCTCTAGGCACTATTTTCTCTACTCCCGACAATAAACCGAATCTCACTGCCCCCAATTTCAAGGGAAACCTAATAACTTTCCACAATGAAAAAAACCCAGAAAAAGATTCAATCTATTTTTTAAATCAAATACCTCAAGATCATAAAGGTTTTGTTGCAATCCTCGGAATAGGCCTTGGTTATGGCGTTATAGAGATATTAAAAAAAAGACCATTGCTTCAGTATCTGGCTATATTTGAACGTGAACCCCAAATTTTCATCCAAGCCCTTAGATATACAGACTTTTCACCATTACTTAAAGATTCCAGACTTATTTTATGCGTTGGTCAAAATATTAAAATCAACAAAGAAATGACTCTTGCATCCCGTACCCTTCAACTTGAAGATGCCAATATTTTTAACCATTCACCTTCTTTCAATTTTGATCCAACAGGATACAAAAAATTAAAAGAGGATCTCTATAACTACATTAACAGCCAGAATGTTGGTGGTGCAACCACCCGGGCCCTTGGCAAAGATTTTTTAAATAACAGATTTAAACATGTCTCTACCATCAAACACCATCTTCTACTCGAACAAATACTAAACAAATTCACCAACAACCCGGCAATACTTGTGGCAGGTGGACCATCATTGGATAAAAATGTACATATTCTAAAACAGGCCCAGGAAAAAGCTGTCATTTTTGCAGTTGATACAGTTCTTCCTACCCTCATAAAACACGGAGTACATCCACATTTTCTCACATCCATTGATCCCAAAAATCTTACCTATGAAAAATTTGCCGACGTAATACCAAAGGTAAAAGACATTGCCCTGGTGTGCTCCTCATGGGTCAACTTAAGAACACCAAAAGTATTTCCCGCAAGTCAGATATTCTGGACTTTTACCGCCAAACCCATAGAAGCATGGATAAACTCTCTTATAGGTGGGAAAATGCTCACAGGTGGCTCCAGCACCGTAGCACATCTAAACCTCATTGCAGCACACATGCTTGGCTGCGATCCAATTATCTTTATTGGACAAGATCTTGCGTATCCAAGCACTAATACCCATGCCAGAGAAACGGTTCTTCGTGGAACACCACCCACCGGTATTATCGATGGAAACAACATGGGACAGACCGTTAAAGGAATTGATGGTACCACCCTACGCACCGACCGTTCTTTTCTGAGCATGAAAACGCATTTCGAATCCATCATTACAAAATCTCCACAAACTTATATCAATGCAACCGAGGGTGGGGCACACATTGAAGGCACGCAAGTCCTTACATTAAAAGAAACCATAGACCTACACTGCATTCCCTATATTGATACTACCCGTAGAATCAAGGAGTATTCTTCAGACATCGGATCAATCAATACAAAAAAAATGATCCTAGAATTTAACAATACGTTAAACAAAGCCATGGAACTCCAAAAGATGGTTAAAAAATCCGACAGAATAACCCATTCCATACTTAAAGACCTAACATCAAAGCCCATAAAAAAAAATATCCAATCGTTCTCAAATCTCTCCCAACAACAACAAAAGCAAATAGTCAAAATTGATAATTTCCATAAAAATATTGATAAGACTTTAGATATCTGGAAAATACTGGAAGAAATTACCATGGATGGATTAAAAGAAAGTGAACGGCAACGCCAAGAAATTACAACCCTTGAAAATAATCCCAAAAAATACAATCAATGGCTGATAATGAACCTTCAGAGATTGCTAAATATTAATAAAATAAGAAAGGAAAGTTTAACCCTTTTAGAAGATAATTTAAGCACGGTTATCGCTTTTAACCAAAAAGAACAAACATATCTAAGCCAAATAGAGAAAGGAAATAAAAAAGAACAAAACCGCCTCAAACTAGCAGAACTGTACATGGATTCTGACAATTATTATCTCGCTAAGCCTCTGGTAGAAGACCTCTTAAAAAAACTCCCGGAATCAGAAAAACTTTATTTCTATCTTGGGTGCATCGCGGGGCAATTTAATGAACATGAAAAAGCGGAACAATATTTTCATAAAACACTGGAGATTGCCCCGGATTTTGCCAAAAAAATTGATTTTTTCCAAAATACTCTTGGTGATGAGTTTATGAAGTTTGCCAATTATTTCAAGAACCTACCAGGACGTCGAGCCAGTTTAAAACACATGCTTTTCAAAGGGCTTCGATATTGTAGAAACCATGATAAGCTCAACCAAGAACTTAAAGCTATCCTTAAAGAAGAATTAAAAAATATTAAAAATTATCTTGACTCAAAAAACCATAGTTGTGCTGCCCCACTAATCAAGGAATGGGACAAAACGATTGCAACACACAATTATTTGACTACCAATATTCCTCCAGAATATATGAGCCAAATTTTTATGAATAACGGCAAACTGCTTTTAAAAGAAAAAAAATATCCAGACGCCCTAACAAATTTTCAAAAAGCGATGGAGCAGTCTCCCCTCGACCATGATATTCATTTTATTACTATAGATACATATTTTATTGCAAAAGATTTTAACGGAGCTATCATGGCTATTAATAAAGCCGTCACAATCGATAAAAAGTTTGCCTCTTATTGGGAAACCATAGGTGACGATCTCCAGGCGGCAGACCAAAATGAAGACGCGATTTTGGCCTATGAGCGTTGTTTTATACATATGCCAACTAATATCAATCTGCTTAAAAAAATGGGAAACTGCTATATTGCCACTGGGCAGATGGAGGCGGCAAAAGCTTCTTTTGAACAACTTAAATTAAAAATGTCAGGAGATTAATCAAAAAAGAAAGATTTTTCCCATCCTTAATTTAGCCAGACTGACTAAGAAATCAAGTTAGAATCGTTGCCTTTATTTCAAAGTAAAGGCCATATACCAAAAACCCCAACCACAAAATGCATAATTATTAATTTTACGCATTCCGCAAACAAATTGATACCAAGAATCAAGACAATAACTTGATTTTTTTTCCTGGTTTCTGCACAACACTTTTATTAATTTCCATGAGTTCTGGATGTTCATCACATAGTTTTACAATTTCCCTCAACAAGAACACTTCACCATCATGGTATAGGTGATCAAAAATTCGGGAAACCAGCTCAAAATCTTCTGGAGTATCAACCGTCAACCTCAGTTCAGGCCTTTTTACTGATTCATCCTGAACTTTTAAAATTCCACATTTGAAAATCCCGGTTTGTGTGAAGTACCCACCCCACACTTCAGTATCCACTTCATCCTTAATTTTGCATGCCCTAACCATTGCAGAATAGGAAAGTCCATAACTGAATGTTCCAAAAGGCAACCCTAAAATACTGGTAAAATCATTACCATTTGCAACATGATAATCCAGTAAATTAGCTATATAAACCGGATCAACAAAGGGATTATCTGCCGTACAGCTTATAATAGTCTGTCCTTTGAACTTCTCGGCTGCCATGGTAAGCCTTAAAAGAACATCATCGGGATGTCCACGAAAGCAACTAATTCTTTCCTGAAAAGCTATCTCCACGAGAGGATCATCCTGTTCAGATGCTGATGTACAAAGCACTATCCCATCAACATTTTTAACCATTTTAAGCCTCTCAATCAAATGAGACACCATCGGGCGACCCTTGAGCAACTTAATGGCCTTTTTTGACAATCTTGTAGATTTAAGCCTTGCTGTAATCAATATCAATACACTCATTTAACATCTTCCTCTTTTATTAGACTATAATGATTTATATCATGCCTTATTTTCCGCCCAATCACTCGATAAGCCTGGTCAGGTGGTAATCCGAGTTCATCAGCCCGCATATAATGCAAATCACTTTCTTTAATTACAGTGTCTTTTTTGATATCACGGGAAACTACAATACTTTTTTTTGAATTTTTCCTATAAATTAATTCCTGGCTCAAAAAAGGCTTGGGAACTGAAATGCCTTTTGCAATATCAAGCTCCCGAACCATTGTCACAAATTTTTTAAATTCATCGGGATTTAAGGCAGCCTGATGATCAATACCTTTCAGACTTCGATCATGGGTGATATGTTTTTCCAGACAATCAACTTGCATACCGACGGCAACAGCAGGCAACCAAAATCCAGCCTCACTGTCACCATCACTATGATCTTGATACCCGATCGGAAGTTCAAAAAGTTGTTTTATTTTTTTTAAAAAGTTTAGATTAATTGCCTCTGTTGGAGTAGGAAAAATCTGATATCCATACATAAGCCAAATTGACACTTTTTTAGAAACATTTCGGATCCACTCAATAGCATTTTGAATCTCATCCAAAGTCGAAGCACCAACACTCAAATCAATTCTTTTACCGGTTTGAGCCACATGATTTATAAAAAGGGGATTAGATAAGTCTGCAGAATGAATTTTAAAGGCATCAACATCCATTGTCATCGCAAAGTCTATACTTTTAGTTTCATAGACACAAGCAATAATATCCATACCTGGATATTTATCCCGGGTATACTCAACCAAATTCTGCCACTGCATCTGTGAAAGTTCTATTTTACTTAAAAGCTTGTAATCCTTATGATGGGGAACAACCATTTCAGGCAGAAACCAAATCTGAAACTGAATTGCATCAGCACCAGCTCTGCCCGCCCCATCAATAATTTTAAGAGCCAATTCAGGATCACCCTCGTGGGAACACGCCATTTCAGCGATTATATAAGTCATATTATCGGATATATTTTCAGCCTGTTTTTTCATTACCTTAAATCCTCCAAATTCGAATCACTTTCAAATCAAACCTCATTTTAAGAAAATAAAGAACCATCCTGAGAACAAAGAATCTTAACCTCTCCCATCTACCACAACCGATTAAGTTTACATTACTTAGTTGTGCAAGGTCAATTAAAATTCATGGAACAAAAAAACAAAGACATTTTTTTAAAAAAAAGTTTGCCTAAATAATCATGCAAACGCCTTGACACAATCCATTAAAATTGACATTATTCCAATGGATGTGTTGTAGCCGGGTCAAAATCATTAAAAAAATATCTCTTTGAAAAATTAACAGATAAATTACAAATCAATAAGGTAAATTAAATGTATCAAAAAGTATTAATAACAGGACAAATGAGAAGTGGAACCACATTGTTATGTAATTTTTTAAATTCACAAAAAAATATAACCATGTATGCAGATATTTTTCACACTGTTGCCGGGAGAGTTCCTGATCCCAGGGGATGGAGCTTTTCAAACATAAATTATCTGGCGGATATTCCCCAAACCAATAAATATTATTTATTATTCAGTATGAGCCATGGCATTGATGTATTAAAAACTGCAAACGAAGTTAAATATCAATTAGATATTGACCCAAAAAAATTTAATACTATGAAAGAGTTGTATTATCTATTGCTCGACAGCATAGCCAAAAAAGATGACTTAGTTGTGGGTAATAAAGTTACATCCTGTGAGATTAATATTGAAAATATTTCAAAACAAACTGATATTAAAGTTCTTTATATCCACAGGGATGCACGGGATGTTATACTTTCAGCAGCCAAAAAATTCAAAAGACCTATAGATGAATACATCCAGGCATGGAACCATGCCATAAATATTGTCATTAAAATAAATAATCCTAATTTTCTGTGTATTAAATTTGAAGATCTTATATCCAAGGATGATAAAGTTAAAAAAAAGATTGAAAATTTCCTTGGAGTACCCATCAATTTTGAAATAGAACGTCTTCAGGCCTATAACAACAAGTGGGTAGCCAATTCTTCCTTTGAAGATGTGAATTCCCTTTTTGATAAAACCGTTGCTTACCGCTGGAAAAACAACATAACATGGGATATTGAGAAAATTTATTCACTTTGTAATGATCAACTTGCTGCACTCGGCTATGATCCCATGTAGTAAAACGCAAAGATTAGAGCAGTAAAGCAATTTTCTTACACGCTTCCCATAATTTTCAAAGCCTTACGATATTCTTCCCATTGACCGATATCAATCCAGGAATTTTCACTGATGGGATATACACCAACCATACCACCATTTTCTTTAACTTTTTCCATCAAATGAGTCATATGAAACATTCCAGAATCCGGGATTAAATCCAAAACCTTTGGATTTAATATATAAAGCCCAGTATTCACCAAAAAATTGTATTCGGGTTTTTCTTTAATATCACCAAGGCTTCCATTGTTGTCCAACTCACACACTCCATAGGGAATATGAAATTGCTTAGTTGCTGCAACCATAGTAATATCGTACTTTTCTTTTAGATGAAACTCATAGATATCGGCATAATCCGCTTCAACGATGATATCACAATTGGACACAAAAAAAGGAATTTCCAGCTTATCCTTGACCAATTTAAGACTGCCTGCTGTTCCTCGTGGTTCCGTTTCTTCGATAAAACCTATTTTATAATCTGGATTTTTCTCTTCAAAATACGCTTTTATTATTCCACACATATAATTTACGGTCAGATAATATTCTTTAATTCCATAATCTCTAAATCTATCTATAATATGGTCAACAACTGTCTTTTCTCCGACAGGAATAAGGGGTTTGGGTAAAACGGTCGTAAAGGGCTTAAGACGAGTTCCCTTACCACCCGCCATGATAACTACCGGGGCTGATATTTTTTTATTTTCTAACTTTTTTTCTTTACCAAACACATTTTCCAATGTTAGATAATCAACAATACTTTTGTTTTCATCCAAAACAGGAATAAGATTAATTTTATATTTAGTAAATATTCGTTTAATTTTTTCCAAATCAAATTTTTGTTTATATACGAAAGAAGGTTCACTGTTATATGCGTGCCCAATGGTACCCGACAAATCCTGATTTTTTAAAATATAACGCCTGATATCGCCATCAGTCAAAGTACCAATCAGCTTTTTATCATCGGAAACCAAAAGTACTTTTTCGGCTGTTTTATCCAATAACTCCATGGCGTCTCTTATGGTTGTCTTTGGGCCTACGATAATATCTTTCATAATATTTTATCCTTATTGCGCTTTAATAAGCGCTTTTTTAATTTAGAATTATCCTCTGGTACAAAATCAAAAAATTTTTTTTTCAAGATACCAGTTAAACCGACATGTTGTAAAATTTTCTTAATTCTTATAGAAGTATCAAATTTTTCAAAAGGAATAATCATATCTCTTATTTTAGCTTGAAAGGTATTTTCATAAATAGATTTTAAGGCTTGCTGTATTGAATACTTCGAAGGTTCACAGTCAATAACACTATCCATCCTGATTCTGCCCTTCTGTCTGTCACCAATATTAATGGTCGGCACCCTCAAGGCTGGCGCTTCCAAAACACCACTTGAACTATTCCCAATGACTGCCTCACACAATTTCATTGCAGAAAGATACCTTAGATATCCAAGAGATTGCACAAATAGACATTGATCTGGATGAAGCTTTTGGTAATGAGCTATTATTTGATTTAAAACCTGCCCTCCAGTATCGGCATTCGTACTGGTAAAAATAATTTTATAATCAGAACACAAATCCAGCACTGATAACAACTCCTTCAACTGTTCTTGGGCACTGTTATTTTCCAAAGTTACCGGATGAAAAGTCACTAAAAAAAACGGTTTATCAAGTTTAAAGCCTATTGATTCTTCCAGCTCACCCCGCGTCATCAGACATAAACTCTTAATATTTTCAATCCCCAGGGCACCGACATTATAAACATTCTCAGGGGATTCTCCCATTTGAATAATTCTATTTTGATATTCTTCACAACTAGGAAAGTGGAGATGGGCCATCTTGGTGATACAATGACGAAAGGCTTCATCAATCACCCCCTGGGTTGTTTCCCCACCGTGAATATGTGCAACGGGGACACGGCATATCTGGGCTGCCGTTGCACAACAAAAAGCCTCAAATCTGTCACCAAGAATAACCACGATATCAGGGCTGTTATCAGCAAAAAATTTTCCATATTCAGTAACCGCTGTTCCCATGGACCGGCAGATCCCCTTTGAAGAATCATCACTTAAATCTATATCCACACAGGTATGCTCTTCAAACCCATCCTTATGGATCTCTTCGATGGTCATACCCTGGGCCAAAACCAAGTGGCTTCCGCTGACAAGCAATTGCAACTGCAGTTCAAAACTTTCATCAATTTCCATGATCAAATTTTTGAGTAGGCCATATTCAGCCCTGGTGGAGGTATATACGCAAATTTTACGCATCGATCATATCATCTTCTTTATATTCTTTCCCAGCCTTCCTGCCGATTATTTCATCCCATTTCATCGGGCTTATCCCATTACCCGGTCTTTTTACCGTCAGGTTATCTTCAGTAAATTTTTCTCCGACAGCAATATCGCAAGAAGCCACTATACTTTTCCTGACAAGGGGAATATTTTTTTTCTCTGAAGGGCTTGGTTGTTTAACATCATCACCAAGGGCCATCTCAATATTTCTTATGGCCTTTACCATCTGCATGAGTTCATCGGGCAAAAGAGAGGCTTTATGATCGGGACCAGCAAGATTTTTATCTAGGGTGAAATGTTTTTCAATCATAACAGCTCCCATGGCAACCGCGGCAATGGGGATCTCAATTCCTTTTGTATGATCGGAATAACCGATCCTGACATCGGGAAAAAAAGATTTAATGGTTTGCATGGCTTTGAGATTAACATCTTCCATGGGGGTCGGGTACTCGGTGTTGCAATGGAGAATAGTGATCTTACGAGAAGGGATTCCAGCAATCATAAACACGGAAAGAGCAGCCCTTATCTCCTGATAATCCGCCATTCCAGTTGATAATATAACCTCCTGGCCAAGGGATGCTATCTTTCTTAAATAGGGCAGATTAGTGATCTCCCCCGAGGGGATTTTCCATCGATTCATCCCGATTTTATCCAGCATATCAATGGTTGTAAGATCAAAAGGAGAGGATAAAAATTCAATATTATTCAACTGGCAGTGTTTTTTTAATTCCAAATGATCGGCATGGGAGAGTTCAAACTTTTTTAACATCTCAAATTGTGTTCCATCCTCCCCGGACATTTTGATCTGGTAATCCGCCATGGGCGCATTTTTTGTAACCAGAGTCTGTGCCCTGAAGGTCTGAAATTTTATGGCATCGGCGCAGGCTCTCGCTGCAGCTTCCACCATTTGCTTTGCCATATCAAGGGACCCGTTATGATTTACCCCGGCTTCGGCTATTATAAAAACCTTACATATCATAATTTTTCCTCCTTGATTTTTTGCCCGTCTTTTTCACTGATAATAAGACGACCCGCCTTAAAAAAGTAGTTCCCAGGAAGCTTAACCCCCTGGACTATGGTTGCACTGGACCCCACAAAACTGCCCGAACCAATAACAACCCCACCGTTTAAAACAGCGGCAGTTGCAATATGAGTATGGTCGCCAATCTTTGTATCATGTTCGATGAGACATTTGGTATTCAAAATACAATTACTCCCGATACTGGCGCAGGCATTCACAATTGCCTGGTGCATAACAATGGTACCCTCTCCGAGGTTAGCATGTTTTGAAACATGGGCCAAGGAAGAAATGATAGAAGGTAAGACAAATCCTATCTTTTTCAGACGATTAAAAATTTTTTGCCGGAGACCGGCTGAACCGATCTGACCGATAGTTATAAGGGCATAATCATATCTTTTTTTTAAAGCTTCAAGGTCATGATCACACCCCAGAACTGGGTAACCCATAACAGCCTTACTAGTATTTTTTCCTACCCCTTCAACTATGCCAGCAATTTCAAAAAGATTTTGATTTTCAATAACATCGATGCAGGATCGACAATGGCCACCTCCACCAATCAAAATTATCTGTTTTTTAAGCATTTATCCTCACACTGCTTGGCAGATTTACAAGCCTTTTTGCAAGCCATCTTGCATTTTTCAAATTATCTGTGGCAAAATTTTTATACATGGGAAGATCGGACATTAATTGCCAGGCAGGTCTTGTCATTATTCCAGATTCGTTTGTTATTTTTAAAAGATCATCCCTTTGTTTTTGATCCGGGGTGATAAGAGTATTGAGCCAATAGTTACTTGTGCATCCCTGGGGCTGGGTAAAAAACTGTCCCCATTCCCGGGTCTTAAAAAAAGTTTCGTAAGAATAAGCAAGTTTTCTTTTATCTCCCAAGATACCATCCAATTGCCCAAGCTGGGCACAGGCAAGGGCGGCATTCAGATTGGGCAGCCTGTAGTTATACCCTATTTCATCATGGGAAAATTCCCATTTATGATTTAATTTAGCTGTGGTGGTCAAGTGTCTGGCCCTCTGGGCAAGATCTTTATCATCTGTAATGATGGCTCCTCCCCCCCCGCAGGTAATGGTCTTGTTGCCGTTAAAACTAAGCACACCCAATCGGCCAAAGGTAGCGCAATGTTTTGATAAAATCTTTGAACCAAGGGCCTCGGCGGCATCTTCCACAACACCGATATTCCAATGGTTTGCCAATTGCATTATCTGCTCCATCTTACAGGGATGCCCAAAGGTGTGCATTGGAACAATTGCCGCAATTTTCCGGCCGGTATTTTTGTTAAAGGTCTCCCTGTTTTTTTTAATCGCCGTTTCATCCAGAAATTTTTCAAGGGCATCGGGGCACAAACCTAGGGTTTCCCTATTCACATCGATAAATACAGGAACAGCATTATTGTACGAAATGGCATTGGCCGTTGCCACAAAGGTCAAGGCTTGAGTTATCACTTCATCGCCTTTTTGGACACCGGCTAATTTTAAGGCAACCTCAAGGGCTGCTGTCCCATTCACCGTGGCCACGCAATATTTTGCACCAAGGTATCGTGCAAGCTGCTGTTCAAACCTTCCAACATATTCACCAACACTTGAGACAAAGGTGGAATCGATGGCATCCAACACATATTGCCTGTCAATTTCTTTGAAACGCGGTTCATGGAGGGCTATTGCAGCTTTAGTTTCATACCAATCCCTTATAAATTTTATAAGATCGCTATACATTGTAAATATCTGTTTTATAACGTGAAAGATTTTCAGGATCCATGAGCCATTCTATGGTTTTAATTAATCCTTGTTCCAGAGAATAATCCGGAGTGAAACCTGTCAATTGTTTTATTTTGCTGTTATCGCAACAAAGCCTTAACACCTCGGAATCCTTAGGGCGAACTCTTTTTTTGTCCGTGATAAATTCAACCTTTGAATTCATTATTTTTTTAATCAAATTCAGTGTATCGGCCACGCAAGTTTCAATTCCAGAACCTATATTTACCACCTCTCCTGTGGCTTTGTCCGATTGGGCCAATGCCAGAAACCCCTTGCAGGTATCTTTCACATAATTAAAATCCCTGGTGGGTGAAACATCTCCCAACTGGATCTGTTTTTTACCCGCTGCTATTTGCCCTATTATAGTGGGAATAACCGCCCTGGCACTTTGCCTGGGCCCATAGGTATTAAAGGGTCTTGCAATGGTCACGGGCAAACCAAAAGATCGATAAAAACTCAAAGCCATATGATCGGCCCCGATTTTACTGGCCGAATAGGGCGATTGGGGCTGCAAAGGATGGTTCTCATCAATGGGAACATATTGTGCTGAACCATAGACTTCCGAAGTTGAGGTGTGGATAAGTTTTTCACACCCGTTTTCCTTTGCCGCCTGGCAGATATTCAGGGTTCCCTTGACATTGGTATCCACATAAGAGTCCGGGGCAATATAGGAATAGGGAATGGCAATCAAGGCTGCAAGGTGAAAAATCACATCCACCTCCTTTGTAATTTCCTTACAAAAATGGGGATCACGAATATCTCCTGATACAACTTCGATGTCATCCTGGCAATCAAGACCTTCAAGCCAACCCCAATAGTTAAAGGAATTATACTGGCTCAACGCCTTTACCCTGGCGCCTGCTTTAACCAGCATCTCAACCAGATGAGACCCTATAAACCCGTCGGCTCCCGTGACTAAAACTTTTTTGTTTTTTAATTTCAATTGTTTTTTCCTTACCGATATTGTGAACAAACCCTTTTTTTCTGAATATTTACAGGAAGCTTCCGTTGACAAAAAAAATTATATTTAATACTGTCCCACAAGTCTTTTCAACTGGCAAAACCTAAAATATATAAATACCGTTTGTCAAGACAATTTTCCATGAGTCTGATATTGACGCAGTTTTAAATACAAAGGCGCTTAGGCAAAATTGACAGCAAATCAAGAGCCCTTAAAACAAATAAAATTCGATCCCATTTTACCAAGTAAAAAAATCAGGCGGCAGCTTTTAAAAGCTGCCGCCCGGAAATCACCAATAATTAACTAAAATTACTGGAGCAGACTCAAAACATTCTGAGAAGTTGCATTGGCCTGGGACAGTGCAAATGTACCAGCCTGACTCAAGATCTGCATTTTTGTAAAGTTAGATGATTCTGCAGCAAAATCCACATCACGAATGGCTGATTCGGCGGCAGTTACGTTTATCTGGGTTGTGGAAATATTGGCTATGGTGGAGACCAACTGATTCTGGACAGAACCAAGATCGGATCTTACCTTATCCAAAGATTTCAATGCGGCATCGGCCACGGCAATACCAATCTGGGCCCCAGCCTGGCTAGTCACATCCACATCGGAAAGACGATAACCCACGGACTCACTGGTGTCAGAAGTGACAGTATCATCAGCGGCTATAGTATTAGCATGGAGAGATGTACCTGCCCTCAAGATAGATCCTGCATTGAGGACCATATCATTCGCAAGGAAAACACCGCTCCCAGTTGTAATATCATACTCAAGCGTCGTGCCGGCCTCGTAAAAAACTCCATTTTCATCGAGAATTTGATTTGTCAAAACCGTTCCGGCAGTAATAACACTTCCGCTGTCAAGGATAGTACCTGAACCACCGGCAAGCAGCATCTTATTATCATCTGCAACAATTTCATCATCTGCCAATACGAGGGTTGATCCCAGAGTGGAACCATTGGCAATCTGGGAACCGGAGGACAACAAACTTCCTGTCGTAAAAGTCATGGTCGCAGTAACAGTTCCATGCCCACTTGTGATTTCAGAAGCCATCACCGATCCTGTTAACAGCACGGTACCGCAAAGAAGCGATGAACCGCAACCCAATGACATATCACCTGTAAGAGTGGTTTCTCCGATTGTAACATAATCGGATTCAATCAAAGAACCTGCAGTCAATGTACTTCCAGAACCAATCGTTGAACCGCAAGTCAGCACAGCACCATACATGAAACCTCCACTCAACCCACCGACTTTAACATCAGCTCCTGCAGAAACATAGGTATTTCCGTCACCGCTAAGATGGACGGAACCTGCAGCTGTACCGGAAAGATAGCTCGTAACATCACCCTGGAAAACCGAACCAGATGAAATATTGGTACCGCAGACAAGCGCACTGCCGGCAGCCAATGTCTCATCACTTGTTGAAGCAGTTGCACCCGCAGCCAATGTGAAAGAACCCTGAAGTGTTACACCGCAACCAATGGTGGAACCACATTCAATGGTAGAACCGGTTGCAGCAATACTGGTGCCGCCTGAAGTTTCGACAGTACCGACAATTGTTATGGATCCTTCAACCTCTGTTCCGGAAGCCAAATATGAACCGGAAGAAAAACTTGATCCGGCTGTAAGTGTAAATGCAGCACCACTTACGCCAGAACCGGTTTCTATCAAACCATCCGCCACAGATACGGCAATACCAGCCTGGGCATTGGCATCTGTAATAGTAATCTGGCTGGTTCCTTCCTGGCGGACTTCAATCGTACCAAGGGTAGACATATCCTCTGTCCCACCCAATACCGCCTGGGTAGCATCGCCGGCGGTTACTTCAATGGCCCTGGCGTCGGCGCTGATCAGAGTGAGAATACCCTCCGTATCCACAGAAGCTGTAACACCATGTTGATTGGTTTTATTATTTATTGCGTTTACAAGACCTTTTCCGTCGTCATTTATTACGACCTCCACTTCACCTATAACAACTCCGTTGATGGCAAAATCGCTGTCCGTTGTGCCTGCAACGATATTACTATCGGTACTGGTTGAAACGGAAGCTGTGGCACTTATGCCAAGGACATCACTCAATTGATTAATAATATCTGCAATGGCTCCAACACCATGTTCTGCATCATTATCGAAGGCCAGTTCAGTAGCTTTAAGTGAAAAGGTTTCATCCATGAGATTACTATAAATATTTAGTTCTGTTACCCCGGCTCCTGAAAAGGTCAAATTGGAAGTTGTGATATGACCCATATCTGTGGCTTTCGTGGAAGAGATAGAAACATCAATTGTTTCCCCTGCATAGGCACCGATCTGGAATTTCTTATCGGTAAAATTACCGGAAAGAAGTTTCTGGTTGTTAAATGCCGTGGTTTTTGCAATGGTATCAAGCTCGTCACGAAGTTTTGAAATATCGGACTGGATTGCGTTACGGGATTCTGTAGTCTGTCCATCCTGGGCGGATTGGATAGCTTTTTGTTTAATCGTGTTAACAATATTAATGGACTCTTCAAGAGCTGCATCAGCCGTCTGTACAATGGCAATACCATCATTACCATTCCGGATAGCCTGTCCAAGACCAAGGGCCTGGGAGCGCAAAGAGTCGGCAATTGCCATGCCTGAAGCATCATCGGCAGCCTTGTTGATTCTCAGACCACTGGACAGTCTACCAAGGGATTCTGAAAGACTATTATCGGTCTTAATCAAGTTTTTATGGGCGTTCAATGCTGCGATGTTGGTGTTAATTCTTAGTGCCATGTTTCTTCCTCCTTGAGATTGTTAATAAGGGATTCCGTTCCCTTGTCTTTTACTTAGATATTCAACCCTCTACGCCCCATCACCTCCCTTAAAAAACTGTTTTGTAAAATTTTGCAACCTTGCCAAATATCTAAACCTAAGTTTAAGTATCGACGCCTGGATAAATAACTTTAAAAAAAAACATGATTTAGATCCGGCTTCTAAAAGACTATAAATAGATAAAACCCACCGGCAAAAATTCAGGGGTAATTATTTTCCTTAATGTTTTATATCCCTATCCGATAAGGTATATTAATAGGAGTGGATAAATTTTATAAAAATCCGCTCCCGGGTTTTTAGACAAAAAATTATTATGGAGAAAATACCATGGCAACAGGATCAATTACATCTTTGGGAATAGGATCGGGCCTTGAGCTTCAAAGCATCCTCGATCAACTGAAAGAAGTTGACCAGGCCCAAATCACTGCCAAAGAAACTAAAATAACTGAACTTGAAACCCAGGTTGACGCCTATAATACAGTCAATGCAAAGCTTTTTTCCATTAAATCCGATGCCCTTAATTTATCCCTTACATCAAATTATCTAAGCAATTCCGTTTCCATCACCGATGAAGATATCATTTCCGCCACCGTGGGCGACGGCTATGACGAATCTTCCTATTCCATCGATATAACAAAAAAAGCTTCAAGAAACTCCTGGGAAACAACAGCAGTGGAAAATCAAGATGATATCATGTTTGCCGAAGCCGTAAGCGGAATTGCCGACGCCACTACAACAGCCGTCATCAGCTCTGGTACGACCCTTACCATGTATTACGGCACCTATGCCGGGATCAGTACCGACAACAGCATTTCAGCCGGCACAACGGATGCCGCTTTTACCATCAACGAAACTGTGATAGGAGAAGTAACCGTCGATGATGATTCTGATGCCAGCAGACAGGTCCTTGTGGATGCTATTAATGACAAAACCGATGAGCACGGAGTGACGGCTTCCGTGGATGAGGACGGCATTCTTACCCTGGTGTCTGCCGATCACAGCGAGATTACAGTGACCGTGGGCGGCGGTACCGAAACGGTTCTTGGCGGAGCAGACCCCATGTCAAACACCAGCCAGCAGCAAATTGATGTCACTTTGACCTCGGGCATGACCCTTTCTGAAATTGAGGATGAGATCAATGATTCATCCAATAATAAAGATGGCGATGGGACCCAGCTTGTAACGGCTTCCTTTGTCCTGGGAGATGATGATACCTATTATATGAGATTAGCAGCAACATCCGGTGGAAACAGCGCTGATTCGGAGATAAATATAGATCTAACGGGGCTTGACTGGCTTGCAGTGGATACAACCTTGGGCATCACCCAGGATGAAACCACGATGTATCTGAGCGTTCCTCCTGGAACTACCTATGAAGAAACAGTAACTTTGATAAACGATGCCGATGACAACCCCGGGGTAACGGCAGCAATGATTAATAATGGAGATTCAACCACCCCCTACCAGCTCACATTAATAGCCGATGACACAGGAGAAGATGCAAGAATAACTCTGGACAATTTTGGTGCCTTAACAGAGGTTAACGGTGGTATTGACCCGGATACCGGTACTGCTGAGTCGCTTAACGCCGCATTTACCGTGGATGGTATTTCCTACTCAAGGCAATCAAACACATCTCTCACCGATGTCATTACAGGTGTCACCCTTAACCTCAAAAGCGAAGGCGAATCCAGCCTTAACATCGAGGTAAGCAGTGATACAATAAAAGAAGATATCATGTCCATGGTGGAAGGCTTTAACGACCTTATTTCCTACCTTGATACCGGCAGTGATACCGACACAGATTCCGATGCCGATAGCGATTCCGATGACACCGATAACCCCTTTGAAGGATCAACCAGTGCCAATAGAATTGATTCCCAGCTCAAGACTCTTTTGACAACTATTCTCGACTTAAATACCAGTTACACAAGCCTTACAGACCTTGGTCTGGAAATCAGCAGCACCGGTACAATCAGTATTAATGAAGACACCCTTGATAGCGCCATTGCCGCAGATTATGATGCAGTACAAAGCTTATTTTTGGGGGATTCCGATGAAGAGATTACAGGACTTGCAGACATAATTAATGATGGCCTGACAAATATGGTAAGTTCAACGGGAATCGCCTCAACGGAAATTGATCAGGCCGAAGCAGAAATCACAAATCTTGACGAGGATATTGAAATTGAGACAGAACGGCTGGAAAAAAAGTATGAAAACATGCGAAAGTCCTTTGCAAACCTTGACACCTACATAAGCCAACTAAATGCGGAAGCTTCCGCCCTGACTTCGATGATTGATGCATTCAATAGCGCAAATGAATAAACTAATTAACACCCTGGGTCCGATTATTCTCAAGAAAAGTCTTGAAAAGGACGATCCTTACAATTAAACGGCAACCTGACTTATAGGAGATTGGAATGGCAGCATACCAGCAAGTAAATCAATATTTAAATCATCATTATGAAAGCATGGACCCTGAACAATTAATACTTTTGCTTTACAATGGGGCTTTAAATCGTCTAAGACTTACCAGAGAAGGTATTAAAGAAAAGGATGTTAAAAAAAAGGGGGAAAACCTCTCAAAAGCCATCGCAATCATTTCAGAACTTAATGCTTCTGTTGATCCAGAGATGAACGATGAATCAACACAATTTTTAAGGGGGCTCTATATGGCTATTCTTACAGAACTGCCCAAAATAGCCTTAAATAATGATTTAAAAACCCTTAACCAGGCTGAAACATATATATCAAAGTTAAAAGATATCTGGGAAAAGGATGTGATGACAAAGAAAAAAGCATCTATCCCAAACATTGTAAAGGAGCCTGCAGGCAAGCAAGCTCTTCCATCGGCCTTTAACGAAAATCGGGCAAAGGTCAGTTTCCGCTCAATTTCCGTTTAATGCAATAAACCAGGATATTTTATATGGAAAAAGAATTTAAACAAGTCAAAGAATCATTAAATCGCCTGGATAGTCTGTATAAAAATCATATGGAATCCTTTGACAACAAAGAGTTGCCTAACCTTGAAAAACAATCTTCCGACCGGGCCATCGAAGTTGACAAATTGATGAAAAAAGTCGGAAAATTAATTGATTCGGTCCAGGCTCAAGCCAATGCAGACACAAAATCGATGATAATTGCTTTAAATGATCGTGTGACAATCCTCCTTGAGCAAAACAAGGTACTTAAAAAAAAAGTGGATGCATCCAGGGAAGACATAAAAAAGAATATGAAACATATTGCAAAGGGAAAGAAAGTAATCAACTCATATAAATCTTCAGGGTCTGTTTCAAACAAACCAAAGGTTTTAAATATTACAAATTAACAAGGAGGATATTATGAACGTAAATAATATAACGGCACCGAAGGAAGCCACGCCATTTGAAACAAAAATCCCTGTATCGGTACCCAACAAAGTCGATGCCCCGGAAAAAATTGATAGCCGGGAATCGGAAAACAACCGTCAGGCAGCCAGGGTAAAAGAAGAACAAAAAACAGACTTTTCCGCCAGAAAAGCAACAGAACTGGCAAAGCAGATGAATGAAATCATGGATGATCTCCAGACAAGACTAGGTTTTTCCGTAAGAGAAGATCTCCACAACCAGGTGATCGTAGAAATAACAGACAGAGAAACAAATGAACTCATAAAGCAAATCCCTTCGGAAGAACTTCTGGCAATTAAAGAAAAGATGGAAGAGTTTTCTGGACTGCTTTTTGACCAGAAAATTTAAGAATCCATTAGTCTTTTTTTCAAGTGGTATTTTTTTTCAGGAAGCCTCCAGAATATTATGCTGATGGGAATAGATTGAATTGGAGATGACGGCCTGAATAGCCTCATTATTTTTCATGTTTATGATGATGGGCCCGATTAAGTTTGCGGTTATTGCGCTATCTGTCTCCCCTTTGGATATATTAATAACCACATAGACCAGCAAATCCTTAATTTCAATATTTTTCCACCCCCTTGAACCAATAAACCCCTTAAGATCAATCTTATAATCAGGTTTAAAAAGAAAAGGGTTCATTATAGCAAGAGCAAGGTTAGGCTCTTCCAAAGACTGAAACCAGCAAAAGGGAACGGTTTTGGGATCTTCAAGAAGAACAAATTTTTCGAACCCGGAAAATCCAGGCAATCCCTCCGGCATAAAAAGAGTTTTGTTTTTATCAATTTCTATCTCACCAAATTTTCTGGTTTTTATCTTCAATTTTTTTACTCCTTGGACAATTTCTTTTTAAAAAGATCAGCAGCTTTTGTAATATCTTCCAACTTCTTTGCAGCAGCAGCAATATTTTCATTTTTAATCTGCTCCAAAACTTCCATACGAAAGATGGCCACTTCCCTGGGGGCATCGATCCCTATTTTCACAACTCCTCCGTCTACACCCAGGACACTGACAACAATATTTTCGCCTATCTTAATTTTTTCCTCCACTTTCCTGGTCAAAACAAGCATATTATATTTATCCTTTTATAAATAATCCACAAGACTTAAATTCATAATTTTTGCAGATGAACTTAAGGATGCTTGGTAGGCTGTTTGAAGCGACTGTAGATTCATTACGGCTTCTATGATATCAACATCTTCAATGGTGGATTTTCTTTCCGTCAAACTCAGATCGTTAGCAGCTGTTATTCTTTGCCTGGTTAAAAGACGATTATAGGTGATACCAATATCCGCAGTCTCCGACGTAAAAGATTCAAAATGTGTTGCCAGCCTCTCTATGGTCCGTCCAATGCCATCGGCATCATTATCTTCTAAATATCCGTTAAGGTCAATAAGAGTGTCAAAAATCCCCCATGCAACCTGCCTTTCACTTTCAACGGGGGCTGCAACATCATCTTCTGCTGCAAACCCAAGGGTCGCCCCTATACTGCCGCCGCCCCCCCCTGCTGAAACAGGTGCATTGTCCCCTGTTCCCCAAAGAAGATCAAACTGGGCAAGTTTTGTTCCACTCTCTTTGATTGTAAAATGCTTGGTATCGGAATCCCAGGTAACTGAATAATCGATATGGTTACCATTCGTATAGGATTCTTCCTCCAGGGCTTTTTCCACCTCAAGGGCGAGCTGGGAATGGCTGGTATAGGTTTTGCCGACTTCAAGGGAGGCTGTCAGGGCATCAACTTCAATATCCTCCTCTCCTTCAAGAATTTCCATAAAATCGATCTTATTATTTGTTGAATCGATGGTGATATTTACCACCTCTTCATCACTTTCTGAAAAACTGATCTGATCATCCCCGTAAAAACCCAATAAATCGGCAGCACTCTCATCACGATTATCACCTGTCTGCCATAAAAGAGAAATGCCCTTTATATCCTCATCACTTCCCTTGATTGTAAACTCACCGGCAGTATAATCATAGGTCACCACATACTTGACATTATTAGGAGAGGCGGCCCTGAGGGCTATCTGTATATCTGTCGCCACATCATCAAGATCCGTATAGTCCCCTTCAGAAATCGTAATACTGATTTCATCGGACAGGGTACCGTCGATGGAAGTTTCCCTGAAATCGATCACATTATTGGTATCATCAAAGGTCATTAAAACCATATCACTGTCACCTACATAGGCGGCTGCAATACCTCCACTTGTATCGTCTGCTGGCTCAAATCCCAGGGTTTCACCCATGGATGATCCCTGGGCATTGGCGGTACTCCATAAAAGATCAAAATCGGTTACCGCCCCGCCGCTGGAATATTGGATTGAAAACCTGTCGGTTGCATCATCATAGGAAACAGCATAGGTCGCTGAATACCCCGATGCCGCCGATGCGGCTTCCAGAGATGTTTTAACCGCCGCCTCAAGATCCGCCATATCTTTATAGGTACCTTCTGCCACGGTGCCCCACAGGATACCACTTGGGATTGCTCCTGCCGTTTCTTCAAAGGCTATGCGATTATTGGTGCTGTCCAAGGTAACATATAATTGGGATACATTATCACTTGAGGGGTAGCTTATGATATCATCCAAGGGATAATACCCGAGGGTTGCAGCCGTTGTAGAAGCGCCGGTCGTATTGCTCCAGAGAACCTGAAGTTCATTTAAGGAACTTCCGTCCTCCCTGATATTAAATTTGCTTTGTTCAACATCATAGGAAACCGCATAATTTATACCATTTACACTGGCGGCTTCCATACTTGATTCAATGGCAGCAGCGAGGCTATCCATATCGGTATAGGTCACAGCCGCCCCGGAGGTGAGGAGATTAAAATCTGCTGTAAGGGTACCACTTGTTACACCGGCGGAATTTACCTCCGCAAAATCGATGGTATCGTTTGTTCCTGCGGTGATTATAAGCTCTGTAACATAAACGCCACTCGTATCGGAGGTGGGGGGGGCATAGGTTGAATCTTCGCCGTTAAAGCCGATTTCATGTCCAAGGCTGTGATCCCCCTGGGCGGATACAATTTCAAACTCTATATATTGCCCCACCGATGTAACAGGAGTATCAAGGCTGATGGTTATATCGGCAACTCCCGATTCATCAAGATCAATACCTATATATTTATCGCTTCCTGAAATAGTTGAGGGTATAATAATATATCCTGGATTATTCTCAATTTCCCATGTATCATCTCCCAGCCAGGTGAGCCTGAAAGGTTCTGTCCCCTTGGGTTCTGGAGTGCTTATGGTAAGGGCATTTTCATTGACGACACTTAAACTGATATCATCGGGATCGATGGAAGCAATTGCAGCTATTCCCGTAACATAGGCGTCTTCTCCCGTTTCCCACATGAACTGGGTTCTTAAATAACCATCATAGGAACCATCTTCCCGGATGGAAAAAAGCTTTGTATCCTCATCATACTCAACTTCATAGGTCATCCCATACCCATCGGTGGAAGAAGCTTCATTTAAAGCATTTTTTACGGCTACCTCAAGGGTATCAGTGGTATAGGTTCCATCATCGATAATGGCTTCCATGACAATCTGCGAACTCGATCCATGCCCATTATCTTCCATGAATACGATGGTGTTGTTGTAAGAACTGATTTCAACCTTATCTTCCCAGAAAATTGCTTCCCCATCCCCGCCAACGGGCACAGTCATCTGGTTGTCGGTTTTTATTTCAAAGGCAGTATTGTTGCCCACATAGGAAACACTGGCGGGATCTGTATCTTGATTATATATAAAGGGCAGGGTATCGGTCTGGGTGCCGCCAAAGATATAACTGCCATTGATCTGGGTGTTGCCTAGGGTTACGAGCTGCTCAATCATCCCGTTAACCAATCCAACGGCATCCTTTAGCTGATCGGCATTCATAGATGCATTTTCAAAGCGAATCACCTCATTCTTTATCTCCAAAATCAGATTTTTCACACTTTCAAGGGAATTTTCGCCCCCCTTGAGCCATGAAAAACCCATATTCACATTTTTCTCAATCTGTTCCAGATTTTCCAGGGAGGTTTTCAGATTAAGGGCCTGGCTGAAGCCAATGGGATCATCGGAAAGATGGTTGATCCTTTTCTCGGTTGCAATCACAAGATTGGCATCCTGCAAAGCACTTGTAAGTTTACCAAGATTATATGTTGAATTAGCATAAATTGAAATATTGGGAACCCTCATCTCACCCTCCTTTATCGCATACTTATTAGGGTATTTAGCATTTCATCTACAACAGTAAGAAGCTTAGATGCGGCTGAATATGCATGCTGATACTCCATAAGTTTGATCATCTCCTCATCAAGGGAGACCGCCGATACCGCATTGCGCTGCTGTGTCAGATTATTTACCATAATATCGGCAAATTCCCTTGAACTCTGAATTCCTGTGGCAATAATTCCCATGGAACCCAGCATTCTGCTGTAATATCCATCCAAAGTTGTCGTCGTCAGACTGGAGGAAGCATCCGATCCTCTGGTATAACTCCATTGTTTCACTGTGACATCCTGGTCTTGTAAAGCAGCCATGGCAAGGGCATTGGTGTTATCCCCCTGGCTTATTTCTCCTGTTTCACTGTTAATCTTTCCTGCTGCAACATAATTGGTATCCGCCAGAAGATCATTTATTTGCATTGTCGTGGCATCATATCCGTCAAAAAAAGTATTTATGCCTGCGGCGGCAAGCAGACCGGAAGTGGATGACACAGAATCATCTGAAAAGGCAAAACCCAAATCTCCTTTATTGCGTTCTTCAAAATCCAGCTGCACAGAACCTTCTCCCGATATCTGGGTGGCAAAACTGATTTCAAGATCAGCCAGACCATCTCCTGAAAAATCTATACCAAATCCGTCGTCATCCCCACCCTCTGGAATAAAAACGGCAGATCCTGTGGGATCATTCACCATGGTCCAGGTGCCCGTTGAAGACCGGGAAAATTTAAGATCATCGGCGCTAAAATTAATGGCACTCCAATCCAGAACATTTATTGACACATTTTCCTCACTAAAACCGTTGCTGCCGGAATATACCACATCGGTAACTGGATTATAATTATTCGAAGTCTCAAACTTAAGCTGGTAATCAACTGTCGTTGATGCCGTCATTCCAGCAGACTGCCTATTAAACTGGTCAGCAAAAGAATCAATGGTCCAATGCCAGTCTGAAAGCATTTCTCCAGTAGCATTGGAACTTTCATCGGTTGAAACGGGAACCCCTGATTTATCCGTGGTAATGGTAAAAACATCGTCATCAAGAATAGTGCCCGCAGAAAATTTTAAAGTCATACCATCCACTTCCACCTCAATGGGTACATCGGGGGTAACGACAGGATCCGCCCCCTCAAGTTCAAAGGAACCCGAAGATGTGGTTGTTTCCCATCTAATGGTGACGGTATCGTCTTCATCGGAAACAAGTTCTCCTATTGTTCCACCTGTTGTCACCGTAAATTTATATATTTCATTTTTAGCATTGCCGGATCCCGACACCGTAAAATCCAGAAGAGCTGGACTCCCTGTTTCATCAGTATTGATGATAAGGGTATTTCCCGCCACCAGAGTTCCCGTGGAGACATCAAAGGAAAGGGTGGTATTTCCCGATTCAACAATGGACAGGGTTCCATCTTTTTCAACATCTATAAGCCCATCCTCTCCTGTAAACAACCCATCATCATCATATTTTTCCCATTTGATGATTCCGGAATCTGCGTACATGGAGGCAGTTGCAAAATCCCTATAGCTATTTCCAGATTCCAGAAGATCATTTTCAGGATCACTTGCCCCCTTTCCTGTTCCTGTGGATACGGCAAGGGTAGCATCATTGCCAGTATTATCGAGAAAATTTGTAATCTCAATGGGGTCTTCAAGCAAAGAGTTTTTTATGATTGAAACCGCAGTACCATTCTGAATTATCTCATAATCCGTACCTACCAGGGCTCCTAAATCAAGAATCAATGCTGCTGCAAGCTCTGTTGCCCTATCAAGATCGGTTGTTCCTGGTCCTAGAACCGGATAACTGATAGTGGTACCGTCCAGATCAAAGGAGACTGTGTCACCAACGTCAAAATTTGAAAACCCGCCATCCCCCCCCAGGGTCATGATGGAGCTGCCGGAATTTGCCAGATTTGCACTGAACAATCCTCCTGCCCCTGAAACATTTGAACGAATTGACATGCCAGGTTCCATAAGAACGGTAATGGTCCCGGTAATAACCCCTGCTACCACACCTGTCGCACTAACCTCCTCAATGGTGGCCGAAGTACCCTGCCCTGAAAAATCGATGGTATCTGTGCTTAATGTATCCGCATCAAAGGTTTCAATATCGGTACCAGTCCCGTCAAACAAAAAGGTATTATTACCTGCGGACTGGGTTGTCCCGGAAAGTTCATTTATATCCATACTTGCATCAAGGCCGGTATCATTATCTCCGTCACTGACCGTCAGATCAGATCCATCGGTGGTCCTGAGTATGATAGAATTGGTAGAAGGATCATGCTCCACGGTAAAAGATTCATCTTCAAGGGCCAGAGTTAAGGCATCATAAAAAGCCGTTGCCATCTGGTCTTCATCACTTGTGTCACTGACAGAACTTAAATTGACTGAAATATCGGTGGTAGTTGCACTCGAAGTTCCAAACCCACTGGAGTCCAGCGTAAAAGTGACGGTATCACCACTATCAAAATTTAAAAAATTATCAATCTGGACACCGGCATTATCAACAACCTCAAAATCCTGGACACCCAAAGTACGGCCGGAGCCACTGGTAATATCAAGCCCGCTGGTAAAAAGATCCTGGTCCTCATTGATATTATTAATACTTTCGGCGGCATCCCTCAGTGCATCCTCAAACTGTTCCGCCAGGGTCCCGGAATCAGAATCTACTGTAAAACTCTGATCGTAAACCACCCCGTCCACATAGAGTGAAAACTGTACGATGTCACCATCTTCGGCATCATTAATATTTGTAATATCAAATTGTGCTGAAACTTCCGAAGCATAGGCCTCCACCCCGTCAATGGCGGAAAGGGCTTCTGCTATTGATGCAGCAGACCTTTTGGCATCACCGCCACTATCTTGAATTGTAACCACCTCGGTGCCCGAAGGACCGTTACTCACAGTAATGGTCTGTTCTGCTATGGCTGAATTCAAAGCAGTGGCCGTACCGGAGGTGGAAGAAAAGACCTGGGCAAGACCTGTTCCGTCTGTCTGGACCACCTCTTTTTCACCCAGGGTTGCACCGTCCATTACGGTAAGTTTGTAACTTGTGTCCGCCGTACCGGTTCCCGTCCAATTGGATATTGCCGCCTCTGAAAGTCCCATGTCAATCTGGGTCCTCGTATACTCGGCATCCCCGGTGGTATAATCTTGCAACCACATGATAAAATCCTGGGTATAATCAATCTTATCCCCGAAAGCATAACTTGATAAAAGACCGCTTTGATCCGCCTTATAATTCCCGGTGATGGATCCTGTAAAATATTCCATACCGGCTCCCTGGGATTGCTGATAATTTGTGGCCCATGTAATCTCCCGGGCCAAAACATTGAGTTCATCTGTAAATTTAGGAATAATTGCATCCCGCATTTCAAGCCAGCCGGCAATTTTTCCACCGGTGATCTTGTCTGTGATATCTATTTGGGACCCATAGGTACCCTGCCACATTATACTATCATTCTCTTCGGAAAGTTCATAACTGTCAATACTGTTAACCAATGTTAAACCGCCTGTGGTATTTACAATAATTGATCCGTTGGACTGCTCAAAGACATCAACTTCAATGAGGGTTCCAAGATCATCCAGAAGAGCGTTTCTCTGATCCCTTAAGTCATTTGCAGATCTATTGGCCTCAAGACCTACTATCTGACCGTTAAGAACTGCTATCTGACTGGCATAGGAATTGATCTGTTCAAGGGCGGCTTCGATCTCCCGGCTTACATCCGTCTTCATATTGTCAAGATCACTGCTTGCAGTATTCAAACGAGCCGCAAGATTGGCACCATTTTCATACACTGCTACCCTTTCAGGAGAACCAAGGGGATTATCGGCAAGATTATGGAAAGAATTCCAAAGGGTTATCATCGCACTTGAAATACTTGCATCGGAATTTTCATCAAAATATCCTTCAAGAATATTCATATACGCTTCGGCTTCTTCAAAGGCCGCCTGGGTACTTTTTTCATCGGTCAGCCTGGTTTCAAGGAAATAATCAACACTCTGCTCAATCTGGGCGGTATTTACACCGGTACCAAAAAGAAGACCTGCATAGAGAGCCGGTGTCATGCTCATCTGATCGGCATTTTGCAGACTATAATCAGGATTATTTACATTGGCAATATTCTGTCCGGTTATGGCCAGTCCGTATTGCTGTGCATATATTGCAGTCCTGGCAATACTGAGGGTAGAAGAAAGACCACTCATTTTTACACCTGTGCCCTTATAAGATGCTTCTTATTTTTTTCCTTTGAGGCGGTACCGACATTGGTATATAGCTCACTGTTTTCAGTTCCTGTAATCGTCACAAAGATGTCATTAATCACTGACAAATATTCATTTATATATCGTTTATTCTCCAAGGCAAGAACTATCAGTTCCTCTTTACCTATATCCAATTGGCTCTTCAGTTTTTTAAGGTTTGATTTTATTTTTGCAGAAAAGGGCAGGCGATTTATACTTTGAAATAAACTAAAACCTTTTTCACCCTTATCCATGGGAAGCTTTTTTTCTTCAAAAAGAGAAAAAATCTGCTCTCTTATCTGCAAAATTTCCGAAGAGATCTGTTTTTTTCTATCGGTTATCTTCCACAGGGAATCAACATCCATATCAACAATGTGTTTTCGTTCTTGTTCAAAAATATTTTTAAGCGTTTTATATAATGATATTTTTTTTTGAAACAAAACCTCTAATTTTTGGACAAATTTTTCCATGTTGACTCTCCTTTAAGTTTTATCGGTATCCGCCCTTGTTTATTTAAGTTTTAAAACCAATGTTCAAAAAACAATAATTTTAAAAAAGCGGCAATTTTCAAAAAGGGGCAAAAATTTCCTCTCTTCCCGATTATTTGCTCTGTTATTCTATATAAAAGCAACATCCATGCCATGGAACTATTATTGATGGAATAGAAAAAAAGTCTCGGGATTAATTAAAGAAAGAAACTAAAGATAAGTCTATATGGAGTCTTTCAATTGCTGGTACAAAAATTCCTTGATACCGGTGGTAGTTCCGCTTCCTGACAATTCATCCACAAGGGATTGATCATACATGGATTGAAAAATATCCATCTCGTTGGATTCCTTGAAAAGTGCATTTCCCGGCAATGATCCACGCATGGAGGTTACCATGCTGTTTAAAAAGATGGCTTCAAATCCGGCACAGGCTTCTTTTAGTTCCTCATCTTTGGAAGCAGAAATTTTTTCATTTCCCAATCTGTTCAGATTGGCCTTTACAAGATTTGCGTTGGTCAAATCAATGTCCATAATTATTTCCTTTTTTTACATGACGACTAATTCAGCCTGAAGCGCTCCAGAGGCCTTTATGCTCTGTAAGATACTGATCAGATCCCGGGGCTTTACTCCCAGAGAATTAAGCCCGCGGACAAGTTCCCCAATGGTGGATGTTCCCGCAAGATTCATCAAACTCTCTTCTACCTCATTTCCAGGAGTTTGTTCGATGGTCACCGACAGATTTCCATGGGCAACGGCAACACCTGCGATGGTAACATCGTTGCCGATAACCACAGTACCGGTTCTCTCGTTTATTATCACCCTGGCTACGGTATCAGGAATCACAGACAAAGTTTCAATATCAGCAATAAATTCAGCCACATTTTTTTCCCACATATCATCCGGCACGTTCAACCCCAGGGCACTGCCGTCAATTATTTTAGCAATGCCCTCGCCAATGGAAGCATTAATTGTATCGGCCATCCTTCTGGCAGTGGTAAAATCCGGGGTGAACAGGGAAAGGGTCAAAAATTTTTTCCCATTCAGTTTAAAGGGAATCTCCTGCTCTACAGTGCCCCCATTGACCACCCTTCCCACTAGAAGATGGCTATCCCTGTCATTAGCGCCGCTGGGAATACCAAGACTTACCATTCCCTGGGCCAGGCCATAAACCATGTCATCGACTCCTTTCAAAGGGGTCATCAACAGGGTTCCACCCTTGAGACTCTTGGCATCCCCCAGGGAGGACACAGTTACATCTATGTTATCCCCTATTCTGGCAAAAGGGGGAATAATAGCTGTTACCATGACCGAGGCCACATTCTTAACTTTTATATCGTTTATGGAAGGAATATTAACATTCATTCTTTCCATCAAATTCACCAAGGCTCTACGGGTAAAATGAACATTATCCTTATCACCTGTTCCGTTCAAACCCGCCACAAGTCCGTATCCTGTCAACTGATTTGAACGAATCCCCTTAATTGCGGCAAGATCCTTTATCCTGGCAGCTTCCACCATGACAGGACAGATAAAACTACCCAATATAATAAGGGACAAAATAAGGGGCGGGACAATTTTCCTCAGAATTTTGATTCCGATTACCATCAAATTTCTCCTTTTTACCACGGCCATAAATTATCAATGAGCCGGGTTCCCCATCCTGGTTTTTGTTTATCGGCAAGGGCACCCTTACCATAATACTCGATACGGGAATCAGCAAGAAAAGTGGATTGAACCCGATTGGTGGAAGAAATATCCTGGGGTCTTATGATACCCGATACAACAATATACTGAACCTCATTATCCACCTTCATTGCCCGCCTGCCAAAAATACTTAAATTACCATTGGGCAGCGTTTCTGTCACCCTGGCAGCAATGGATGCCGTGACCTGGCCTGTTCTATCACTGGCAGCTTCTCCGCTGAATGTATTTGAAAAATCTGTACTCAGCAAATTTGTACCAGCGGTTCCTCCAAGATTTGTTTCAAAACCCAGAATATTCACTGTCGGAGTTCCCACGGTCATAGATGTTTTTCTCGCAGACTCAGTATTAACATCCATTTTTGAGGTGGAATTTTCCACTATATCCACAATAACGGTATCCCCCACATATTTTGCCCTGGTATCCTCAAACAGATAACGCTCATTTTTAGTCCACAAAGAGCCTTCCTCTCTTCGAGACGCGGCATAATTGATGGGCAATGCAGGTTCAATACTCCCACCAGGTGGTAGAGCAAGGCCGGATCTATTCTGGTTACCCACAAAAGTGCATCCCGTGACCAGCATACCCAGGGAAAATAAAAATATTATTAATATAATAAAATTGAATTTAAACTTCATTTGGTCCCCCAAAGTCTCAATAGATCACTTCCACGGTTGTTTTTTCCCTGACCACACCCCGGACAACTTTGCCCGATTCAATATTTTCGACCCTGATGAGTTTATTCATATACCCATCCTCTTTTGAAATACCGGAAGTCACAATTAAAATGTTATTTTTTCTGGCAACCAGACTGACAATATCTCCTTTTTGAATCAAAGGAATCTGCTCAAGCCAGGAAGCTTTTATATAATGATCCTTCTGGATATTCGTCTTTAAAACTTTCCCATTAAGTTCCTGAATAGTTCTGACAACATCACCCCGTAAATTTGCTACTCTTTTCCGGGCAAAATAAACATCTTTTTCAAAAACAGCTTCCCCTTTTGCCAGGTTGCGTGCAACACAAAGGATTTCCTCATAAATTGCCACCTTCCCTGAAATCCGGATACTATCTTCCTTATTTCCATCTATCAAAATATCCATAAAAACAGAAAAGTTTCCTTTTTCATCCACATTACTTCTTGATACCAGGGACAGATCAAGCTCTCCTCCAGGATAAAAATCAAGTTCCCTGATCTGCATCCACTCCAATTCATATTCTTTATCCTTTAAAAAATCGGCCAGGAAAATATTCACCTGCTGTCGTATCTGCTCTTGCGTAACCTGCTGACTATCCCGCTTAACATAGATATTTTCAGGGATCTCAATCAAAGCATCCACCGGCAAACCCTGTTGTGACTGGATCAAGGATAGAAGACGTTTTTTACGCAAATCTTTGATTTTCCCGGGTTTAGGCGCATTCCCAATCTCAATTTTTTGTAAAACCTCTTTTAAAAAAGAATCCGCATGGATAAGGCAAATGTCCCCAAGAAAGATCTTAGGACCACGCACCAGATTTGTTTTTGCCACAATAATCTCAACCGGCCGCGACTTTTCCGTATCTGCATTGACGGGATGAACCAATAGAAAACCGCCCAGCAGCAAACCTGTAACAACACTGAAAAATCGCATCATATATGCTAAAATTTTATTCATATCAACCTAACGCTTCAAACCGTTCGCCGTACTTAACATGGAATCAGCCGTTTGAACCGACTTTGAATTTGCTTCGTAGGCCCGTTGGCCCACAATCATATTAACCATCTCTTCCACAATACTGACATTGGACATTTCAAGCCAATTATTCAATGTAGTTCCTGATCCATTTTCCCCGGGCGTTACCTCCACCGGATCTCCGGACCCTTCTGTCTCCCGGTAAAGATTCTGCCCCGCGGCATACAAACCACCCGGATTAATAAAAGTAGTTATCAATACGTTTTCTGTAGAAATGATAGCATTATCATTACCAAAAACCGTCAAGGTTCCATCATCTTGAAGAACTATCTCAGTAGCCTCTATGGGTATAGATATCTCGGGCTGGAGGCGATCTCCTATGGGGCTTGTAATATACCCGTCACTATCCAGGGTAAAATTACCCGCACGGGTATACATCTCTTCATCCCCGTGGAGAACTCTGAAAAATCCCTTACCCTGGATGGCAAAATCCAATTCATTTCCAGTTTCAATATAATCTCCCTGGGTAAAGATTTTTTGAACTCCGGCAGGCTTTACCCCCATACCGATCTGGATTCCCGTAGGCACCTGACCACCACCCGGCGTTGTCTGCCCTGCAACCAACAAAGTGTTATACATAAGATCTTCAAAACTTGCCCTGGATTTTTTAAAGCCGGTGGTACTTGCATTGGCCAGGTTGTTTGCCACTACATCGGTTTGAATCTGCTGGGCTCCCATACCGGTTGCCGCTGAATAAAGTGATCGAATCATATATTACCTCCTGGGGTTATCTTGGTATTCCAACCTCTGAGATTGCCTTGCTGTCAATCTCATCAAAAGTCATCATTGATTTTGTGAATGTTTCAAACATCCTGTGGTAATCAATCATTTTTACCATTTCATCCACCGCCTGGACATTTGAATTTTCCAACGTCATCTGCCTAATCACTATATTTTCAGGAAAAAGCTCATCGGCGGGATTTCCGGTGTAGGCAAAAAGATTCTGTCCTTTTTTTTCAAGCTTGTTTAAATCCTCAAATGTCACCACATCCAGAGTATCCACAATATCTCCATCCACCCGAATCTCACCTATTTCATTAATTTCAGGGCCAAGACCCTTGACATTGTCCATATCAATAAAAATAGCCCCTCCCTGGCCCAGAAGCGGGTTTCCATTTTGATCCACCACTATGCCTTCACTATTCAAAGAAAAATTTCCACTCCGTGTATACTCAATACCTTCCCCAGTCTCGATCTTAAAAAAGCCAGGGCCTGCCAGAGCAATATCAAGGGGATTTCCCGTGACTTTAATATCTCCCTGGGAAAAATCCTTACTCAACTGGGCTTTAAATTTTCTATCAAAACTGACAACATCCTTTTTAAAAGCGGTGGTATCCACATTGGCAAGGTTATTGGACACAGCATCCAACTTTCTTTCCTGTCTCAATCCCCCTTGAACCGGACGGGTCATTTCAAGAATCATGATATCTCCTATAAAATATTGCTAATCACAAATGACAAATGCAATATAGATGCCATGCGCATAAATTTCCTTGAAATCATCTTTCATGGGACCTGGCCTTGAACACTATCTCCCTTTGTTTGACATGTTTTTTTGTAACTATCTGTAATTCCAGTCTATTTTTATAGAACCACTGTCGCTAAAAAAAATCTTTACTTTTTTTTCAATTAGCCAGCGCCAAAAACCCGACAACAAAAGGAGATAAATATTGACGCCGATCAGAAAAATTTTCCGGATTTTCCGGTGTCCCGTCCCGAAATTTTATCAAAATTGACCGTAAAATAGATATGATTCTCCGATCATCCAAAGAAAATAAGCTTGCAATATTTTAAATTTAGGGCTAAACACAGTCTTTTCCGATGTAGTTAATAAGAAAAGAATTGTTTAATAACTTGAAGAGTAAAGTGAGATTCGATGGGAACTGAGGTTAAAATTTACGAGAGTGTACCCCCTATTGTTCTGGACAAAATAAACGACAAGACAAATATTGAATTAACCGATTATTTTTGCCCCTTTTGCAATTACAAACTATTTCGAGGGAATGTGATAGAATTTAATATAGTCTGTTCCCAGTGCAACAAACTGGTACGAAGTGCAATAATTTCAACCCCGGAAGAAGATTCCGAATAACGGCCATGGGCCGCCCAAGGGGTTCCATCGACTTGCCCACAACAAAACATGAAAGAATCCGATAAGTTGCTTGGTTCTTTCATATAAATTGAAAGGGGCCTGTTTTCCGAAAAGCCTCTGAAATTTAAATAAATATCCAGATAATTATCGAGCATAAAAAAGCCAAGATCATGGGGAACTTTTCTCCGAATTCATGGAATAAACAAAGGCCAAAAGTTCGGCCACCGCCACATAAATTTCCGAAGGGATTTCCTCATTAATTTCAAGAGATGACAACACTTCAATCAAATCAGGGTCATCTTTTATGGGGATATTATTTTTTTTTGCCAATTCGATAATATTTTGAGCAACCAGTCCCTGGCCCTTGGCTACAATCCTGGGCGCATCCTCTTTTTGCCTGTCATATTTTAATGCAACCGCTTTTTTATATATTTTTTTTGGCATAAGAGACTCTCATATAACAATGTTCAATACAGAATCATTTTCATCTTTAAAGAGGGATTCCATTAAGACATTGGGCTCGATATCCTCCGGAACAGCAGTCATGCAATCGATATTGCCGACCGCATATTCAATCTGTTCAAACTTGATTTTCAATTCCGGAATCATGGATTTCACATAGTCACGGATCTCATCATTTTCCAGAAGAAACCGACCTGTTATTGCCTTTTTCAATATGGAAAAATCTGCCCGGACAGGCCCCATATTTGTCATATTCAAAAGGAATGAAACACGAACAACTTTAGGGTTGTCCTTGTTTTGATCCTCCTTGTTTTCCCCTGTATCAATGAGTAATTGTCCAAAACTAAGATCTGAACCTACAAATACAGGAAAAGGCATCAGATACCGGCCTGATTCCGAAGTATGGGTGTTAAGCAACTGAAAATTTTCCAGGGTGTCCGAAAAGCCTTTGACCACTTTTTCCAGAGCTCCTCCCTTGGTTGTTGCCAGAGCCAACTGGTTTAAAAGGACCCCTTTCAAATCCTGTTTTAATAATTGATCCAGGCCTGCTCTAACCGCATCCTGCCCCCGAACATCCAGAAGAGAAGCCATTTTATTTTCCCACAGCAAACCATTTTTTTCAATTAGCCGGGGCAAAAAAGAGTCATCCCTCTTACCCGATTGCAATGCAGTTTCCTGGAGAATATTTGTTACATCAGGGATTTTTGTCCGGGCAAGATCAGACAATGCATTATTTTTTGAAAGAAAACGAATCAAGGGAACCAATTGTTTTCTTCCCATGGGCTGGGATGGCTCCAATAATTTAAGTAACACCGAATCCTTTTGCTCAACCACCTTTAACTCAAGTTCTTCTCCGGGCTTAAGAAGCAGGCCGGTTTTTGCAACCACCTGCTGCCCGTTAATCAATAATTGGGCCTTCCCATGGGGCAATAGACTCAATACCTTTGCACTGACAAGCTGATTTTTCGTAAAAACCGGAGATGAAATATCTTTTCCACTCTCTTTTTGAAGAATCAGTCCTGGTGATGAAATATGAATCTTAGAAATCATTGGCCCCGTTCCATTGCAATAAACTTTTCTTTAAGGTCAATAACCAATTGGACCTCCCCTTTGGGGATCGAAAGTTTTTCTGCAATGGTATCAACATTTACCTTCTGGTAATAGAGATCAATAATTTGATTCTGCTGGTCCAAAACATTACTTCCCCGAAAAGAAGAATGGGCTGTCTTTAAAACAGGCTCAGTCTGCTGGATTGTGTGTTGACGATCCTCTAATTTTTTCTGGAAGGCATCAGCCCTGGATAAAAGTAAATTAATACTGATAATTCTTGTATCAAGGGCATCATTCAGATCTTTGGATAATTTTCTTTTTTCTCGAATCTGTTCACCAAAACTCAAGGCCGCCTTTCTGGATTCCATGACCAAAGGTTCCAGCATATCGATGATTTCCCTGGCAGATTCAAAGGCAGTGTTTTCTTCTGGAACATCGGAAGGGACACCAACTTTACCGTTCCCAGAGCCCAGATTCATTTGATTGACCCTTTTAACAAACAGAACCAACAAAACCACAAGGAAAATATCAACAATAAACAAAACTGCGATCAAAAACCCAAGAGAGGCTATATATGTCATACAGTAGTATCCAACAACCGGCCCGGGGCATCCGGATCCAGCATCCTTTCTTCGTCCTGATTTATTTTCTTTTTTTTCTTCCTGGCTGCCTTTTGTTTTAGTTCCAACTCTCTTTTTTTCTGCTTTTCTTTTTCTTCCTTGAGACGTTCAGATTCTTCGGAGTCTTGAACCGTGGATTCTTGAATAACCTTTTGAACCTGTTGCTGGGCAACAAGCTGGTCCGGAGAGGGTTTGAGGGTACTCCCCTGATTACTCACTTCCTGGGCGATACTCGATTGCGGAAGTATCTGATTAAGCCCTGGAATAGTTGTCATAAACGCCTCCTCTAACCTGCCTTAAATGATTTAAAACTCACTGCCTCTATATAATTGGAAGGCAGCACCTTTTTCAAGGTAGTTTCAATCCCCCATATCAGATCAGCCTGGGTCACCTTATTTCTTTTTTCCCATACAAGATTTTCTTGAATAGACTCGTATATTAAATCTCTGTAAAAAGAAAGGTTATCATTTATTTCATGATATGCCCTTTGATCAGAATAATCAATAGAGATATCAACGGTAACATAAGCCATATCCTTGGATAAATCAGAGGCCAGTACAACAAAATTGGTGAGAATAATATTACCGGATTTTTTTAAATCCAACACGGTACTGCTGTTAATATCCACACTGGCCACTTCAATCTCTCTACCAGGATCTTCCACGACCACTACGGCTGGATCTTTCACGCCCACTACGGCCGGATCTTCCACGACTATCGGAACGATTTTTTTTCCAGGAAGCGGGGCAGGGGAAGTTGAAAAGAATAAAAAATACACGGAAGGGACACAAATACCCAATACAAGCATGGCAGAAGCTGTGGCAATCACAAGCTTGGATTTATACAATTTTTCCCAACGCCGACCTGCCTGCCTGGAACTAACCTCCCTGGAACCATCCTCCTCTGCCCCGACAAGTTCTTCTCCCTCCAACACGACCTGATCACCACCATCTCCTGAATATTCTTCCTCGTCACCCTCCAAAATATCTTCATCATCAAAATCATCATCCAGATCGATATCCATATCATCGCCTGTTAAGTCTCCGAGAAGATCCTCATCTTCCTGATCAACCGCCGTCAACAGAGTATCAATATCATCCTGGGAAATGAGAATATCATCATCGCCATCCAGGAGATCCTCACCCTCATCTGAGTCCTGGAGCAATGCATCTATATCCTCCTGGGTTACATCATCACTGTCCAAACTTCCCGTATCAAATTGATCATCATCTAAATCGGTATTTAACAAATCTTCAAGCCCATCGGAGGAGTCGGCAAGCCCCAGATCATCATCGCCTTGCTCCTTTGATTCTGGCTCATCCAAAGAAGTGGACTCAAGATCCTCATCCAGGACCACAGGATCAGGGGTAACATCTTCCGAATCCTTTTTTATCTCAGATTCTTCAGCTTCTGGGTCAGAATCCATTGTTGCCACAGGTTCTTGGGCTTCTGGGTCAGTATCCATTGTTGTCACAGGTTCTTGGGCTTCTGGATCAGAATCCAAAACCACAGGCTCCGGCACATCTTCGGGCTTGGGTGCATTTCGGATTAACTCATCAAGGGTTTCCTGGGTAATCAGACACTGGGACACATCCAGGGCTTGCGCATCATCAATCACATAATCATCATCCCCACCACCGGACAAATCGGGCTCGCTTCTTTCATCGGCGACAGGTTCTTCTGAAGCAAGTTCCCGGGAGGAGGTTTCATCTGGAGGGTCAACTTCATCTTCCGAAGAGGAATCATCCCCCGAAGGATTCATCAGCTGATCAATATCACTCTGGGATATCAACTCCATATCCTGATCATCCCCCATTTCCATATCTGCATCACCGGTGATAAGATTATCTATATCATCCTGGGAAACCTCTCCTGCCTCATCTTCCGCCGGATCATCTGGCCCCATGAGACCATCTATATCGTCCTGGGAAAGCTCTCCCGCCTCATCTTCCGCCGAATCATCTGGCCCCATGAGACCATCTATATCGTCCTGGGAAAGCTCTCCCGCCTCATCTTCTGCCGGATCATCCGGCCCCATGAGACCATCAATATCGTCCTGGGAAAGCTCTCCCGCCTCATCTTCCGCCGGATCATCTGTCCCCATGAGACCATCTATATCGTCCTGGGAAAGCTCTCCTGCCTCATCTTCCGCCGGATCATCTGTCCCCATGAGACCATCTATATCGTCCTGGGAAAGCTCTCCTGCCTCATCTTCTGCCGGATCATCTGGCCCCATGAGACCATCTATATCGTCCTGGGAAAGCTCTCCCGCCTCATCTTCCGCCGGATCATCTGTCCCCATGAGCCCATCAATATCGTCCTGGGAAAGTTCTCCCGCCTCATCTTCTGCCGGATCATCCGGCCCCATGAGACCATCTATATCGTCCTGGGAAAGTTCTCCCGCCTCATCCAAATCAGAGCTATCATCATTCCCCGTTTCAAGCTTTCCTTCCGCTTCTTCAATGGAAGATGAATCTAAAAGCTTATCAATATCATCCTGGGATATTAAACTTTCCTCTTCTAAATTTGGATCAGACATGTGTGACCTCTATTATTTAAATTTCATAATCGGTAAGCCTGACTTTCAATTTGATCATAACAGCAGTATGAATCTGACAAATACGAGATTCAGTCAAAGAAAGCACCTCGCCGATCTCCTTTAAGGTTAACTCATCATAATAATAAAGCGAAACCACCATCTGCTCTTTTTTTGTAAGCGTCTGGATGGTTTTAGCCAGAACAGCTTTAAGTTCCTCCCTATCAAAATGATCGGCAGGATTGTCTTTGCCCTTTATACCGGATTCAAACCTGGTTTGGGAAAAAGTATCATTTTTTTTAGATTTAATAAATTCATCAAGGCTCAACACCACAGCCCCATGAATATTTGTGAGCATATCCTGAAAGGTTTCCAGATCTATTCCCAAGGAATCACATATTTCCAAATCCGTTGCAGGAGAACCTTTTTCATCTTCGACCTTTTTTGTTGCCTTTGTGATATCCTGGATTTTTTTGCGCATGGATCTCGAATAGGTATCCATACTTCGCAACTCATCTAAGATAGCCCCTTTAATTCTGTACTGGGCATAGGTTTTCAAGCTGACATCTTTTGAACTATCAAATTTATCCACCGCATCAATAAGCCCCAAAGACCCGGCCGAGATTAATTCATCAAACAAAACACTTGTGGGAAGCCTTCTGGCAAACCTGTAAGCAATATGTTTGACAAGATAAGCGTATTCAACAATGCTTTTTTGTCGCCATTCAAGCTGCTTTTTTGTTGCCGGTTTTTTCATATAATTTTGTATATACCCCCTCACATCGCAACCTGGAACACCCTGTTCATAAAAAAAGTTAAATTCCCATCCGATCTGTTTTTATCCCCATTTTTAAGGAGATTTGAAGCAATTATTTCCAATGCATTGGCAGCCTTTGAATCCGGAAATTCATCCAGCAATAACCCTCTTTTTTGCACCGCCCTTTGCAGTTGCCGGTCAAAGGGGATATACCCAGTATATTCAAGCACAACATTTTTTAAAAATTTATCCAGAGCATTACTTAAAGAAAGATATACCCGTTTGGCTTCTTTTTCAGAATCCACCATATTAACAATCAATTTAAAATACCGGGTACCGTGTTTTTGTGACATCACCTTCATCAATGCGTAGGCATCGGTAATGGAAGTGGGTTCTGTGGTGGCAACCACGATGCATTCGTCCGCTGCCGCATTAAAATACAATACATTGGAAGAGATTCCGGCTCCGGTATCCACAAAAATAATATCTGCCTGATCGACAAGGGTCTCAAATTCACTTAACAGGGTAAGTTTTTCTCCTTCATTCAACTGGGTCAAATCGGAGAACCCTGACCCACCAGGGACAATACCGATACCATGATGGGTTTTAACCATAACCTGATCCAACTTTTTTTCTGCAGAGACCACGTGACGGATACTAAATTCAGGACGCAGATTAAAAACGATATCAATATTGGCAAGTCCCACATCCGCATCAATGATAACCACCCGCTTTCCCCCCTGGGTCATAGCTACAGCCAGATTTCCCACAATATTGGTTTTGCCTACCCCTCCTTTGCCGCTGGTGACGGCAAAAACCCTGGGAAATTTTTTTGTGCGGGATGCCATACGCCCATGACTTTTTGCCAGGGCATCTGTTTTTGCAATTTGTCGAAGTCCTTTTGCCTGATCCACCCTTATACTTCTCCTTTGGGTTCTTTTCCCAGAATAACTCTCAATAATGCCTGTTTATCCGGGACGATTAAATCTTCAGGAACTTTCTGACCATTTGTTATCAGCGAAACAGGCAGATTCAGATCATTTACCTGGTCCAAAATTTTACCACATCTTTTAGTCTCATCTATTTTAGTAAACACATAGGTATCAGGATTAAATACCGAAAAAGCAGATGCGGCCTCCTTCATGTTAATAGATTCAGCCGTAACACTCAAGGTTAAATGAACAGAAATCCCAAAGTCACTTTTTATCAATTGGAGAATCTCATCTATTTTCACCTTATCAAAATGGCTGTGACCGGCCGTATCAATCAAGACCACATCCATGGATTTCATTCGTTCCAGAGCACATGAAAGATCCTGGGCGCTGAAGGCAGGAACACATAAAAGTCCCATGATAGCAGCATAGGCCTTAAGCTGTTCGAAGGCACCGATACGATAATTATCTATGGAAATCAAACCAACCTTCATTTTGCGCTTAAGACTTAAAAGAGCGGCAAGTTTTGCAATGGTGGTTGTCTTACCTACTCCCGTAGGTCCAACAAAGGCTGCCACATGGGGAACCCCGGAATAATTATTCCGATTGAAAAAATCTTTGACCGACAAACGTTTCAAACAATGGACCATGACATTTTTCTTCAGGCTTTGAATCCGTTCTGCCGGCTCGAGGTTGGAATCCAAAGATTGGCCTGCTTTTTCGATCAGGGAAATGGCCAGACGTTCACTGACCCCTGCCCTTAAAAATGAAGCCAGTACCCCCACAGATTCAAAATTATTGCATAAAACATTCTGAATACCGCTGCCGAACCCTGCAATGGAAATCATGTCACGAATTTCAGAGATATCCCCCTTCAGAGACTCAAACAATTCATCATCTTTTTTAACTGTATTTTTTCCATCGGCAGCATCTTTGGCCTTTATACCGGCCTCCACTTCAAACATATCTTTTGCATAGGGGTCCAGGGGTTTTCTTGGAATTTTCCGGGTGGAAAGAATCATGGCATCCGCCCCCATCTCTTCCTTGATATTTGCGAGGGCTTTCTGGATATTAGCTGCCCGAAAGATCTTTTTATTCATCTTTTAAACTCACTTTTCCAATGGCCTGTAGATTTATGTTTTCCACTATTTCAGCATGGGATATCACAAAAACAGTGGGAAGAGAAGGTTCAATCAATTTTCTAAAATGACGTCGAAGGGTGGGAGGAGTCATTATCACCGGCTGGGTATTGATGGAAATAAGTTTTTCCACCTCCCTTGAAACAGCATTCACTACCTCTCCTACAAGGGCAGGATCCAACGCAAGATAAGATCCGTGCTCAGTACGCTTAATATTTTTGGTCAATAATTGCTCAAGATTTCCATCAAGGGTGAGTACCTGCAGTACCTTGCCTTCCTGGAGATAGGGCGCCAACATCCCCTTGGCAATCCGTTGTCGAACATATTCCGTCAAAAGATCCGGGTCTTTACCCATGGGTGCAAAATCGGCCAGGGTTTCCACAATGGAAAGAAAATCCCGGATGGATATTCGTTCCCTCAGCATATTCTGAAGCACTTTTTGCACCACTCCTATGCTCAACAGGTTGGGAATAAGCTCTTCAACAGCCTTGGGACTGGTTTTGGCAAGATTATCCATCAAATGCTGAACCTCTTGACGACCCAGAAGATCGTAGGAATTTGCCCGGATAATTTCCGTCAAATGGGTGGCAATCACAGTGGAGTTATCCACCACCGTATAACCTGCAAATTTTGCCTCTTCTTCTTTGTCCATTGGAATCCACAGGGCAGGCAGGTTAAAGGCAGGTTCTATGGTTTTAATCCCGTCTATTTCCTGGGCGACTCCACCGGGATCCATTGCCATATAATGATTGACCATCAATTCGGTGGTGGCAGCTTCTACCCCCTTTATCATCAGCCGGTACTGGGCAGGATTCAAGTTCAGGTTATCACGGATATGAATCGGCGGAATGATGATCCCCATTTCCGTGGCAAACTGCCGCCGGATAGCCCTAATTCGACCCAAAAGCGTGCCATCCTGCTGTTTATCCACCAGGGGAATAAGTCCGTATCCCACTTCCAATTCGATGGTCTCCAGAGTTAGCAGATGATCCACCTGTTCCGGTTGCCCCGTGGTCGCTTCTTCAGCTGCGGCTTCAGCCTGGGCATCTTCCCCCTCTTTTTCATCTGTCCGCAAAAAATACCAGGTCAAAGTCCCCATGACAAGCCCCAGGGTCATGAAGGGAAGAGAAGGAAGCCCCGGGACCAATCCCAGGCAAAAGATAATCACGGCACCAATAAATACCGGTGTGGAACTGGAAAGCAGATGTTTGACAAAGTCAGCACCCATCTTGGTCTCCGCACCGGATCGTGATACCAGAAGACCTGCGGCGGCAGATATCAACAGGGCTGGAATCTGGGAAACCAGACCATCCCCAACGGTTAAAAGGGTGTAGGTGGTTAATGCGTCGGCCATTTCCATACCCTGCTGGAGCACACCGATGACAAAACCGCCCACAATATTGATCATGGTGATCACAATACCTGCAACGGCATCCCCCCTGACAAATTTGGATGCCCCGTCCATGGCCCCATGGAATTCCGATTCCCTGGCAATGGCCTTTCGTCTGTCCCCGGCTTCAACCTCATCTATCATACCGGCATTAAGATCTGCATCAATGGCCATCTGTTTTCCCGGCATGGCATCAAGGGTAAATCGAGCCGCCACCTCGGCGATCCTGCCCGCACCCTTGGTAATGACCATAAAATTAATCAGCACCAGAATAATAAAAATAACCAGGCCCACCACATAATTTCCCCCCACCACAAAGCTGCCAAAGGACATGATAACAGCTCCGGCAGCCGAAGGCCCTTCACTGCCATGCAAAAGAATCAGCCTGGTGGATGCCACATTCAAGGAAAGACGAAACAGGGTCAATACCAACAATAAAGAAGGAAAAATTGCAAATTCCAATGGCTTGGTCGTATACATGGTAGTAATGAGTACCATGATGGCAAATGAGATATTCAATGCCAGGAAAAAATCTAAAACCATGGGATGGAGGGGTAAAATCATTGCCATAAGAATACCGATAAAAGCAACGATCATTAAAATGTCAGATGCTTCGCTTTTCAAGCCGGCAAGAATGCTTGTTCCTTCTGCTGCCATTTACACCCCTTCTTCCATCAATTTTAACGGCAATGGTTTATTTTGACACCAAGATGTCAAAAACTTGTCGGTATCCCATCACCTACTGCCTTTGAGTTTATACACATAGGCCAGTAATTCAGCCACTGCCTGGTAATATTCAATGGGGACATCCCCCCCGATATCTACATGACTATACAAATTCCGGGCCAATTGTTTATCCTCCACCAGGGGAATCTTATTTTCCCTTGCAATCCTGCGAATATTTTCGGCCACGGGTCCTGCTCCCTTTGCCAGCACCCGGGGTGCATCCATCGTTGTTCCGTCATATTTCAGGGCAACGGCAAGCCGGGTCGGATTGGTCACCACCACATCGGCCTTGGGCACATCCGCCATCATACGTTTCCGGGCAGCTTCGTGCTGGAGTTGACGAATTCTTGACTTAACCATGGGATCACCCTCTGTCTGTTTCATCTCGTCCTTGACCTCTTTTTTGGTCATTTTCTGATCGTCCAAAAATTTCCACTTCTGATAGGCATAATCCAAAAGGGCTACAACCATCATAATAAGACATACCTTAATAACGATCCAAAAGGAAATATTTAAGATAAACAATAGAATCTGACCCAGGGAATTATCATACAACCGAGTAATATTGGCCAATTCATCTTTGATGGCATAATAGGCCACCATGGAGATCACACCAATTTTGACAATATTTTTCACCATCTCCACCACTGCCCGGGAGGAAAATTTTTGTTTAAACCCACTGATGGGATTAAGCTTTGAAATTTTTGGTGAGATGGCTTCCCATGAGATTGCAAAACCTACCTGGGCCACATTTGAAAGAATAGCCACCATGTAAACACCAGCAAAAAGAGGCAGGCAGATCATGAAGATTTTCTGGCCATGGACGATCAAAAGTTCCACCATTTCAGGTTGGGTAAAGCTGGGAATTTTGTCAAAATTAAAATCAAAGTGAAAGACCTGGAGTATGTTGTTATAAATATGAGCGGCAGAGGCCCACAGGGCAATCACACCACCCATGAGAACAAAGACGGAAGGAATTTCGATACTCTTGGCAACCTGACCTTCTTCACGGGCCTTGCCAAGCTTACGCGACGATGCGTCTTCGGTTTTCTCTCCGCCACTTTCAGGATCTTCAGCCATCTATCAACCCCCACCGATAAAAAATAACAGGTACATCAATAATTTTTTGAATCCCCCCACATATTCCCTTGTCACAATGACAATAATATCAAGGGTGAGCCCGAAAAGAAAAAGACCCACAACAATCTTCAAGGGAAAGGCCACGATCATCACATTCATCTGGGGGGCAAACTTTGAAACCAGTCCAAACCCCACACTGACAAAAAACAGGGCAGCGATCACAGGAGCACCAATTTTTATGGCTACCAAAAAAAGTCCGCCTGCCAGATCCAGAATTTTAACCAGCAGGACTTTTTGCATGATAAAAACCCCCACGGGCACCAAATCAAAACTATCAATCAAGGCACTAATGATAATATGATGACCGTTTAATATCAGAAAAACCACCACACAGACCCAATATCCCATTTGATCCATGATGGAAACATTGGCACCGCTCTGGGGATCAACCACATTAATCATGGCAAATCCCATTTGAAAACCGATCACCTGACCTGCCAACTGAACCGATCCAAAAAAAATCCTCAGACAAAGCCCAAGGGTAAGACCGACCATGAATTCCGCCATTATTAAAAGACCTGTGGATATCGCATCCAAGGGGAAACGGCTCAGATCCACCGGCACAACAGAATAAAAAAGCAGGGACATCACCATGACAAAACCCATTTTCAGGGTGGCTGGAAATACATTGGATGAAAAAATGGGAAACATGAAAAGAAAGATACTGATCCTCAACAACACCAGCATATAAGTCCTGAACTGGACAGGATCTATGATATTGAGGATTTCCATACCCCCCCCCCGCCTATCGTATATACATGGGAATGTTTTCAAATACACGGGTGGTAAAGCTTGTGACCTTTTCCAACATCCAGGGGGCAGCAAATAAAAGCCCTAGAAAAACGGCAATTATCTTGGGAACAAAGGTCAATGTCATCTCCTGAATCTGGGTGACCGCCTGGAAAACACTGATGATCAAACCGGCGGCAAGCCCCAGACCCAACATGGGCATGGAAAGATAAATGGTCAATAAAATGGCCTCTTTGGCAAATTCAACAACAAATTCAGGGGTCATGGCTATACTCCAAAACTTTTGATTAAAGAGCCACAAATCAAATGCCATCCGTCCACAAGAACAAAAAGCATGAGTTTGAAGGGCAGGGATATCATAACCGGCGGCAGCATCATCATACCCATGGCCAGCAGGACAGATGCCACAACCATATCGATCACCAAAAATGGAATATACAAGACAAAACCGACAATAAAAGCGGTCTTAAGCTCGGAGATCACATAGGCCGGAATAAGCACCAGCAAGGATAAATCCTGCCGTGTCTCGGGTTTTTTCATCTCTGCTTCCTTGAGAAACAGGGCAATATCTTTTTCCCTGGTATTGCGAAGCAAAAATTTGCGGATGGGTTTTTGTGCCTCTTCAAAAGCGGTCTCGTAGGAAATCTTTCGCTCAAGATAGGGATTTAAGGACTGGTTATACACATCCAGGGCAACGGGTTTGATGATAAAAAAAGTCATGAAAAGAGCAAGTCCCACGATCACTTGATTGGGGGGGCTGGACTGGGTACCCAGGGCCTGGCGCAGCAAATGAAATACCACCACAAGCCTTGTGAAAGGAGTCATTAAAATCAGGATGGCCGGGGCCAGGGCGATCAGGGTCAAAAGAGCAATGATTTCCAATACGACGGCAACTTCTTCCGGCTGGGTGGCCGTTGTCACATTCAATTCCAGGGAAGGGATGGGAAAGGTGATAGCAAGAGCAGTCCCCCGGGCAAAAATCAATAAAAAAAAGCCAAGAAAACACAGCTTGAAAATTTTATCAATTAAATTTTTTTCAGACATCTCGCACCTTCTTTGCGTCCTGGATATTTTCTTTTGATCCGAAAGAAGACAGGTTCAGTGTCCGGCTCAAAAAATCTGAAAACCTGGAATCCGTTTCTTTGGATATCTTCCCCCTGGATCCCAAAGATAGATCAACCTTTTTTTCCATGACCGCAATCTTTGAAATCTGATTGGGGGTGACACCGATGAGGATGGTTTCCTCCAGGACATTCACCAGAACCAGTTTTTCCTTTGGTGACAGATGATGTACAGTTAAAACCTTTATGAAATCCCGACCGGCGCTCCCTGCCCTTACGGCCAGAAACCGTCGGAGCAGGTAAAAGACAAGGAGGAGCAATGCCAAAACCATGAACAAAACACCGAAGGTTCTTGCAAAGGCAAACCATATATCTGAGTCAGTACTCAAGTTTCCTCAGCCGCCAGGGATTTAACCCTGTCTATGGGGGTGATCACATCGGTGAGCCTGACACCGAACTTTTCATTGACCACCACAACTTCTCCTCTGGCAATGAGTTTGCGATTGATATAAACCTCCAGGGGCTCTCCTGCCAGCTTATTGAGCTCGATGATAGAACCCTGCCCCAATTGAAGAAGATCATTGACAAGCATCCTGGTTTTACCAAGTTCGACGGAAAGCTCCAGGGGAATATCTAAAATAAAATCCAACTCCCTTGCTTCCTGCTCTTCATTTTTCTCGATAATTTCCTCGGACTCTTCTGTGGTCTCATTTTCATCAGCCATGATTAACTCTCACAATCTGTTATTATTGTTTCTTCTATTTTAAATGCCTGAAATCCCCTTTGAACACCTATGTACCCGGTCAATTTTTCCGACCCGTCCACAAAGCAAAACAAAGGATCAGAGGCATCATTGTCCAATTGAATCACATCCCCTTCTTGCATATAAAGCACTTTTTCACCTGTTACCTCGGTCTTGCCCAACTGAATTTTAAGGGTCACTTCGGACTTGAGTATGACTTCCTTGATCATCCTGCGCCAATTGGTATCGACCTCCTCAATTTCCGCCTGAACCCCCGAGGACAATTTATTACGCATGGGCTCAATCATTGAATAGGGATAGCAAACCACCAGATTTCCTGCTGCCTGTTCCAGCTCAATTTCAAAACGGGTAACAATAACAAGATCTGTGGGCAGTACGATGGCAGTAAACTGGGGATTCATTTCCGACCTGATAAGAGATGCCTTTACAGGTTCTATGGGGGCCCAGGAAGCTTCTATATTTTTCAATACCGCAACCACGGCCTTTTGAATCATCACCTCTTCTATCCTGGTAAATTCCCTTCCTTCCACCCGGGCTTTTCCAAGGGCCTCCCCGCCGAAAAAAGTGTCTATCAAATTATAAACCAGCTGGCTTTCAAAGACTATCAATCCATGTCCCCTTAAAGGTTCCATCCTGAAAACGTGGAGACTTGTGGGCACGGGAAGACTTCTCACAAACTCTGAAAATTTCAAAGTATCAAAGGGATTGGCACTGACATCCACATTGGTCTGCAACAAAGAAGACAAGGTGGCGCGAACTTCCCTTGAAAGTCGTTCATTGATCACATCAAAGGTGGGCATTCTCGCCCTGACCACCTTATCCTGACTTGTGAAATCATAGGCAACAATACCCCCGGCGGACTCCGGGATTTCCGGTTCTTTTTCTGTTTCAACCTCGCCTGAATCCAGACCGTCTAACAGACTGTCAACTTCATCCTGGGATAGAATTTCACTCATGGCATCATCGCTGCATTATTAGATTTGTAAAATAAATATCTCGAACCATAACCTTGGGAAAAAGAGCATTAAACTTTTTGAGCAGTTCATATTTCAAGTGGATCTTGCCCTCGGGATTTCTCAACTCAAGCCATCTCATTTCCCGGACCTGCCCAATGATAATTTTGCGGATTTTTTCCTGCATTGAAACCACCTGTTCTTTATAACTAAGATCAATTAATTCCATGGAAAGATCGAGACTGACAAGCCCCATGACCGAATTTGATTTCAAACGAATACGTTCAAAGGGTTCAAGCTCAATAATATTTTCAAAGACAATGGTCGTTATAATATCGGTTTTAACCGATCCACCGGAAACCCTGGCGGCTTGTGTGACAGAAATATCATTGGAAACATTAGAATCTTCAGGCGATCCTCCAAAAAAAAGAGATCCGACCACCCCAAGTATGACAACAAAAAAAAGTATGATCCCTGAAATTAAAACCAGTTTTTTCTTGGCACCCAGAAGTTTTTTAAGACCCCCAAGCCCCTCGGCAAAGGATTTTTTTCCCGATGATTCCTGGGATTCAACCCCATCCTTGGATTGTCCATCCGAAGTCGCTTCATCCAGAGGAGCTTCATCCAGGGATGCTTCACCCAAAGATTCATCTTCCATCTCTTCTTCCATATCATCCAGCAGATTTTCAGTCAAAATATCTCCCACTCTTTTACAGTTGGTGATCTAAACTTAAATACATGCTCAATCCATAGAAAGGCAATCTTTATGCCAAGCCGAATCTTGTTTTGTCAAATCCCCTGGTAAGAATTCAGGATTTGATAATGATTATAGGGTGTGCCTGGAAAATTTGCAAAATATTTTATGGAAAGAAAAAAACCAGGGAAAGGCGGCACAAGCCATCTGTTCTTGGTTTTTTTAAAAAAAGTGTCAGATAAAATCAAAAAGCGTCATAATTTTGACCATCCCGGGCGGGAGAATCATGGTGATTTTTTCAAAAACGATTGCTGCTGCCCCCATGGGACAGCAGCAATTATAATCTATCGTTTCATCTGGATAACCGTGGACATCATATCATCAATGGTGGTAATTGTTTTGGAGTTTGCCTGGAATCCTCTCTGGTTGACAATAAGGGAAACAAACTCTTCTGAGATATCAACATTTGACATTTCAAGGGAGTTGGGTGACAGGGTTCCAAGACCGTTTTCTCCTGGTTTATTTGTAATGGCGGAACCACTGGCAAGGGTTTCTGCAAAAAGGTTCCCCCCCTCGTTGGTCAATCCGTAATTGTTCAAAAACTTGGCAAGGCCGACCCTGAAAAGCGGAATCAACTGCCCGTTGGAATAGATACCTGTCATTATGCCGTCGGACCCCACATCAACCCCCTGGAGATCTCCTGCGGAATATCCGTCCGCCTCCTGGAAAAGCGTTGAAGAAGAGCCGGCAACAGCAATGCTGGACAAAGAATCGTTGACAAAATTACTACCATCATAGATGGTCCCGATATTGAGTTCAATATCCTGTTCCGTGGTGCCAAACTCTCCCCCCAGAAAATCTGCAGCAAAGGCAAAATATCCGTCGGAAGTCATATCAGAAGTGGCAATATTGGTCCAGGCCGTGGACCCATCTATATCAAACTCGATTGTAACCTTGTAGTCATAGGGATCAGCACTGGCACCGCCTAACAGGTCCACACTAAAATCAAAGACTATATCATCATCATCGGAGGCTCCCCCGGAACCGTCAAGGTCGATAACCGCCTGGGAGCTATCTCCTTTTAGTGTTGCATCGTCATAATTTTCCGGGGGCACATCGGGGTCAATATCAAAAATCATGGTAAGCCCGCCATTGCTTGCAAGTCCGGTTATACCACCGCCTGCCGAAGTTTTCATCTGTATATCCACGGCGGAATCGTCATCAAAATCGATGCCTATACCCGATGTGGTGGATCCCACAGTGGAAAGCACGGCATCGGGATATTCCGCAGGAGGAGTAGGATCAATTTTAAATGTAATGGTCTCGGAAGTGCCTCCAGCTGTCGACAATGCATCAAAATTGTACACAAAGGTGGATAATCCGCTGGAAGGTAAGACGGACCCATCGCCCTCCCAGATATCAAACTGAACTTGGGTCTTATCACTGTTTACCGTATCGATGTTTATCAAGGTCTCCCCGCCACCGGAAGAAGGAGTCCAGGCTGATCCATCCCAAGACAAGGAAACCCAGGTGGTCGATCCCAAGCCATTGGTTGATGCCACAGCCCCCTGGCTTCCGGGGGGCTCAATAAGGGTAAGGGTGGGATCAACCGAAGTGGAAAAATTAGAATAATCGCTGGTAAAATCATCTGTTTTCATGGGCATGTTCCAATCCCATTCGCTGGTTCTATAGTCCACCCTCAAAGTAACATCGTCGGATACCATATCCATAACACTGGCAGTGGTTACGCTTACAAAGGCTGTGGCCGCCTGGGAACTTCCCTGTAGTGTAATACTGCTCAACAGGGTAGCGGCGGAGTTGGCCCTGTCGGGATTGCTCCAATACCAGGTTTCATCCACCGAATGCCAGGCGATACCAACTCCATCACTGTCGTGGGTCATCACGCTTGCATCATTGATGGTATAATCCTCCAATGTAGAAGTTTGCAAGTCGCCAAAGCTAGCTTTGGGCAAGCCAATTCCCTGGACATGGAGATCTGCGGTCTTATTAATATCAAACCCCAGGGTATCGTTTGCCGAGGCAGAATTGACCAATTGTATTTTAATATCGGGATCGGTATCCGATGACAAGGCTATGTGAATGTTGGTGGAGTCGGAATAAACAATCGATGCCCCGCTGTAATTATCCGGTATATACCCATCCACAAAATCCCAGGAGGTTCCGTCATACTCAAACTCAAAGCCGTAGCCGTCCAGACCAAAGGCATCATAATCGTCAATAAAGTATTCAACGTCATCAACATCATTCACCCCGTCTGCATTAAAATTACCCAGCAAACCCGTAAGTTTTTGCATGGTCAAATCCATGATATCCCCGCCACTTTGACTGAAGGTGATATTGCCCTTGGCAAGAAGCCCCAAAGAACCGGTATTTTGTAGCAGATTTCGCTGGTCTTCGCCGGGGTTGCAGGTCACAATATAATCCCACTCTGTACCCGATTTTTTATCATAATAGATGGTAACATCATGGGTGCTTCCCAAAGAATCATAGGCCTTGATAACAGTCTGGTATTCATAGTTTGCAGAACCAATATAGGTATCCTCCCCGGAATCCCATTCATTGGCCAGGACAGCTGTATTACTGATGGCATCGGCATCCAGTCTGGTGATGGCCGTCACCTGGCTTGTTTTTTTGGGGGAATTTGTAAAGGCGCTCAGGACAATATCGCCAATGGAGCCTGTATCATCTCCTGTGTCCTCATCCAATGCCCACCCCTGGACGATATAACCTTCGGGATTTACAAGTTCTCCGTCTTTATTGAAGAAAAAATTTCCCGCCCTGGTATAATATGAATTTTCAGTACCGCTCTGGCGCATGACAAAAAAACCATCCCCGCCGATGGAAAGATCGGTGGTATTTCCCGTGGATTCAAAGGAACCCTGGGAAAAATTTTGTGAAACATCGCCCACGGCCATACCACGACCCATCTGGTCGGTACCGCCCTGGGTTGCTACACTCTCATACAAGGTATCTGCAAAGGTTGCTCTGCCTTTTTTAAACCCAACCGTGTTCAAATTGGCAATATTATTACCCACAACCTGCAGTGCATTGCCCATATTTTTCAAACCGCTGGTTCCTGTAAATAGTGAACTTGATAAAGACATATCCCCCTCCTTAACTTATATGAAACTTAAAACATTATGATGTTTAATTAATTGCGGTGATGGAAGAAATAGCCACCAGCCTGCCGCTATCCTTGAGCACAAGGTATTGGCTTCCATTGGCATACTCAATTCCTGAAACCTCTTCGGAAACAGAGATTGTTCCCGTTCCCGACCCTGTTTCAACCGTGTAATAATACAACCCTTCCGGCACCCCGTGGCCATCGCTGCCCACGGCATTCCAATTTTCCAGATTTTCACCCTCAACGGCATCGTTAACTACTATTGTCTGGACCAGATTATCCCAGGGATCATAGATTCTTATGGTGGCGGCTTCATTTTCTTTGAGATCAAATTTAAGATCTTCCCCTGATACCACCCCGTCTTTAACACTGATAATTGGTTGATTGGAACTGATGGTCTTGCCAAGATAGCTCAATATTGAATCCTGGGGTAAACCGCTACCATCAACATCGGATACCGAAGTTAAGGAATCGGGATCAAGCAATATACCCTGGACCACAAGATAGGGTATTTCATTACTATAGGCAATGCCATCAACTACCCCTGTAACCGAGGTGGGCATTTCCTGGTATCCGGAACCAGTATTTGCAAGAACCGAATACTTATAAGTTCCGTCGACCACAGCATCACCATCGGCATCGGTACCGTCCCATTCGATAAGATGGGCACCGGGAGGTTTTCCCCCCTGATAAAGGGTCTTAATGGTTTTCCCGGAACTGTCGCTGATATTGACAATGATATCTGCGTTTTGGGCCAGGCTGAAAAATCCACCGGAGACCCCCCCATTTTCCACCTGCATGGAATCGACATTACCCGAAACCTGCTTACCTATATAGGACATCATATCTTTTTGGGACTCGGTGGAAAAAGATGAGGCCAATGTTGTCATGGAAGCATTCAAATTCATCAATTGTTCCAATTGGGAAAACTGGGCAAGTTGGGCGGAAAAATCCGTACCATCCATGGGATTTAAAGGATCCTGATTCTCAAGCTGGGCCACCAGCATGGTCAAAAAATCATCCTTACCAAGGGCATCGGATGTTTCTCCTGCTTTGTCTGCTTCCGACTTATAGGCATCTCTGATCGAATCGATTGATGCATTTCCCGTTGATGAAATAGTCATGATACTTCTCCTTTATGCAACAAAATGGTATGATCCATCCTGGATCTCATCGGCTAAATTACCGCCGGGGCCATTTATTCCTTCTGCATTAATTGAATCAAATATTTTTTTCCCGTTCCGATTTTTTCCATTTGAATTACCCGATTGATTTTTTGCATCGGCATAGGATTGCTTAAACTCACTATTCATTTCCACATCAAATTTATCCAGACTGATACCGGCATTTGCCAGGACGATCTTAAGCTCATTCACATTGGCGATTAAAATATCTTTAGCGGCCGGGTTTTCCGCGGCAATACTGACCTTCATACTGTTACCCTCATTATTGATGGTCAATTGAAGGCGACCTAATTCCGCAGGTTTTAACTGAATCTTCAAGGTGTTTTCACCCTGGTTTATGGCCCGGACGATGCTTTTACCCACCTGCTTTGTCACATAGGTGGGCAGCTCCTTGAAAGTTGATTTTGTTTTCAAGACATCCCCGGGGGATCCTGTTTTAACCTCGGATGCTGCTAAAGAAGAACTCTCCCCTCCCCTGGCAGTATCCGGCTTTAAAAATTTTGTGCCTTCTTCCCCGTCTTTCAATTTGGAACCGGTGTCTCCAGGCAAATCCGATTTTCCCGACAAGATGGAATTAATTTCCTTGAAAGCCTGGTCTTGTTTTACAAGAGGTTCCCCTTGATCCTTGGAAAACAAACCTTTTTTGTTTGGTTTAAACTTATCTGGAATCAATAGATCATTTTCGAACTGATCCTCGATCTGATCCTTGGAAAATTGCGCCCCATCGGTCTTGGCAGATTGAATCTCAAGATGTTTAAAAAGTGAATCGATCAAGGTGTTGGAAGATTTGTTACCCCCACCATCCGCCTGGTTAGTGGACCCCTTGCTCGAAAGATCTTGCGTTGACTTTCCCGAGGCCAGAATTTTTTCCTTGTGGGTCACAAGGGAGGCTATAAGATCACTCAAACTGGGTTGTGATGCCGTATTTTCAGGCAGCACAAGCCCCAATTGTTCGAGGAGCATTGGAAACGAGGTATCCCCTTCCCGGGTTTGAAAGGGCTGACCCGAATGAAGAGATTGGATTTCAATGGGCCTTAGATGATCGATGACCACATCAAGGCTGATTCCGTTCTGTCCCCTGGAAGCCTGGGATAAAATCTGGTCAACCTTCTCCCTGGGAAGGCCCAGAGAGTTTAAAATAGAGGTCAAAAAAGGAAGAGCGGAGGTGTCAATAAGGGCTTCTTCCACCGGGGTTTCATCGGAAATATCGGTGGAAAGATCAAAAAGGCTGCCCATTATCTCATCAAGGCCCAGATCTCCATCCTGGGTTTCATCGGAAAATTTTGCCATCAATTCTTCCACCCCTTCCCGGCCGAATCCATTCTTTAAGAGTATCTCTTTGAGAAAATCCAGGCCCGTGGCATCGATGGTGATATTTTTCAAATCTCCGCCGGACAGGGATAAAAACAAAGCCTGCAATTTTGAAAGAAACTCCAACCCCTGCTCCTGATCCACTTCATCCAAAAAGAAAGTTTTTGCTTCATCCACATTTTGCAGTTTACCAAAAGCATTTTTGACGGCAACAATCGATTTATCAAAGGAGGCTTTTCCCGGGGCAATTGACCCGGAGGAAAAAGAGGCTCTGGCTGTCCTTGCCTCTTTGATCACATGGTTGAGATTATCGGCAAATAAAGATTGTGATTTTTTTGAATTATTAAATGTACCGAGTCCCACAGCCTGTGAATCTGCCTGGGTAAGATTCGAAAATGCATTGTTTATGTCGGTAAAGATCAAATTCATGGGACACCTTTTTAAAATTTTATTTATAAGACAAAGGAGCAATGATTGTGCCAAACAGGATAAAATCAAAATTAACCTTTAAAATCAGCATCTTATTTTAAAAATCTTTTTTTCCACAGGAAGAATTGACAAAAAAAATTGGAATATATTTCCTTGGCTCAAGGGGGGTATGGGAAAATATTACCTAATTATTTTTTTATTGGGGGAGGGGGAATTTAATGGAGACAAATCATCTTGACATCATTGTTTACAAAGACTAAACCATGTTCTTGTTTGCTAACAATCACTCTTAATTATCAAATTCATGAAAAAGGAGTTCAAAATGAAAAAATCATTTATGGGAGCATTTAAAAAACCAGGGGGTAATTATATCTCGATAATTTTGTTTATGACCATTATCCTTGGGACAATGCCGGTTTTGGCAAATACAATAAAGTGGAAAACTAAGGTCTGGGGCGAAGCATCTTATTCCCTTGCCCTGGGGTCGGATGAAACCATCTATGTTGTCACAAATTATCCGGGAGGTCCGCAGAGAACCAATCTTAATGCCCTCAATGCCAATGGTACCATAAAATGGGTATTGGATGAGTCCTGGCAGTTTCGTGGAACACCGACAATAGCCCCCGACGGCACAATTTACCTGCGCAGCTATGCTAAAAAGATGTATGCCCTTGATCCCTCCGGCAAAAAAGACTGGGAGTTTCCAACTTGCAGCGATAACTTGACCGATATGGCCCTGGATTCCGACGGGACAATTTATTTTGCAGCCGGCAGCTCTAATGACAACGATGGAACAGGCATGGTTTATGCCGTCAATCCCGACGGTTCAGAAAAATGGACCTACACCATATCTGATGTATATTATATAAAAACTTCTCCTGCCATCGGCCCGGATGGGACAATTTATATTATGATTAACAAGGTAGGAGAAGGTCAGCTCCTCCATGCTTTAAATCCAGATGGTTCCACTAAATGGATCGCCCAAGAAGAAAATTTGTCTGTTATAACCAAAAACCTGGCCATTGGCGTTGACGGCATCATTTACGCCGGGGGCTACAAAGGATTATTGGCCATCAATCCCGAAGATGGCTCCATAAAATGGCAGACTTTTACCAATGACTCTTACAGCACCACCTCCCCGGTTATAGACTCCCAGGGCACCATATATATAGGCTCCAAGGACCATAATTTATATGCCGTTAACCCCGACGGAACAATAAAATGGAAATTTCAAACAGGCAGGAAGGTATATTCCACCCCCACCATCGCCTCCGATGGCACCATATATTTTTCCTCCTGGGATCATAACCTATATGCAGTCAGCCAGGGTGGACATCTCAAATGGTCCTGCGACATAGAAAGCGCCGCCATATCAGCCCCGGTAATAGGTTCCGACGGCACCATCTACACCGTCCAATACAGCACCGGAGGACGGTACTATGTAATTGCCATAAACGGAGATGGAAACACCCTTGCCACGGATTCGCCCTGGCCAACCATAGGCCGCAATTTTCAACACACAGCCAATATCAGAGAATTTGTCCCCCTACCAATTTCCCCGATAAATTATCAGGTTGACCAGGGACCATCCGTTCTTTTCAATTGGGAAAAAACAGGGGAGGATTCAACCTATATATTCCAATTGGCAAATAATCCCGGTTTTCTCCAGCCCTTTTCAAGAAAGGGAAGGGAAACGGACATTTCCCTTTCGGGATTTACCCAGGGGAATCAATTTTTTTGGAGGGTGGCCATTGAATCGGCTTTTACCGATCCTGTATTTTCCAAGCCCCAAACCTTTGTTTACCAAAACCCCCTCACCCATGCACTGATTTTTGCACCCGATTTTGGAGCCTTGGTAAAAAATCCGGTGAATCTTTCCTGGGGTTTTCCTGGAGCAGCAGAGTTTGCCTTACAAATAGCAACCGATCCCGAATATACTCAATTTAAATTTTCCGGTTATGTTGCAGGTACAGGCGTCAATATAACCTGTGACCCCGACACGACATATTATTGGAGGGTAGGACCCGTCGATGCAGACCGTGTATTCATAGGATCATGGTCCCATAGTTATCAGTTCACAACTATAGCTCAATAAAGAAAAACCATCCCAGAGGTAATGTTTAAGACGAAAACCTTAAACATTACCCGGGATTTTTTTTTCAATTGCTTTACCATTATTCTTCTGATATTTTTTTAGACACACGACCTTTATTTTTTTGTTCATTTCTATCCTAAGTTTCCACTTCTTTTATCAATGGAATCAAGAGTCGTTGTCCTTCTTCCTCTATGACTTTTTTTAGGGTGTCAGGCACCATTTTATATGTGACAATTTTTCGAGATCTCTTTTGTTTCAAGATTGAAAATCAAATTACTCGAACACAATCGCTTGTTTCTTGGCCCATCTACTTTGTGTTGAATCAAAGGTCGAACACGTATCAACCATTTTTAAACCGGAGGTAAAATTATGAATTTTTTAATTAAAATCCCATTAATTAAAATCCTGGTGATTCTTTCAGTATTTTTTCAGGCATCATTATTTTTCCAGGCACCAGTATTTTTCCAGGCATCAATGGTTTACGCTATTTCAATCCCCCAAACAGGGCAGACAACATGTTATGACGAGACAGGGGCTGTTATCTCCTGTACAAACACAGGGCAGGACGGAGACATTCAGGCGGGGGTTGTCTGGCCCGCCAACCATTTTGCTGACAATGGCGACGGCACCCTTACAGACGGACTTACAGGGTTGATGTGGATGCAAAACGGCAATCTTTTACAGGCCACAGGAGCAAGTCCAGCCGGAAAACTGACATGGCAACAGGCCCTGGACTTTGTGAAAGACCTCAATAGTGGGATGTACCCGCCATATAACGCAGGATACACAGACTGGCGGCTGCCCAATTACAACGAGATGGAAAGTCTGATCAATTATGAGGAGGCTCCATCTTTTTCGTGGTTAAATGCCAATGGGTTTATGGATTTAAAATCCGATATTTATTGGTCATCTACAACTAGAGTTTATCCCGGACAATTGGATGAAACGTGGGGTATTGTTATGTGGAACGGCACGCAGACAGCCCAGGATAAAGATCAGCTGTTCAACCTTATTGTTGTTCGCGGTGTCAGTGACGGTCCTGCCCAGGTGAACCGAACCGGCCAGCAAACCTGTTATGATGAAAGCGGTACTGTGATCAGTTGTGCAGGAACAGGCCAGGATGGGGAGTGGCAAACAGGGGCAACCTGGCCGATCCCCAGGTTTATAGATATGGGAAACGGCACAATAAAAGATGAGTTAACCGGCTTGATCTGGTTAAAAGACGGAGAGTGCCTTGATCTTCAGATTTGGAATGATATGTTCATAATAAAAAATGATTTTAATACGAATCCCGGAAATTATCCCTGCATGGATTATACTGCAACACACAATGACTGGCGGATCCCAAACATCCGCGAATTATCAAGCTTGTATGATTTTTCCCAGGCTGGCCCGGGATTCCCGGCAGATCATCTGTTTATCGTGTCTGCAATGGGATACCTAATTTACTCATATAGTAACTTTGCCGATAATAGCCTGTATACATTTGGAACCTATTTGATGGAACCAACTTCAATGATTTTATATAAACCATGGGAAGGACGGGTGTGGCTCGTAAGAGATGCAGGTCCCGATTGCGAACCGGCCGTAAAAGTCATGCAGGTCTGGAGTGAAGATAATTCCGGGGTTTTTAATGTTGATTTTACTACGACGGATAATCTGACGACAAACAGCGCCGTCACCATTGCCGGATGTGATGCAAATACCTATAAGCTGGTCATAAAGTATCAGGTATTTGATGCCAATGGAGTGAAATATTATCTGGGAAAGCAAGTTTTTCCATCGGTTGGCATGGAAACATATTCTTCAAATTTCACAGCTGCTTTTCCAGCGGATTTTGCCGTGGGACAATCAAAAATCCAAGTTAAAGGGAAACTATATTTCGATGGAACCATACTGACAACAGATAAGCATCATGGCTGGATAGATGTGGAATAAACAATATTAAACTTTTTTTAAAGTTGGACAGTTGCAGGATAGCCAAGCCCTGCTGATCCTGCAACTACCCATGCAAGGGGCATGGCAAGAAAAAAACAGCACATGCTCCCCAACACCCAGGAAAATCCCATGTATTGACAGTTCATACACCCCGGCCCGACGCAATCATTCCATGATCATTTTTTTTTCAATTGCTTTACCATTATTCTTCTGATATTTTTTTAGACACACGGCCTTTATTTTCTGTTCATTTCTATCCTAAGTTTCCACTTCTTTTATCAATAGAATCAGAGTCGTTGTACCTCTACCTTCAAAACTTTTTTTTAGGGTGTCAGGCACCATTTAATATGTGACAATTTTTTCAGCTCTCTTTTGTTTCAGGATTAAAAATCAAATTACTTGAACACAATCGCTTGTTTCTTGGTCCATCTACTTTGTGTTGAATCAAAGGTCGAACACGTATCAACCATTTTTAAACCGGAGGTAAAATTATGAATTTTTTAATTAAAATCCCATTAATTAAAATCTTGGTGATTATTTCAGTATTTTTTCAGGCATCAATGGTTTACGCTATTTCAATCCCCCAAACAGGGCAGACAACATGTTATGACGAAACAGGGGCTGTTATCTCCTGTGCCAATACAGGGCAGGACGGAGACATTCAGGCAGGGGTTGTCTGGCCTGTCAACCGTTTTACTGACAATGGCGATGGCACCCTTACAGACGCCCTTACAGGGTTAGTGTGGATGCAAAATGCTAATCTTGCCCAGACAGCCGGAGCCAGTACTGATGGGAGATTGATCTGGCAGGAGGCTCTGGACTTTGTAAAAGATCTTAATAATGGGGTGTACCCGCCGCACCATGCAGGATACACCGACTGGCGACTGCCAAACTTAATTGAATTGGAAAGTTTGATCAATCATGAAGAGATTGATTTCTCCGCATGGTTAAATACACAGGGATTTACAGGTTTCATTAGTTTTATATATTGGTCTTCAACAACCCGGGTTCAGCCCGGACAGGAAACAGATGCATTGGCAATAGCCACCGGCAGCGGCATCCAGACTGCCCAGGATAAAGCAACCATGGAGATGAACCTTATTATGGTACGAGGTATCAGTAATGGCCCCTCCGTCTTGCATCGTACAGGCCAGCAAACCTGTTATGACGCGACAGGCACGGTGATAAGTTGTGCAGGAACTGGCCAGGATGGTGAGTTGCAAACAGGAGCAGCCTGGCCGGTCCCAAGATTTACCGACATGGGAGAGGGCACCATAAAAGATGAGTTAACCGGCTTGCTGTGGTTAAAAGACATTGAATGCCTTGGTCCTCAAAATTGGATGAATACCTTTACTTTGACCCAGGATTTTAATACAAATCCCGGATCTTATTCCTGTAGTGAATATACTGCCGATTACGATGACTGGCGTGTTCCAAATCGCCGTGAATTGGCAAGTTTACATGATTTTTCCCAATATAATCCGAGCCTGCCGGCAGATCATCTGTTTGTTCCGATTTCCTGGGGGTATGATGTTTGGTCCTCTACCACCCTTCCCGGCTCTCCCCACCTTGCCTATACTGCAAGGTTATTATCACCAACGATATATATAGCAAGTAAAACGGGTAACAATAGAGCCTGGCTTGTCAGGGATGCAGACCCCGATTGCGAACCGGTCGTGAATGTCATGCAAGTCTGGAGTGAAGATAGTTCCGGAATTTTTAATGTTGATTTTATGATAACAGATAATCTGACGACAAACAGCGCCGTCACCATTGCCGGATGTAATGCCGACACCTATAAGCTGGTCATAAAATATCATGTATTTGATGGCAATGGGGTGAAATTTCTTATAGGAAAGGAAATTTTCCTATCGGTTGGCACAGGAACATATTCTTCAAATTTTACAGCTGCTTTTCCAGCGGGTTTTGCCATGGGACAATCAAAAATCCAAGTTAAAGGAAAACTATATTTCGATGGAACCATACTGACAACAGATAAGCATCATGGCTGGATAGATGTGGAATAAACGATATTAAACTTTTTTTTAAAGTTGGTAACTGTTATTTTATCGATGCCTGACACCCGAATAATTTATCATCGATTAAAATTGTTTTTGCTTAAAGGCCAGACGTTCACTGATTTTAGCAGCTTTTGCCGAATCAACATAGGCCAGAATCTGGGCTGCGGATGCTTCACGCATCCGCAGAAAAATCTCCTGGGCAACGTCCAGGGTCATCTGATCAACAATCAAGGCTGCGTTTTTGGGCTTCATACCGGCATACATCTTCACAAGTCTTGCAAGTTTTGCTTCGTATACAGCCTCTTTTTGCAACTGTGCCCTGGTTTTTTTTTCCTCAAGCAAAGCCATGTCATCATTTATCTGTTTTTTTAAGTTTGCCAGAGCAGACAACTTTTCATCAATTTGTTCTTCATATCTTGCCAACTCTTTTTTCTCCTGATCGAGTTCTTTTTTATTCTTCTCAATCAAAATTTTTTTATCTTCAAGTCCCCTTAAAACAACCATGGCTGTATCGGGACACTCAGGGCATTCGGGACAAGGTGTTTCACCATCTCCTTTTGCCGGGTCCGTTTCGGTCTTTTTCTCCTCTTCTTCGCCAAAGGCCTTGTTGGTAAACAGATCAAAAACATTTTTGTCCCCCAGGCCGGAAAATAAAAGACAAAGGGCGAGAACGAGAATCATTTTTTTATTTAGTGTCATTGGCAATTTCCCTTGCTTTTTTTAAGGATGAAATCTCATCCAGCTCTTTTTGTTCCGCCGCAAGCAATTTATGATTATATTCCTTTGCTTGACTTTCCCGTAACCGTTCCATGGCCTTTTTGTCAATAGTTCTTTTTTTCAGTGCGAGACGTTTTTGACCAAGAACCTTCCCCAATTGAATCTTCCTGTGTTTTTCCTGGGCGGTCATATCCACCAATGCTCTCAAATAACCCTGGTGCTGCGCAAATTCCTCTGCCACCACCCCTTTTTCCACAATTTTTTCCAATCGCAGGGCCGATTGAACATGGGTAGTTTGAAGGGAGTCAATCTGTTTTTCACAGGCCGCCAATTCCATTACCGTCTTGGCCATATCCTGCTGGGCCACCCGCTCAAGGTGTTTTCTAAAATTCAGCAAGGCTTGCAGTTTAAACTCAAAACGCTTCATAATCGTATATTATTTTTTTATCTCCAATGCCTTTTTTAGTCCATTCACACTGGCTTTATGGGCAACTTTTTGATCCATATTCTGACGCAAAAACCGATTGATTCTCGGCATAAGCTTTTTGGCCTGGTCAACCAGGGGATCAGATCCATCTACATAGGCACCAATGGTGATCATATCCTCCACACTCTTATAGGATGCCATTATAGTCACGGCTTTCTCCCTCAGGGCGATATGCTCACGTTCACTGACATCCCGCATTACCCTTGACACACTTGCCATAACATCAATGGCCGGATAATGTCCTCGATTAGCCAGATCCCTGGACAAAACGATGTGACCATCCACGATGGAACGAACTGTATCCCCCACGGGATCATTCATATCATCCCCCTCCACAAGTACTGTATATATCCCTGTGATGGATCCGCCACTCTCCAGATTCCCGGCCCGTTCAAGCAATATCGGAATCTGAACAAAAAAGGAAGGGGTATACCCCCGGGTTGTAGGCGGCTCACCGGCTGCCAGCCCCACATCCCTGGATGACATGGCAAACCGGGTGATGGAATCCACCATGAGCAGAACATCTTTTCCCTGGTCCCTGAAATACTCTGCAATGGTGGTAGCCAGATAGGCCCCCCGAATACGTGTCAACGGCGGCATATCCGAGGTGGCAGCCACAACCACTGCCCGTTTTAATCCCTCTTCTTGCAAGGTTTCATTGACAAAATCCTTTACCTCACGCCCACGTTCTCCCACAAGACCTATGACCACCACATCTGCACTGGTATGCTTGGTCATCATACCCATAAGCACACTCTTACCCACACCGGAACCGGCCATGATGGCCACCCGCTGGCCTTTTCCCAGGGTAATCATACTATTAATAGCCGCCACCCCCACATCCAGGGGTTCTTTAATGGGTTTTCGCTCCATGGGGCCAATGGGTTTCCCATAAAGATGATATTGGTCAGTGGCCTTAATACTGCCCTTCCCATCAATGGGATTTCCCATGCCATCGATGACTCTGCCCAACAACAGATCCGACACCCCAACCATTGGGGAAGCTGCCACCGGGATAATCCGGCTGCCAAGGCTTATCCCCCGGATATCTCCATAGGGCATAAGCAACGCTTTTTCCTGTTTAAACCCCACCACCTCAGCCTTTATTTGCTCACCCTGATTGTTTACAATACTGCAAATTCCACCAATTCCCAACCCCAGGCTATCCCCTTCTGCAATAAGCCCCACAACTTGAGTAATCCGGCCTTCGGGCTGCACTGTTTTTGCGTTATCCACCGCCTCAAAATACTTTTGGAAATCGATCTCTTTCAGGGTTTTTCCCTTCATGACAAACCTGCATTTTTAACGGCATCATAGATGGCATCAAGTTTTGAGTCAGGATCAGTTGAAATAGAAGCCGTTGCCGTTTCAATCTTGCATCCCCCCTTAGTTATCAAGGGGTCAGATTTAACCGCCACATGCTTCAACGACTCAACAGCCTCAAAAAACTCATCCTTGACCATTTCAATATACTCATAATCTTCCGCTGAAACATTTAATATTATTTCTTCCGGGGCTACAAGACTTTTCAGGGCATCCAGAATAGTATTCCTTACAATTTCATCATCCACCTTCACGCTTGCCATGACGGCCTTTTGGGAAATTTTAGAGACCAATGACAAAATCTGGACTTCATATTTTTCAACCAGGGTGTCCAATAGATGATCTGCTGTATCCAGGGCATCCTTCAAAGGGTCAAGAATCTGGACCGTTTCTTTTTGAATTTCGCCTTCGGCTTTCTTACGACCCTCCTGATAACCTTTATCAAATCCATCGGCTTCTCCTTTTACCCCTCCTTCCAACTCCCCTTTTTTAAACCCTTCCGACTCTCCTTTTTGAAACCCCTCATCATATCCCTGGATTTTGCCCTTTTCCTCACCTTCAATCAATCCCTGGTCAAAGCCCTTTTTATGCCCTTGCTCAAATGCCTGCTCTTCCATGGAAATTTCAGGGGGAGCCTCTTGTTCGATCTTTTTTAAATCCGTGGTTTCCGGAAGGTCCCCCTCCCCTGGGTGCCTAGGGCGAAGATCTTTAGCTGTTCTCTTAATCAAAGGTTCGAAGGGCTCGTCTTTAACGCCCTTATCAAAGGTATACAATTGCTCAAAGGAGATTGGTTCTTCTCCTTTAAGTTCTGCAGGATCAAACAACATTTTGAACCGCTCCAAATCAGGTTTGACTTCATCTGATTTTTGAGAAAGCTCATCATCAAATGAATCAAGGGTTCCTATATCTATAGGCTTGAACTCATCTTTTTCAATATCAGACAAGGACATCATCTTTTCCTTTACCAAGGGTTATGGTTCCATCAGCTTCCAGTTCTTTGGCAGCCCTGATCACTGTCTGCTGGGCTTCTTCAACCTCTGTCAGACGAACCGGCCCCATGGCCTCAAGATCATCCTTGAGCATTTCACCAGCCCTCTGGGACAGATTGGAAAATATTTTTTCTTTCATTTCTTCCGTGGCCGTCTTCAAAGCATAGGTCAACTGCTGCCCTTCCACTTTCTTAAGGATTTCCCGCATGGCTGTATCATCAATACCGGTAAGATCCTCAAAAACAAACATCAGGTTCCGGATATCATTGGCCATTTCCGCATCATCTTCCTCAACAAACTCCATGACAGCATCTTCAGTTGATTTATCAACCCCGTTAATAATGTCCACAAGAACCTCTAGGCCGCCGGCCTTTCCTCCAGGTCCTACTGCACCGCTAAGTTCCATTTTCAAGGCCCTGTCTACATCCCTCACCACATCTTCGGAAATCTGGCCTAGCTTTGCGATTCTCAAGGCGATATCTCCTTTTTGCTCATCGGGCAGACTCATCAAAATTTCAGAAGATATTTCCGAAGGCATATGGGCCAAAATCATGGCTATGGTCTGGGGATGTTCTCCTTCCACATATCCGGCAAGGGTTCCAATATTGACATTTCGACTCCAGATAAAGGGTTTATCCTGTTTCTTTCTTTCGAGATCATTTAAAATTGCCTTGGCATCTTCTTCAGTCAATGTCTTGGAAACAATATTCTTAATAAAAGAATCCCCTTCAACGATCAGCTTTGATTCCCCCTCAAATTTGTCAACAAAATCGAGGGAAACCGCCTTGAGCAGTTCCGGAGTGATATGCTCTACCTTTGACATTTCAAAAGCGACATCTGAGATCTCCTGTTCATTCATTTTTTCAAACACACTGGTAGCATATTCCTCACCCATTGCCATGAGAAAAACAGCGGCTTTTTGACAACCCGTCAGATTTTCAGGATCCAATAAATCTGCCATATTTTTTACTCCTCTGTTTCGCTGATCCAGCCTTTAATAATATTAACACTCTTATAAAGATCTTTTCGAGCATAGTACTTGGCTTTTTCATTGACGGACATATTACTCAGATAGGCTGCCCGCTCACTTGTTGTCATCTTCTTCATGAAGGCCTCTTTCTGGGCTTCGGTCATAAGTTCTAAAAATTCTTTTTGCTGATTAGCATCCATTTCAATGAACTTGGGTTCTTTTTCCTCTTCACCCGCAATCGCCAACTCGTCGGAGCCCGGCAATGCTTCTTGTTCCACTGTCACCCTGATATCTTTGACAGTCTTGATAATAGGACGAATCACGAAGAGAAACAAAACCAGAACCAGCAAGAGATTGGCAATAAGCCGGCCATATTCATCCTGAACCATCCGCCATCCGCTCAAGGCTGGTGCCGCCATATCCATATCACCGATAGATGCAAAGGGAAAACATTCCATGGAAATCTGATCGCTTCGCTCTTCATTATAGCCCATTGCCTTGACAACTATATCTTCAAATTGCTTCATCTCCGCAACTGGACGGGGCAGATATATCCGTTTTCTATTCCCGGTTTCATCCATCTTGTATTCATATTTCCCATCAATCACCGCTGCCACGGAAAGCCGATTCAAAACTGCCATGGGTTTTCGGGTTTCCCTGACCCGCTTGCTGATCTCATAATTTACAGTATCATCGCTTTTATTAACCTTCTCATAGAGTGGGTTTTCAGAAAAATCTTCCTCAACAATGGGATTTACACTGGAAGGAATCCCGATATCTTCCGTCACCTCAGTCTTCTTTTCAGCCTTGTTTTTACGGCTTCGAATAAATTCCTGCCCTCTTTCAAAGGGGTCATAAATTTCTTCGTTCATACTGTTTTTTGAAAAATCCATTTCCGATGTTACCCGAACAATGGCCTTATCTTTACCCACGATCCGTTCCAGCATGGTTTGAATTCTCTTGGTAAGATTTTCTTCAAACCTCACTTTATACTGATATTGAGCATCTGCCAGATTTTCAGCATCGATGCGGGCCTGTTCTAATTCCGATTTTCCTTCAAAAAGAATTCGGCCTGCAGTATCCACGATGGTCACAAGCTCAGGGGTTAAATCCTGAACTGAACTTGCCACCAAATGAGCGATGGCCTTCACATTTTCCTTGGATATATCGGAATTGAGCTCCAAAAGAATTGAGGCAGAAGGTTTTTTAGTTTCCTCAACAAACACAGAATCCTTGGACAACACAATCATTACCCTGGCGCTTTTCACCTCATCAAAGGCTGCAATGGTACGCCCCAATTCCCCATGAAGCGCCCTTTCCTTATTAATCTTTTGTACAAATTCGGTGGTCCCGAATTCTGTCTTATCAAAAATTTCATATCCAACTCCGCCTCCCTTGGGGATACCTGACTTTGCCATGGTAAGCCTGACATCATAGACAATAGATTCAGGCACCAGAATAGTGGTCCCGCCTCCGGACAGGCGATAGGGAGTATTTGCATCTTTAAGAACCTCCACCACGTCGGCTGCATCCTCTTTTGTCAATCCAGTGTAAGCTGCTCGAAATTGGGTCTTATTTGTCCAGATAAACATGGTGGTAAAACCAAGGACCAGAACCATGACAAAAAGCCCCAACCCAAGTTTTTTGGGAAGTGACAATTCTTTTAATATTGCGATTATTTTTTCAATAACAGGATTCATCGGCCCCACTCCATTTCACCATTATACCACAAATTATTCTCCATTTATACTTGCATACGCATGACTTCGTTATAAGCCGTCATGGCCTTGTTTCTGACCTGGGCTAATAATTTCAAAGAGGTATTTGCCTTGCCAAGGGCCAACATACCCTCATGAATTCCCATTTCCCCCTTAATAACCGACTCAATTGCCTCATCTCCCTCATGCTGTTTTGAATTAACATCCAGTACAGCAGCCTTAATTCTCTCTGCAAATTCAGGACTCCGTCTCTTAATTCTGTCGCCTAAAGATTCTGTATTCAAAGAGATTTTACCATTAGCTACACCATTGATATCTAGCATTTGTACCTCCTAAATCATCTTCCAATTTCAAGAGCTTTGGCCACCATATCCTTAGTCGAAGATAAGACTGTGACACTGGCATCATAACTTCTTCTGGCTACCAGCATGTCAGCTACCTCCGTTAAATGATCCACATTGGGCATTTTTACGTAGCCTGTGACAGGATCTGCATCCGGATGGGCAGGATTGAAAACCAGGGCAAAATCCTCCTGGGACTGGACAATCTGATCCACTTTCACCCCATCACCATTATCTGCTTTTTTATCAGAATCAAATTCAATGGGGCTTAACTCAATTTCCGGGCCTTCTTTTTTTGCCTGTTTTTTCTGGATTACACTTTTAAAAGAGTCAATATTCTCCCCCTTAAACACAACCATTTTTCGCCTATAGGGACCACCTTCAGCCGTACGTGTAGTATCTACATTGGCAAGATTTTCTGCTATGACGTTAAGCTTGGTACGATGGGCGGCCAATGCGGTACCAGAAATTTTTGCTGCATTCATAAGATCCATATCTTATTTACCTCCTTCATCAATGGAATAGTTCAACATCGTCATTTTACGCAAAAGTAACTCTGCTGTAGTTTTATATTTAATATTATTTTCCATCAGGTTCATCATTTCCGTATCTATATTCACAGAGTCCAGATGATAGATATCCACTTCTTCACTATCTTCCCCATTCATTGAAAAGGAATCTTTCCCGTAAGGGGACAAATGTTTAGGATGAGTCTTGTCCAGGTAATCGGGTTTTTTATCCCCCATGGCCCTTTGCAATGTTTTTTGAAAATCCAGGTCACTTGGTTCATATCCTATGGTATCCATATTCGCTACATTACTGGAAATTAAATTGTGACGTTTGGCAGATATATCCATGGACTTGGCAATTACATTGTGGGTACGTCCAAAAATTCTTGAATCTGTCATTTTCCTCTCCCAGTTAGATAATAATATACAAACCTCTTTGGTAGCAACACGCCATACCAAAGAGGTCTGCAATTTACATGCCTAAACTAAAAATCAGAGAGTTTCTTTATATTCGTTGAGTTTATTTCTCAAGGTTCTAACGCTTATACCAAGTATTTTTGCAGCATGGGTCCTGTTGCCCTCGGTCTGATCAAGGGTCTTAAATATCATTTTTTGTTCCATTTCCTTTAAGGAGCCCTGGGGCCCATCCAAAGTGGGTTCAGCCACAAGCTCCACAGGATACGACGGGGTGGTCATCATTCCATCCAACAAAAGATCTTCAGGCTTGATATATTCAGATTCCGCCAGAAGTACAGCCCGGTGAATAATATTTTCAAGTTCTCTGACATTTCCGGAAAAAGGATGGCCGGAAAGAAGGGCAAAGGTCCTGTTTGTCATTCCTTTGACATCCCTTCCGTCAATTTGGCAATATTTTTTTATGAAAAAGTCACACAATAGCCCAAGATCTCCAATTCGATCCCTCAGGGGAGGGATAAGCAGGGGAATGGTGTTGAGCCTATAATAAAGATCTTCGCGAAAGCTATGGTTGTCTACCGATTCTCTGGCGTTCCGGTTGGTGGTCGCAATTACCCTGACATCCACATCCACAGGTTCTGTTCCCCCCACCCGGTCCACCACTTTTTCCTGGATCACCCGCAATAGTTTGGCTTGTAAGTGAAATTGCATCTCAGTGATTTCATCTAAAAAAAGCGTGCCCTTGTCAGCCAATTCAAACTTTCCCATTTTTCGTGATATGGCACCGGTAAATGCTCCTTTTTCATGGCCGAACAATTCACTTTCAAGAAGATTTTCAGGAAGAGCAGCACAATTGATAGCAATAAAGGGCTGGGAATGACGACGGCTTTTTTCATGAAGATATTTGGCAAACAACTCCTTACCCGTGCCACTTTCCCCCTGGATCAAAACAGAGGCACTGGAATCTGCTACCCGTAATGCCAGCTTTAAAAGATTCAACATTCCGGAATTCTGGGTAATAATAGCCACCTGTTTTTTTTTACCGGAAACACTTTTTCCTTCCGGTACTTTGCCGGTTTTTCTTGACAATAAAGCTCTTCTGACACTCAACTCCAGCTGACGTAGATCAACGGGCTTGATAAGGTAATCCATTGCCCCATACTTCATTAAACTGACTGCATAATCCACCACAGGCTCAGGCGTGATAATAATGGTTTTACAATTTAATTGGCTGTCTACTATTTTTTTTAAAAATTCAAGGGCAGAAAAGCCGGGAGTAGCATCATCGGCAATGACAATATCCGGTTTGCTTTGGATCAAATAATCAAGGACATCGGTTCCGTCTGGAACCGCATCCACTAAAAATCCCAGATCTTCAAACAGCCTGACGTAGGCCATCCGTTCCTTGGGATTTTCCAATATAATAAAGATTCGGTGTCCGGGCATATAAAAACTTTCATTCCCATCTTTTAAGAATTTATCACGGTTTCTGCCAGTTTCAAGGTACTCAGACGTTGACGGGCAAGTCGTGCCCACACAGAATCATTATTGTCTGCCACCTGTTCAAAAGCCTCTTTTGCTTTGTTGATAATATTGCCCTTTTGATAGGCATCACCAAGCAGGAATCCCAAATTAGCCTTTGCCCGGCTCCCTGTGGAAAAATTCAAGGCCTTTGAAAAAGCATCGGCCGCCTGAACATAGGATTGCAAGCTCAGATATGTGTTACCAAGCGTCTTGTATGCGTCTGTCAAAATATCATAATTTTTGCCGGGGGCCGCAGCAAAGTCCTTTACAGCCTGGGCACGCAATTTGGAAGCTGCCTTCAGATTTTTTTGCTCTTCGTAAATATCGGACTCTAGAATAAGGATTTTTCCCTTTTCCAGATAATTAGCTGACACAATATAAGCTTTCTTAAATTTTTGAACAGAGAGTGCAAACCGTTTTTTCTTCAAATAGATCTCTCCCATACGTGTCAGGACCGCCACCCTATGTCTGTCCTTTGGAAATCGCTTTAAAAAAGCTGCAAACAATTTCAAAGCATCGTCATCCCTGCCGGACTCATCCATAGCTACCCCCAGACCAAAAAGTAATTCAGGGGATCTTCTAGCTCTTTTATATTGTTTATAGGCATTAATCAAATGATTAAATGCCTGTTCATACAAGTTTGCCTTTAAATAAGCAATACCCACATAAAAAGCGATTTCACGACTTCCCATCTTATCAAGCTTGGTATGCTCCGATTCATATCGCCTCAAAATTGAAGTGTACTCATCTACCTTTAACTGCTGTTTAAACAAAGCCTCATATGCCTTTTGCATTAATTTAACCGCTTCATACCGCAACCCCCGGGGATGGGTTGATAAAAGATCCTCAATTTCCATGATACACTTATTATATTCTCCGTTTTTCTGGTAAATTTCAGCAAGCCTCATCATGGCAATCCGTGCATAGGTATTTTCAGGAAATTTGTGCTTGATCATTTCATAAATTTCAATTTTTGCAGAATCGGTCTTCATATACCGGGCAATACCGATGGACGCATTGATGTACCCCTGGGTCTCCGGAAACATCTGTCTGACCAATTCATAAATCTTGATAGCCCTTTCCGAATTATTTTCCATCCCGTAGGTATCCCCCACATTGCTCAACACAACGTCTCTATCGGGAATCCCGGGAAACAGATTTAACACCCGCATAAAACTTTGTCTTGCCGGAAGGCTCAAGCCCAGCTCAAAATTGGCATTTGCCATATTCAGCAATAACTCCGGTGATTCATATACTTTTTTAATATCCAACTTCACCACATAATTAAATACAGCCAGGGCATTAAAATATTGTTTCTTTTCAAAAAGTGCTTTTCCATACCCCACACCGGCATCCGCAATATAATTATTTTCAATGGGAGATTCAAACACCTGTTTGTAATATCCCATGGCTTTATCCAGATATCCCTTTTCACTATAGATTTCTGCCAGATAATAACTAACCTCTGGCATCCCTGAATATTGTGGATATCCCTGTTTAACAACATTCATATATCCTTCTACAGCAGCATTATTTTTCAAAACCTTATTAATCATCCCCATGGCCGTGTAAGCAAAGGGAACATAGACAGAATCAGGAAAGGAAACCAGCACATCCTGGAATATCCTCTCCGCCTGGAATAAACGGGTATAATCTTCTCCGGAGATACTTTTATAGTATGCATAGGCTCTGAGATAATAAGCCTGTTCCAAGCAGGAAAAATTTTCCTGAAGCAGATATTGATCCAACAGATCAAAGGCTTTTTGATACAATTTCTTTTTAATCAGAAGAATAGCATTTTCAATCTGTTTTGAGTCGCAATCGGAAAGTTCAATCATCCGGTAAAGATCACTGATATCGCCCTTATAATCACCTCTTTTCCTTGTTGGAGGGACATACTCCCGGGATATTAACTCTTTGACAATCTTTTTTTCTTTAGGAGGAATAGCCACCAGATTCCCAGATTTTGGTATTTCTTGGGGCGCAGCCTTTAAGACTGGAGCGACCTTCTTTGCTGTTTTTTTTGATTCTTGGTCTATTTTTTTTACAGGCTGGACCGGTTTGGGCTTTTGGGTTCCAATCTTTGCCGGAGACTTGGGTATGGCTGGTTCAATTGTTTTTTGTTTTTCAAAATTAACCAGGAAGCTGGAGCCAGACTTATTAAAACCGGAACTGATATTTCCAAAGGGCAGGCGGCTTGTCACCACCACAGCCACCACATCACCGTCCAGGGTTTCGACACTGATACCGGCAATAGCCGGGTTTTGTCTACCTATAACTTTAAATCCAGGAGAAAGAGCTGCATTTTTCAATGCCACCAGCAACTCTCTTTGTTCAATTCTAATAACTTTGACAGGCACTTTATTGGTGACAAAAAACTCAAGCGCCAGGGGGTTGTCCTGGATGGCAATCTTTTTTATTATGATCTTTTGGGCCACAGCAATTTCCGGGATGGATACCAAGATCAAAATCAACAAACCCAAAACCGGCAAAACCTGCCTCTTTAACAATCCCGAATATTTAATGTTTAATTCTCTCATATTCTTTTCTTAGTCCTGGGAGTTTATATCATTCAGAGAATTAACCAAGCAAATAATATGCCACAGCATATTTTCCCATAACCGTGTTAAACCATAAAAGCCTTGCCACAAAAGCTATTCATTGGTCACTCAACAATAATTCAATGACCAACACGCCAATTATTCGTCAAAAAATTGGCGTTTCCATTTCAGGTTTTATATGCATTTTTTTTAACTTCTCAACCAGAGTAGTTCGGTTTATTTTAAGCATTTCGGCTGCCCTGGCCTTAACCCACCCGCTTTCATTCAAGGCATGGGAAATCAGACTTCGCTGATAAAGATCAACCGCCTCATTAAAACCGATACCATTATTAAATATAGAAGAGACCGAAGGTATAGTATGATGGGAAGATACACTCGTTATACACTCCGGCAGATCGTGAACCTGGATATCAACTTCCTCCACAAGAACAGATAACCGTTCAACCATATTTTCAAGTTCCCGAATATTGCCGGGCCATTCATAATGCATTAAAGCCTGCTTAGCCTGGTCCGAAAACTGTTTAATCTGGTAATCATCCCTGCGTACCACCATATTATCCTGAAAATATCTGGTCAGGGGAAAGATATCCTCCCTTCGCTCCCTCAGGGGCAGGATATGCAGAGGAATAACATTGAGTCGATAATAAAGGTCCTCTCGAAATCCCCCTTTTTGAATGGCCTCAACAAGGTCTTTGTTGGTGGCTGAAATTACCCGAATATCCACAGCAATGGTCTGGGTTCCGCCCACCCGTTCAAATTTGCGTTCCTGGATGGCCCGCAACAACTTCACCTGCAAATCCGGGCTCATATCTCCTATCTCATCCAGAAACATAGTGCCTTTATCTGCGATTTCAAACCGGCCTATCCTGGAACGATGGGCACCGGTGAAGGCCCCTTTTTCATGGCCAAACAATTCACTTTCAAGCAACTCACCCGGGATAGCACCACAATTGATAATCACCATGGGACCATCCCTCCGGCCGCTATTTCTATGAATAGCTCGTGCAATCAGCTCTTTACCGGTACCACTTTCTCCGGTAATCAAAACAGAAGAATCTGATTTCGCAACCTTGCGGGCTGTATCTAAAACCCTGAATAAACCTTTGCTTTCTCCGGCAATACCACTTCTATCAAATCCTTTATTGCCATCCCCCTCATCCTGCACCACAGGCTTTTCCGACGCCATTGCCGCCATGGAAACAACACTCATCTTAAGATCTTTGAAAGTTTGTCAGAGATGGCCTCTGCCGTAAACGGCTTAACCACATAGTTGGACACTCCTGCCTGAACCGCTTCAATAACATTCTGTTTCTGGGCCTCCGCTGTTACCATCAAAAAAGGTTTTTTTGCATACTTGGAATCTGCACGTACTTTCTTCAAAAGCTCAAGACCGGTCATTTTAGGCATATTCCAATCCGATATGATCAAATCAATTTCTTGATTTTCCAAAATATCCCAGGCTGTTGTACCATCATCAGCTTCCACAAGATTTTTAAAACCAAGTTGTTTTAAAATATTCTTAAGAATACGGCGCATGGTAGCAAAATCGTCAACAATCAAAACCTTGATGGATGTGTCCATTGCCACATTTTCCTCCTTATATGGATTAAAACTTTTTTTTATCTTTCAAAGCATACTTCAATCGTAAAATCACCACCATCGGTGCTAAAAGGGATTGCAATCTTGGGCCCTTCTGAGTAATGACGAATACTATGATTCCGACCGGTCACGACAGAAGGAATGGCTGCCTTAAACTCCTTACCTATAACTTCTAATTCTTTTCTTGCCTGGCCGGAAATCATATTGGTCAATTCTCCTACGGCGTCGGTAATATCCTCATTAAGGGTTTCCATGGTTTCACCAAACATATTGGAAACAATGGCCAAGATACATTTTTCTTCGAAGGTAACTGCAATAGTACCATTAGCGACCCCTGTCAATCCAAGGATTCCGGTAACATCCCCGACAGCAACATTGTCTTTTTTCACATAGGGTTTACCTACAGTCACCGTGATAAAAGCCATGGTTTCCAACACACTTAATGTTGCATTTATGAACGGATTGATTAAGGTCACATCCATCGTGGCTCCCCCCAAACACAGCTGCTGTCAATCAGAATCATCCACGCTGTTGTAATATACAATATTTTTCAAATGCGAATAGGTATCCACGTCCATGGAGTTAAAAACAATACCAATCCCTATCTCTGTTTGTCTGACAACCGTCCCTTCTATCGACAATTCTATTTTCTCTATTCCACCCGCCAAATATATTTTCACGAAACACAGAGTTCCTGAAGCGAATCGTTTATCCGTACTGACAAAAAGCCCTCTCTGGCTCAAATCCTTCGAGTGACCCTCTAACTTTACTTGCTTTTCATTGACTTTGAGTACAATTTTGATTTCGGTGGCAAAACCGACTCTGGAATACTTACGCCTGTCATCATCATTTAAAACGGCCATGGTAGATTTACTCCATGTTTAGTCTTATTATATGGTTACCTTCAAATCAAATTAGCACATTTTAAATTCATGCTCAAGCCATTAAAACTCATCGGGCAATTCATAATCGGCAATACTTAAAAAAGCACCAACCGCTTCGGGATCAAACTGGGTACCTGAATTATCCCTTATGATATCAAGCACAAGTCTTTTTTCCATTTTTTCCCGATAGGATCTATCCGAGGCCATGGCATCATAACAATCAGCCACAGCTAAAATCCTGGCAAGCTTGGGAATCTGATCTCCCTTCAACCCATCGGGATATCCATTTCCATCATAACGTTCATGGTGGTGGCGGATGATTTTCATCTCCTTGTCCCATAATCCCATTTTACTGATAATTTCAGCACCGATCACAGGATGTTCCTTAATTTTTTCATACTCATCTTCGTTGAGCCGGCCTGGTTTCAGGAGAATATCATCCCGGATACCAATTTTTCCAATATCATGAAGACTTCCGGCAAAATTAATCACATCCAGCTCTTCTTCGTTACAACCCATCTGCTTTGCAATCAAATGGGCATATTTGGCCACCCGTGTAGAATGTTTGCGTGTATACAGATCCCGGACTTCAAGGGCCGTAACAAAGGCAAATAATGTAGAAAACAAATTTTCATAAATATTTTCATACAATGCGATATTTTCAATGGCAACCGCCGCTTTCTGGGTGATAAAATTCATATAATAGATATCTTTTTCACTAAAAGATTTGCCGTCCTGAAAAATAAATGCGCTGGCAACACCGAATATTTTTTCCCGAATTTTCAGGGGCACGACCATAAAGGAATTGACGGGCTCTCCCAGATGATTATTTTCTCCAGATTTGGACATCAAAAAGGGATTTTCATCGGATTTAAGAGAATCAATAATATAGTCTTTGGCCCTGTCCGAAATATCTTTTCCAAACCGCTTTACAATATCGTCGGTTTGATAATCTGAACTGGATTTTGCAACCAAGACCAGGGAAGCATCTTCCTCGGAATAGATATGAAAAAACACCTTATCCGCCTTGAGTTCTTCCACACCCAGATCAACCACCTTATTAAAAATATCATAACTGGAGTCGGTACTGGCAAAATCCTCCATGACCCGATTCAAAACATTAACCTCTTCAACCCGGCGAAGCAGCTCATCGTTCACCTCCCGGAGCCGCTCCTGCCTTTCAATCTCTTCTTTTAGAATGAGGTTTTCCACAAACAACACACGTTCCCTCAGGATACGCGTCAAGGTCAACTCCATCTGTTCAAGATTAACAGGTTTAATCAGATAATCCACCACACCATTTTTCAAGGTCTGAATCGAATTTTCCAGGGAAGGATATCCTGTCATCACCACCACAGGAAGAGTGCTGTCTATATGCCTGACTTTTTCGGCAAGTTCCAATCCATCCATTATCGGCATATTGATATCAGTAAAAATACATCCGATTTTTACCCGATTGATGATCTCAAGTGCTTCAACACCATTACTAGCAGTGTATACTTCATAGCCCTTCCTCTGGAAAAAACCTTCGCTTACATCCAGAATTCCTTCTTCATCGTCCACCACCAGGATCTTTATCGTATCATTTGTCATCGCATCAATGCCAATCCATTGTTACTTTATTTTTGATATCCCTTACTTTTGTAAATGTATATGAAACCATTTATTTTATCAACAAAAATCAAAGCCATCGCCACTCCGGGGTTCAAGCGAATATAATTCTCAATTTCTATGTTATATTCATATAACATTCTTGACACTGCTGTATTATGTGAATATAATACAGCTTATAGTCCTTCCCAATAAACTTTAAAGGCACAAGAGATATGGACAAAATAGACCTTCAAATTCTTCAAATCCTTCAAAAAAAAGCAAGAATCCCAAATGTAGAGGTTGCCAGAACCATCGGAATGGCACCCTCTGCCGTACTTGAACGAATAAAAAAAACTGGAAAACCGGGGGGTAATAGAAGGGTATGAGGTCAAACTCAACCCGGAAATGTTCAATTGCTCGATGATAGCTTTTATCCACATGAATATAGAAAATCTGTCGCAAATTACTGAAACCGGAGAGACCATAGCCGCCATTGAACAGGTGCAAGAAGTGCATTATCTGGCCGGAGAAGATTGTCTAATGGCAAAACTTAAAATTTCTGACAACAAAGAACTTGAAACTATTTTAAGAACCAGGATTGCCGGAATCACATCCATCAAAGAGATCAAAACCTTTATCGTTCTTTCCACCTACAAAGAAAACGCGAAAATCAAACTGCCGGATAACACATGATAATCCGGACAGCCATAAAATAAGGAAAGACAAGACCATGCCGATGTCACCTGAATTTAAAAACAGATTAGCCCCAATCTTGCCCCAAATCGTTCATAAATTTGGAACTCCCTTCCATATTTATGATGAAGCAGGCATAAACCAGACCTGTGACGAGCTCAATCTTGCCTTTGAAAAAATCCAAGGTTTCAAGGAATACTTTGCCGTAAAAGCGTTGCCCAACCCATCCATCATGACCCTTTTAAAAGATAAGGGTTTTGGCTTTGATTGTAGTTCCATACCGGAAATCACCCTGTCCCGAAATATTGGCAGCCAGGGAGAAGAAATCATGTTCACATCCAACAATACCAGCAGTCAACAATTTCAAAAAGCCCTGGAGCAAAACGGATCTATTCTCAATCTGGATGATATATCCTTAATTTCAAAATTACCCGAGATACCGGAACTCATTTGTTTTAGATACAACCCCGGCTCTCGACGAACCGGTAATAAAATTATCGGCAATCCCATGGAATCAAAATACGGGGTCACCCATGACCAGATCGTTACCGCCTATAAAAAAGCCCGGAACTTAGGTGTCAAACGATTTGGCATCCATACCATGCTGGCATCCAATGAACTGGACTATGAATATATGGTGGAAACCGCCGACATGCTCCTTACCGTCATAAAGCAGATCCATGGGACGCTTGGCATCCAGTTTGATTTCATCAATATCGGTGGGGGCTTAGGAATTCCCTACACACCCGGCACACCCAAATTTAATTTATCGGCCATGGCCCTGGGTATTACCCGTTCTTTTGAGGCATTTAAAAAACAAAATGGCTGGACTCCCAAACTCTATATGGAAAGTGGCCGTTTTATCACAGGTCCCCACGGGGTGTTGGTGACCTCGGTCATCAATCACAAAGCAACCTATAGAAATTATGTAGGGGTGGACACTTCCATGTCTGCCCTCATGCGCCCGGGCATGTATGAAGCCTATCACCATATCCATATACACGGCAAAGAAAATCTCACACCCTTAAAAAAAGTAGATGTGGTAGGGGCCCTGTGCGAAAACAATGATAAATTTGCCGTTCAAAGGGATCTGCCGGCCACGGTTGAAGGCGACATTCTGGTAATCCATGATACCGGTGCCCATGGACATGCCATGGGATTCAATTATAATGGTCAATTACGTCCCAAAGAGCTTTTATTCAAAAAAGATATGGGGGTTGAACTGATCCGCCGGGCCGAAACCATGGATGACTATTTTGCCACCCTGAATTTTAATCCAAAAACCATGGGACCGATCTAAAACTTACCCCGTGGAAATTCAAAGGAAAATGCCATGAAATATTGTATGGTCATTGTCACCTGCGCCAATGAGAGCGATGCCAAGCAACTAGCATCGGATATGGTGGAAAAAAAACTGGCGGCCTGTGTCCAGCTAAATCCCATTACCAGTATCTATACCTGGCAAAAAAAAGTCACCACGGATCAGGAAATAAGGCTGGTCATTAAAACAAAATCCCAGCACTACAAAAATCTAGAAAAATTGATCCTGGCCCGCCATGAATATGAAGTACCTCAAATCATACAGATCCCCTTTGAAAAAGGATTAGAAACATATCTTGACTGGATTGATGAAACCACTTAAGTGGCAGGTCGGCACAATACCCGCTAGGATAAATTTGGGTCTTGCTCCATTTAGATATTTCCTTTATATAGTAACAATTAAAATATCCATGGGGTAGCTGTAAAAAATTCCCATGGAATAATTTTATTATTGGTAAATAACAAAAAAAGTAAAAGGCTCTAAATGAACAAACGACCCACAACCATCAAATTAGAAGAAATTGGTGATCTGGTTTTAAAACACCTGGGACATAAAGACTCTATCAATGGCTACATCGGATCCAATGCCGCAACCCCCACCGCAAGCATTGAGGCGTTAACTGAATTTATCAAAAATGATTCAGAAAACCTTCCCTTCATAAAGATGCTCAGCATCCTGCTCCACGGAAACATCCCCTATGTGGAAGAAGGGCTCCAGGACAAGATAAAATCCTATTCCATTTTTTCCGGCGGAGATATCAGGAAAGCTGCCGATGAAGGCCGTGCCTATTATCTGCCCTGCACCCTGGCCAACATGGACCGACTCATTGGAAGAGGATGCGGCTATGAAATGGATCTGGTAATCATGAAGGTACGAAAAAATGAACAAACCGGTGAATACAGCCTGGGACTTTCCGTCGATGCCATCCATAATGCCCTTGAGACCGCAACCCTTGTAATTGCAGAGCTGGATCCGTCCATGCCCTTTACCCAGGGACAAAGCGTTATTTGCGCCCGGGATATTGATTATATCATTGAAGACGGTGTCAAGCCGGTCTACACCTTCGATACCCCGGATTTTGAAAATCTCCCCAATGAAGAAAGCCGTATCGGTGAGTTAATCACCGAACATTTTCTTGAAGATAACATGACCATCCAGGTCGGCCTTGGTAAGATCCCCGATGCAGTAGTGGGAACCATAGCAACTTCAGGCCACAAGAACCTGGGAGTCCAGACAGAACTCTATGGGGATGGTATGATGTATCTCCAGAAAAAAGGGATCATCACCAATAAGGCAAAAAGAATCAATACCGGCTATAGCACCACCAGCCTGATCATGGGCTCCCAAGCCCTGTACGACTATGTGGATATGCGGTCCCAGGTCCAGATGCGACCATGTATGTATACCAATGCCGCCGCAAAAATCCAGGCCTGCGGTCCCTTTCTTTCCCTCAACACAGCCATCGGCGTGGACTTAAGCGGCAATGTATGGGCTGATTTTATCAATCCTTTACGATATTACGGCGGTGTCGGCGGGCAACCGGACTTTGTCAGGGCCCTGAACCATAAAAAATATGGACCCCCTATCATTGCCATGAAAAGCCTTACCAATAAAGGACAATCAAAAATTGTTCCCGCCTGCCCATCTGGCATCACCCTGACTGCTTCCTCCTACGATGGAGTAATCATTGTAACCGAATACGGCATAGCCGATCTCAGAGATCTGCCCCTCGGATTCAAGGGACTTGCCATTGCCAGCATCTCCCATCCGGATCACAGGGAACAGCTTTTAAAAACCATCTATGATGACCCAAGGATGACTAAACCCAAAGGATTTTCCCTGGACAAAACTCCTCCAGGCGTGACCATGTACCGAGGAAAAATTCCAATTTAACCAGCAAAAGACCGTTCTCCCCACTAAAAAATTTTAGTGGGGAGGGGGGCCACAACTGTATATAGATCACCAGGAGAGCTGTTTATGAATTTAAGGAAAGTATGTCCGGACAAACTTCTCACCCCTGAAGCCTGCGTTAAAAAAATTCACAACGGCAGCCGAGTATTTATTGGAACCGGATGTGGAGAACCACAGCGCCTGATAAAAGCCATGATCGAAGATTTATCCGTCCAGGATATTATCATTTATCAAATGTTTTCCTCAACCCTATCCAAATATGTGGATGACGAAAACTTTCTATCCCGATTTTCCATTAAGCTGTTTTTTATCTCCCGTCTCATGCGACAATCAGCCTTTGAAGGAAAAATTGATTATATCCCGGTATACCTGTCCCAGATCCCGAAAATATTTGAAAATCATGAAATAGGCCTGGATATAGCTCTGATCCAGGTCTGCCCTCCAGATGAACATGGATATTGCTCCCTGGGCATTTCCGTTGACATCACTCTTTCCGGAATGAAAAATGCCGCTCTTGTTATTGCCCAGGTTAATCCGAAAATGCCCAGAACCTGGGGAGACTCAGTAGTTCACATCGATACAATCGACTTTCTGGTCGAGTATGAAGAACCCCTTTTAGAATCCCCATCTGAAACAAAGAACCAACAGGTGGTAGAACGAATAGGCCACTATGTCAATATGCTGGTGGATAACGGGGCCACTCTCCAAATCGGTTTTGGTCATCTACCCGATGCCATTCTCCCCTATCTTGCCGACAAAAAAGATCTTGGCATACACACCCAGGTCATCACCGACGGACTATTGCCCCTATTTAAAAATAAAGTTATTAACAACCGGAAAAAAAACTATCTGCCGGACCGGGTGGTGGCAACCCTGTGCATGGGCTCCGAAGCTTTATATAAATATGTGGACAACAACCCCATGTTTTATTTTAAATCTTCTGATTTTGTCAATGATCCCAATGTGATTGCCAAAAACGACCATTTTATTTCCATCAGTTCCGCTCTGGAAGTGGATCTCACCGGTCAGATCTGTTCCGACTCAAAGGGATACCTCTTTTACAGCGGCATCGGAGATCAGGTAGATTTTATCCGGGGCTCCTCCATGTCAAAGGGAGGATTTTCCATTATCATCATCCCCTCAACAGCCCAGAATGGTTCCATCTCCCGCATCGTTCCACATTTAAGTGAGGGGGCGGGTGTGGCCGCCACCCGGGGGGATATTGATATCATCGTCACCGAATATGGCATTGCTGAAATGGGGCGGAAAAGCATTTTCCAACGGGTCATGGAGTTGGCACAAATCGCCCACCCAAAATTTCGCAAAGAACTGATCCGCCAGGCAAAAAAACGGCATTATATTTTTCCTGACCAACTCCCCCCCACAAGCCAGGATCTATTATTTTTAGATTCCTATAATTATTCCTTAAAATTAAGTAATAACAAAGGGGTCGAATTCAGACCATTATTACCTTCCGATGAATTTGAGTCCCGGCATTTTTTCTATTCCCTCCAGGAAGATTCCATCTATTATCGTTTTTTTAATAAAAGAAAAGTGTTCTCCAGAAAAATGCTCCAGCAACAATGGGCCGAGGTGGATTACAGGCGGAACATGACCCTTATCGGCCTGATGCAACTTGGTAAACGCAAACAGATAGTAGCCATCGGATCTTACGCCGATGCAGGTAACGACACAGCAGAAGTGGCCTTTCTGGTCAAAGAAAAACTCCACGGAATGGGGATTGGCAGTTTTCTTCTAAAATCTTTGGAAACCATTGCAAAAGAAAACAATTACAAACAATTTATTGCCATGGTTCTAGCGGAAAACCGAAAAATGCTCAATGTCTTCCAAAAAAGATATCCCAAAGCAAAATTTATCAGAACAGGCAGTGGCGAAGTGGAAGTAAAAATGATTTTTCCCTGATCTGCCCCAAAAGGTCAAATCAGGGAAACCAACCAAATTTTCAATATTATTGTTTGTTTTTTGAACTCAATTCGGGAAAATCCCAATAACAATATTCTTTCATCTCATCTGTGAAATCAACTTCATTTTTATTCGCCGTCATTTCACGCAGTTCTATTCGTCGAATTTTTCCACTGATGGTCTTGGGCACTTCGGTGACAAATTCAATAATTCTGGGGATCTTAAATTTTGCCAGGATGTTCATGGTATGTTTGAACAACTCCAGGGCTAATTTCCTATTGCCCTGGTAACTGGGATTTAAAATCACATAGGCTTTGACCAGCTGATAACGGTTTGGATCAGGGGATCCCACAACCGCAACCTCGGCAACACATGGATGCTCCAGCAAAGCGCTTTCCACTTCAAAGGGCCCGATACGATAGTCTGAAGACTTAATCACATCATCTGCCCGGCCCACAAACCACCAATAACCATCGGCATCAAAATAAGCCCTGTCACCTGTATAATAAAAATTATTCACAAATACAGAATCCATTTTTTCATGATTACCGATATATTCGGAAAAAAGGCCAATGGGTCGCCAATTATCCAATTTTAGTACAATGTGTCCCACCTGATCGGCCATAGTGATCTCATTGCCTTCATCATCAGCCAGGGCCACATCGTACATAAATGAGGGCATACCAAAGGAACCGGACCGCATTTTGCCATTCAGCCAGGGTGGATTTCCAATCATGGCAGTGGATTCTGTCTGACCATAAAAATCTCTGATCTCCGTGCCCGTATATTTTTTCCACCGACTGATCACTTCCGGATTCAGAGGCTCTCCTGCACTTATGGACTGTCTCACACTTGACAGGTCAAAGGAATCCAGATTCATATTTACAAACATACGCCACGCCGTGGGTGGAGCACAAAAAGTTGTGACACCATTTCGAGAAAGGGCATCCAGATATTGTTCGCCGTCCAATTCGGAAAAATCAAAACCCGTGGCTGTTGCCCCCACATTAAAGGGAACAAAAAAACTGGACCATGCCCATTTGGCCCACCCGGGTGCACTTAAATTATTGTGGATATCATCCGGTCTTACCCCTATCATGACCGTGGTGGACAAATGCCCCACAGGATAAGAGATAGCCGTATGTCCCACCCGTTTGGGAAGCCCTGTAGTGCCCGAAGTAAAAAAGCAAAACAGTATTTCATCGGCATTGGTATCAGCAGCTTTTGCCTCAACCGATTCATTTTGGATCTCTTCAAAGGAGATCCAGCCTTTCTTTTCTCCTAAAACCAATTTGACCCCGGGCATAATCCCGGTTTCTTTTGCTGCCCGGTCCACTAAATCCGCCGAAGCTTCGTCGGCCAAAACCACATCGGGTCGATAGGTTTCAAACCGAAATTCCAGTTCCCTGGGTGTCATGGTAGTAGGCGTTGGAACGGAAACAATCCCAGCCTTGATAGAGGCAAGGCTTGCAAACCAGGTTTCTGGAACAATCGGAGTCATCATATACATATTTTTTTTCCGACCAACCCCATGACCGGCCAAAAAATTAATCAATTGATTTGCCCTTTGTAAAAGATCTAGATAGGAATAGGTTTTAGTATCAAGGTCGTGGATATCATTCCATATCAAAGCTATCTTATCCGGTGTTTGGTTTACATGAATATCTTCAAAGATTTCTTTGGCCCAGTTAAACTGTGACGGAAGAGACATGGTATTCAATTTGTCAAAAAATATTTTTGCCTTTTCTTCCTTATCCGAATTGTCTGCCATCTGGTTGATCTGGATGACTTCTCTATAAAGCTTTTTCATACCATTAAAACACTCCTTGCAATCCGTATTAATATTATGTATAGCTGGGATCAAAACATTAACTCTATAAGTTATCACTCTTATATTTGTCAAAGTTTTTTATTTTTTTTTAAAAAATCAACATAGATCGTACAGGCACAAATTACCCCATGAACAATAAAAATATAACAATTATACTGGCACCACTCCAGGGATTTACCGATGTCACTTTCAGAAATGTCTGGGCCAGGCATTTTACAGGCATTGACGAGGCAATTGCCCCGTTTATTTCCACCATGGGCCAGCAACGGCTTAAACCAAGCCGGATAAAAGATGTGGCTCCCGAAAATAACCAACATCTCTTTGTAATTCCCCAAATTTTAGGCAATGTTTCAACAGACTTTATTTTTCTTGCCGACCATCTATACGAAATGGGTCATAAAAGGATCAATTGGAACCTGGGATGCCCCCACTCAAAAATAGCAAAAAAGCACCGGGGATCCGGACTACTGCCCTATCCAGCAAAAATTGACGAACTGTTGACCCAGATCATCCCAAATATATCCGCAGATCTTTCCGTTAAAATCCGCCTGGGCCGAAGGTCAAAAGATGAAATATTTAACCTGCTTACCATGTTTGATCGGCATCCTTTAGAAGAGATCATCCTTCACCCCAGGACCGGCATCCAGATGTACGAAGGGACCTCAGACCAGGATGCCTTTGAAAAGGCCATAGAAAACAGCCGCCATACCTTTACCTATAACGGAGATATCATTGATATAGATTCATTTAAAACCGTTCAGGAGCGATTCCCCGGTATCACTCGCTTCATGATTGGCCGGGGAATCCTGGCGAACCCCTTTCTTGCCGAAGAGATAAAGGGAACACCCAAAAACACAACTCCCAGACCCACCCGGCTAAAAGCATTCCACGATGAACTATTTGCCCAATACGATAAAATTTTTTCAGGACCGGCTCATCTGACCGGACGGATGAAAGGCTTTTGGACCTATCTTGGTCCCTCCTTTAAAGAAAGTAAAAAACCCTTGAAGCAAATTTTAAAATCGACCTCTATCCCGGCCTATCAAGACCGGGTTGAGGCCTTTTTTGATCAAAAGCTTGAATTTGGGCCCTAAGTTGATCCCTCAAATTGGGACCTTAAATATCTCTGACAGCCTTAAATCCTGCATGAACCGCATCAAATGCCGTGGCTACCCTGCTTGCATCCCCGATTACCCGGTAGGGTACGCCCATCTCTTTTACAATCTTTTCAAGGGGATTATAGGATTTAGACCCTGCAGCCACCACCACGGTATCAACCTCAATATGTCTTGTGGTCCCACCACTGGCCTCTCCTGTGGTTTCACCGCCTGGGGTCTCAACAAATTCAATTCCTGTTTCAATGATTTTTGTCACCTTTCCCGAGGTTATGGTCTCAACCCCGAAGCGGCCTAAGTCCTGCATCATTCCCCATTTTGTTGATTTACCGATGTCCTTTCCAACCCTATCCATCATTTCAATCAAAGTTATCTTTTTACTGCCCTTTGTAACCATTTCAAAAAGGGTTTCAGGCGTCTCGGCCTTGTTCACAAAAAGAAATTTTAAGGTGTCGGCAGATAAAGTACCTTTTTCCGCCAGGAAAAGGGCTGTCTCAACCCCCACGGCCCCGCCGCCGATGATGGCCACACGCCTGCCGGTTGCAACCTTGTTTTCCAATACATCCCAGGCATCTGCCACATGGGGCAAATCCAGCCCTGGAATCGGGAGCTGCAATGGCTTAGCTCCCGTGGCAAGAAGAACATAATCAGGTCCAATGGCTTTAATCAAATTTTTATCAACCACGGTATTCAGGACCACTGGAATCTTCAACTCCATCATTTGATTTTCAAGATCCAGGGCTAACTGGGCAAATTCTTGTCGCCCAGGAGGGGCAGCAGCCAGATGCAGCTGACCTCCCAGACGGTCACAGCTTTCATAAAGCGTAACCGAATGCCCCCTTCGAAATGCAGTTAAGGCTACCGTCATCCCGGCAGGACCGCCGCCTACCACCAGAACTTTTTTGCCGGAAGATGCAAAAGATTTTTCCCCATTCTGTTCAAACCCTGCCAGAGGATTACAAAGGCATTCCACGTGTTTGAGTTTAAACAAGTTATCAAAGCACCCCTGTGCACAGGCAATACAATGCAGAATCTGATTTTCCTTTCCCTGTCTGGCCTTTTGGGGCAGCATGGGATCGGCAATGAGACTGCGGCCCATGGCCACCATATCGCAATACCCCTCACTGATCACTTCCCGGGCCGTCTGGGGATCATTGATCCTGTGGCTGGCAATAACCGGCACATCCACAACATCTTTGACGCCACGGGCAAGATATGCGAAGGCACCCCTTGGCACCTGGGCCACAATCTGGGGCACCCGGGCCTCGTGCCAACCCACATTAATGCACAAGGCATCTACAGGTCCCAGAGCCAAGATCTTAGCATATTCCAGGAGTTCCCCACGGCAATTACCGCCGGGCATGAAATCATTACCGTTCATGCGAACAATTAAGGGATAAGAAGGCCCGACTGCTTCCCGGATGGCAGTTACAATCTCAAGACCGAACCGCATTCTATTTTCCAGACTGCCACCATATTCATCGCTTCGCTGGTTGGTCAAGGGAGATAAAAATTCAGAGATCAAATAGCCTGTACCGCTTAATACTTCCACGGCATCAAAACCAGCTCTTTGCACCCGGACAGCAGCCGCTGTAAAAGAATTAATTATTTGTTTAATCTCGTCAATACTCAAGGCCCTGGGAATCTCTTTGGTCATACGAGAAGCAATGGCAGAAGGGGCAACAGGCTGTTTACCGTTGAGAAAAAATGAAAAATTATACCGTCCTGCATGATTGAGCTGGACTGCCCCAAGGGATCCATTTTCCTTTATGGCCGAGGCCAATCGGGTCAGTCCCGGAATAAACCTGTCATCATGGGCACCAATATTTTGGGTATTACCGGATAGTTCATCTATGGTGGCATACCCCACACAGATCATGCCGGGACCACCCTTTGCCCTCTGGGCATAGAAATTAACAATCTGATCGGTCACCTCAAAATCCTGGGCCATGCCAAGATGCATGGCCGGCAAATAAATTCTGTTGGAAAGCTCCAAAGTATTGATGGTAATAGGGGTAAAAAGGGGATCTATCATACTGCCTCCAAAATTTAAATTTTATTTAATCCTTTGAATTCCAGCAAACTCTTTGTCAGGGTTCTATCTATGATATAGGAACGAAGCCCCCGGGCAAGCCGGGTCAGTTCCAGGGTCAGACCTGCATTTTCCTTGAAGCCTAAATCCTTTGTATATTGCTCCCGCAGCCGGATCTCACTGTCCACAATCTGTCTTGCAAACCTGGGATAAAAATCCAGATCTTTGGCCACCACCCCTAAATCCAGACATTCCTTTAAAAGTCTTGCAACTGCCAGATCCTGATCATCAAACTCGTTTTTTTCAAGGGGAGATAGAAGCTGCAACCGGCATAGTGCAAATAGTTGAGAACCGGTAAGCCCCGTGGCCCTGGAAAAACTTTTTTTATCCATTTTTTCCCCGACAGATCCAAAAAGCATGGACTGAAGCTCCAGCAAGGGAGCAATATCCCGCCCCTGGTCCATTTCCCGGATTAAACCCTTAATTGCAGCAAGGGGAAGCCTGTGACTTAACTGAACCTTTTTGATAAAGGCAATTTTTTGAATACAGCAAGGATCGTAATAAGCCATATTGGGACTGGTTTTTACAGGGGCCGGCAGCAATCCCTTTTTTACATACAAAAGGATGGTGGATTTGGCCACACCCGTGGCATCTGCCAATAGTTTCATTTTCAGCATGGGCTGATTATTTTTTGTCACAGGTTTTGAATCTGAATCCACCATGGCTTTCCGAGCTCCCTGAAAATCGCACCACAAAAGTACAAACCAACACTTTGCACTTTACATATAGAACAAGAAAATTCAGCCTGTCAAGAAATAAGAATTATTATAACTTTTTAAATCCATAAATGTAATATTGTTTTATTGCCGGTCAGACTTGAAGATTTTTCCAGATGTTTATTGACAAATAATAATTTTATCACCATAATGCATGGTTATGCTATGTTTTGATAAGATAAATATTTCATATATCATTATTAACTATAAGAGGTATAAATTGCTAAAATGAAACCAATTTTCAAGTTTAATCAAGCGAACTATCTGGACAGCTTGGAGTCAAGAAAAACGGGCACATTTTATGATACAGGTGGCAAATGCAGCTATTTGTGTAACATATGGGTTAACTGGAAAATCAAAGGGGAAGAAAGATTTGATTATGAATATGTTGCAGGCCGGTATCTTTCAGCAATGACAAATAGTCACGTTGAAATCAGTTTACCACTAAAAAAACCATATATCAATCATCCTTGTCCTTCTACCAAAGACCTATCGTGCATATCATTAAAGAGAACTATTACACAAGATAAATTAGAGTTTTTTTATTATGTCATGTTTTCATTTATAGATTCAAAAATGGGTGCTAATGGGCATTCTGTTGTTATTCAGGTCAACCCTCCTACTGGAAAAATACGTGCCTTTGATCCCAATAAAGGGGAGTTTGAGTGTTCAAACTATGAAGACCTATTTTTTTCTTTTTTAGGTAATGTTATACGATCAAAAAGATATTCCGCTTGTATTATTACAAAATATATAGATTTCAATGAAAATTTATTATTGCCCGAAACTAATTACAACTCAAGCCTTTCTCCAAAACCTAAACAACCCCTTTCCCAAACCACCCGAGTAACAACTGCTTACCCAAAAACAACCCCGCTTTTATCAAGCATTATAGAAAAGCCGCTATCTCCACCTCCCCACATAGCCGTCAACCCCATGGCTAAAGTTCGAAAACAGTGGATAAATGACTCTGAAAGCAAAACCTGCATGGCCTGCGGTAACAGATTATGGATGGGAAATCGCCATCATTGCCGGTCCTGCGGTATATTAATATGTAACAAATGCACCTGTACCACAAGAAAAGCACTAAATTTATACGATTTGTCCTTTACAAATAATTCACAACGTACAAAAGCGATCTCATCTTCCCCAAAAAAGGTCTGCAAAACCTGCTATGAACAGTTAGAAGGCCATGCCAGGCAACATCCCCATAGACCCCAGCCTTATCTGTATTTAAGAAGGGAACATAATAGGAAAAGCAATAACAACTCTACCAACAAGAGGCCGAACAGATATCTTACAAAAGATAATTATTAATAAAAATATGACTTGATAGATCCTTGATCTTAAAAAACGTGTTTCGCACAATCACCACAACCTTCTCTATATTTTTTAAAAAAAATCATTGATTATTTTTCCTTGACAAAAAACCTTTTTCCATTTTATCATCAAGGTGTATGGTTTTCCAAATTCCTCTTTCTATTCAAGTAGTTCCCATGGTCACCGGGGTTTATTTGCCCTCAATTATTTTTTAAAAAACAGCTCCTAATCTTTGATACGAATAAATTATTTATTTTTTAAATCAATGGGAGGTATCATGAATCACTCAATCTTTAAAACTCTGTCAACTGAATTTGATCAATTTCAAACAATCTATCTAAGATCAATTAAGCAAAACCAACTTGCAGAACAATTTAAAAATACAACTAACACAAAATTAATAGAAAATGTATTCAGGATAAATCAACATTTAATAAAACAACCCTTCATCTCCGGGAGCGATATTTCCCGGAAAACCGATATTGGAAGAAAGGATATTCTTCTGGCCTACAAGTTTATCCAATTATCCGATACTTTACAGCAAGGCTTTAAAACCTCGGAAAACAGTAATTATTTTAATGTAGTAAATCATAATTTTAATAAAAAATTTTATATAGTTGTCTTTTTTGTCGGTTTATCCTGTCCCAGCCGATGTAGTTTCTGTCCCAACATCAAAATTGATAAACATGGAAATAGAAAGCTTATCAAATACCAGACTAAAAAAAGCAAAATGCTTTCAAAATCCCAGATACAAAAAATTTTTGAAGACCTTGATTCCATTAAACGCCGGGGATATGATATATTGATCAAAATTTCCGGGGGCCTTGAACCTCTGACCGATATCAAAACTATGTCAATAATTACCAAAATGGCCCGAAACTCCGGCATACCTGTTAAACTATTCACCAACGGACTTCTCCTCAGCAATGAGGTAAATCGATTAGCAGCACTCAATACCAATGATATTCGCATCAGTCTATGTTCCGCCGATGAAGAGCAATATGAGAAAATATGCTTCGGTCCATCGACAAAGAACAAAATCAAGCACCTCAAGATACTCAAAGACAATATTCATAAACTGGTCGAGAAAAGAGATAAAATAGATCACCATTGCGCAATTGGGATAAATTTTGTTGTCATGAAATCAAATTATACCCAACTTACCCAGATGATTAAATTGGTCAAAGAGTTAGGGCTTGATTATATCGATTTTAAGCCCGATTATTTTTCTCCCAATTATTTTGAAGCAGAACATCAAATTATGCAGGAGATTGAAACCATAAAACAAAATCAATTGTCAGGGTGTTACGGAAAAACCTATATTAATTTTGTTAATTCCTTGTCAAAGGACAATTTTTTCTGGAAAATAAAAACCGGTGAATGTGAGTCCATCAAACAATCAAAACATAAAATATTCATATCACCTTTTGGAACCTGTTGCCCAATCCACTATGGCGCCTTTCCCCATGGGTCATCATCATTCCAGGCAGAAATCAACAATTATACCATTGGAAAAATAAGTAAAAACAACGGCCTACTTGATATCCTGAGAAATCCCAAAGCAAATCCCAAAGTCTATTACAAACGACTCAATCCCTTTGAACTCATTTTGAGCCTGGAAATAAAAAGAGAAGAAGAAGACCAAAAATGGGGAATCCCCTTGTCTTTCAGCCCATATCATACATATTTTCGTTGTGAAGAACAGACAGACACTCCATTTAGAGGCATTGAATTATGTTATACGAATTAAGAGAATATACCATTGTATCCGGAATGCTCACACAATGGATAAGCCTGATGAATACCACGATTCTTCCCTTCCAGGCGCAAATGGGGATGAATACTATTGGCTCCTATGCATCATTATCACAAGAGGATATTTATATCTGGATTCGCTGTTACAAAGATGAAAAAGAAAAGCAAGAACTCTATGATAAAGTTTATGGAAGTGAGTATTGGAAATCTGTACTCCGGAAAAAAATTGATCCCATGCTGGTACGAAAAAAAACCAGGGTTGTAATGATGAAACCAGTTTGAATCTATTTTTTGTATCAATCTCAGATCATTGCCGCACGAACTTTCGCAGCCAGTTCCTTTGCCGCAAAAGGCTTCTGGAGAAATATTATCCCGTCCTCAAGAATACCATGGTGAGCGATAACATTGGCAGTGTAACCTGACATGTACAAAATTTTAAGACCCGGAAAATTAGCTACAAGTTTTGAAGCCAGATCACTACCGCTCATTTGAGTCATCACAACATCTGTTATGAGCAGATCAATATCTTCACCATGTTTTTTTGCCAGACGAAGTGCATCAGCAGGATTATCCGCAGTCAACACCCGATAGCCAAATTTTTCCAGCATTTTACTGCAAAAGTTTAAGATCATAATTTCGTCTTCGACCACCAATATGGTTTCCGTGCCAATCTGAATCGGCTGACTGACATCTTCAACTAAGTCTTCTTCACATTCTCCTTCATACTGCGGCAAATAAATTCTAAAGGTTGCCCCCCTGCCCTGTTCACTGTAGACATTAATGAAACCATCATTTTGCTTGACGATACCGTAAATAGTAGCAAGCCCCAGCCCAGTGCCTGTTCCAAGTTTTTTGGTGGTAAAAAAGGGCTCGAAAAGCCGGGATAATGTTTCCTGATCCATGCCGCAGCCATTATCACTTACAGCAAGCATGACATATGCACCGGGAAAAAATCCTGGGTTTTGTACACAATATTCTTCCCCAAAAACAAAATTTTGAGTTTCAATGGTGATTTTGCCTACCCCGACGATGGCATCCCTGGCATTGACACAAAGATTTGCCAAAATCTGATCAACCTGGGTAGGATCTAATCTGACCTGCCCAAGATCAGCAGCCGGAATCCATGCCAAATCGATATCTTCACCTAGCAAACGATTCAGTATTTTTAACATGTCATCAACAATACAATTCAGATCCAGGATTATCGGTGCAATGGGTTGCTGACGGGCAAAAGCAAGCAACTGACGGGTGAGATTGGCTGAACGCTGACCCGCTTTTTGTATTTGTTCCAAAGTAGAATAAAGCGGATGGGTCGAATCAATCTGATCAAAGACAAGATCCAGGTGACCGAGAATAACGCAGAGCATATTATTAAAGTCATGGGCCACACCACCGGCCAGCCGGCCCACTGATTCCATTTTCTGTGCCTGGACAAATTTTACCTGGAGTTGCTTATTCTCCTCTTCCACCAATTTTCTTTCAGTAATATCCTGAACGGTCCCCAGGGAACGAACAGGTTTTCCCTTATCATCATAATAGGTTCTACACCGCTCCTGGACAAATTTAATACGGCCGTCCAGGAACAACAACCTGTGATCGATGACATAGGGTTCCTTGTTTTTGACAGACTCTGTATACACTTTATTAACCAATTTTCTATCATCGGGATGAATGACTCTTAAAAATGCTTCATAGGAAGCTTCAAACTCAGATGGACATATTTCAAAAATACGGTAAATTTCATCCGACCACAATAATTGCTCAGTTTGAAGATCAAGCTCCCAATGACCGATATGAGCCAGGCGCTGGGCCTCACACAAAAGGGATTCACTCTTCAAAAAGGCCAATTGCATCCTTTTTATCTCTGTGATATCAAAGGCCGTTTCAATCACGCCGGTAACCTTACCATTTTCGTCCTTGACAGGTACAATTTTTAACAACCAAAAACCTTGAATTTTTGACCGGTTCCCAGAGTTTGCAGGGGGCAATTGCGCCTCGGCGGGCTGACCTGTTTCGATGACAAGCCTGACAGGACAATCGATGCACGATTCTTCAAGTCCCCAGGCCATGTAACATTTTTGCCCTATAATTTGCCCTGGGGATAATCCAGCAACCTTTTGACAGGCTTTGGTTGCCCATTCAACTTTAAGATCCAGGTTATGACGTGCAACTACGACGGGGGCATCCTTCAAAAACTCCTGCTCCGACGAAATTTGATTTTCCATACTCCTTCCCTAATCAAAAAACCATTTTAGATCTACCACTGGAACAAGAAAAAAACGAATATATGAATTTAACTAAAAAGACTACAGCCAAATTTAATGAATTCTACAAAAAATATAATCAAAAATCAAATAAAATTCAATGATATAGATCTAATGTGGAAAACTAAATTTTTTTATTTGTTTAAGATAAGAGGTCATTCCACGAAAAAAAATATCATTGTGGTTGGCCCCTTTAATTTCCAGTAAAAGCTTTGTTAGAGACGGACAAGCATCATACAGGGCTTTGCCCTGAGAAAACGGGATAATATGATCAAATTGGGCATGGATAATGAGACAGGGACATGAAATTTTTTTAATCTTATCCAGATTTTCAAATCCTTTTTCATCCCTGAATCCTATCAAAACAGGATCTATTCCCAGAACACGCAGCAAAGGTACAGCCGTGGCAAAGCCACTTTCAATCATCAAACTATGGATGGCATGGGATGAATTTGCCCCAAGCTCCAGAGCAGGCGCACTGCCTAAGGAGCGCCCCATTACACAGACAGGGCCTGTCATCTGTTTTTTTTCCATATAAGAGATCAAAAAATCCAACAGGGTGTAACTATCCTCCATCATGGAAGAAAAAGTAGAAATCCCCGAAGATCTGCCATACCCCCGATAGTCCACCACAAACAAATTTACTCCCATATCAAGAAAATAGTTTCCCAGTTCATCGTAATCTGACACAATCTCTCCATTGCCATGGAAAAAAAGAATCACGGGGGCATCATGGGATTTAAAATGAAAAGATCCACCCAATTCTACTCCCTGGCCAACTGGTATCGTTAAGTCATCCCTTCCCCTGGCCGGCAAGCGCCCGGGATTTTCTTTCCTGGGATGAAACAAAGACTGTAAAATACCGGGTTGATCCAACACAGTATAATTGTGAAATTGTTCCATGGATATTCTCCTTTCTTTAACTTATGTTATTGGCTTTATCAATTTTGTCAATTTATCGGAACCGCATAAATCCATTCCATTCTTTAGATAATCTCAAAATTATGTTATATTCACCCGGTTGACAAGAAAAATATATTAACGAGGAGACCATGGCCACAATCAAAGATGTAGTATTGATCTATCTTGAAGATTCACCTGTTTCATTTGCCAGAATTGAAGATATTTTACCCGATCCCAAAAAAGACTGGTACCAAATCAAATTACTAATGCTTCAAATTCCTTTGCAGGTAGTAACCTGGATTTTAAAAGACGAGTATATCAACGGCGCGGACTTTCACATGAACGGCAAGAAAATGAAAATTCAAACCGTTGAATGTCCTGTCGAAGACCTGCCTATGGATTTGCCCGAAGACACCCAGAAAAATCAACCCGAGGCCACACCCGGGACCCATAAAAAAAACAAAACCCAAGATGCCAAGATCATTTCTTTTTCAGACCTGAAAAAAAACAAATAAAACCATGAGTCCGACCCGGAATAAAATAATATCTGCATCACGAAGAACCGACATTCCCGGATGGTATACCTCCTGGTTTCTGGACCGGATCAGGCTTGGATATTTTATCATCAAAAACCCCTACAACAAAGTGGCGCAAAGGATAGATGCTCACCCGGATAACATCCATTCCATTGTTTTCTGGTCAAAAAATTTTGCCCCTTTTATAGATCTTCAAGCAGATCGGATCCTGACAGATATGGGATACAACCTGTATTTTAATTTCACCATTAACTCCCAGGCACCTCTTCTGGAACCGAAACTGCCAGATATAGCTCAAAGACTCCACCAGGCAAGCCTTTTATGCGAAAGATTTGGACCCGACAAAATTTCCTGGCGATTTGATCCCATCTGTTTTTATAGAACAAATAACAAAAAACTCGAAAATACCCTGAATGATTTTACAATGATTGCTGATGCATTGGCTGGAATGGGAATCACCCGTTGTGTCACAAGCTTCTACAATAGATATAAAAAAGTTGAAACCCGTATCTCGCATTTATCTTCCCGGAGCAAACCCCTTATTACCTTCGTTGACCCGACAATAAAAGACAAACAAAAAGTGATTAGGCGTATGGCAGACTATCTGGAAGAAAAAAATATCATACTGCATCTGTGCTGCGAGGCATCTTTCCTAAATAGTCTTGGGGATAACCACAAGATTAAAAAGAATGCCTGCATAGATGGCAAACTTCTTAAACACCTCTATGGAGGTACCCCTGAGACCAAAAGAGATTACGGACAAAGATCCAAACAAGGATGCCAATGCACAAAAGCCATAGATATAGGCTCCTATGAAGACCACCCCTGTTCCCATAATTGTTTATTCTGTTATGCAAACACAGGCATTGATACCCAGATTCGGCAAGGCAAAAGACAATGAAGATTAAAGAACTTGAAATTCACGGCAAAACCTTTTTGGCCCCATTGGCCGGCATCACCAATCTACCGTTCAGACGGCTTGTAAAAGAATGTGGTTGTGCCGTAGTATGCTCGGAAATGATCAGTGCCAAAGGTATTTTTTACAATTCTGAAAAAACGATAACCCTGTTAACCTCCAGGGAGGATGAAAAACCTCTGTCTGTCCAATTATTTGGTGCAGATCCAGAATCCATGGCCCAGGCTGCCGCTTTTGTGGAGAAAATGGGAGTGGCAGATATCATTGATATCAATTTTGGCTGTAGCGTAAAAAAAGTGGTAAAACAAGGGGCAGGCGTCGCCCTGATGAAAGAACCAAGAACCTGTGAGGCCATTTTAAAAGCCGTCCGAAAAGCCACTAATCTTCCCTTTACCATCAAAATCAGATCTGGATGGGATGAATCAGGCCGACAGGCATTTGCCCTTGCCAATATTGCTCAAGAGACCGGAGTAAATGCCATAACCGTCCATCCCAGAACTGCAGTACAAGGATTTAAGGGCCTTGCAAACTGGGACTTGATCAAAAAGATAAAAGAACAACTCACAATACCCGTGATCGGCAACGGAGATATCAATTGTGTGGAAGATGCGGCAAAAATGATTTCCCAAACCAAATGTGATGCTGTAATGGTGGGACGTGCCGCCATGTCCAACCCCTATCTTCTTTCCCAGATTGAAAACTATATGACCAGCGGAACCTATCAAGAACCGAAACTTTACGAAATCTTCCGGAAAATGGAACGGTTAATTGAATTATACCTAGCTTATTTTGGCGAGCAACATGGAGTAAGAATGCTTCGGGGAAGGCTTCCCTGGTTCATAAAAGGATTGCCAGGATCTTCAGCCTTTAGAAAAGTGCTGGCCCAGATAACAACATCCGACCAGGCACTGGCTCTCATCCGGGAATATGAAAATCCAGCTTATAATCAGCAATGACTCCCAAAAACCTGGAATCCTGTCAGCACACACAAAATCTGTCATTTTGCAACCTGCTATGCTATAATTACCCTAGGACGATTATAATTTAATTTAATGGCTTATTCAGGAGAGCCCGGTAACAACGAACACCAATGGCATTATCGCCCTTGGTATAAATCGTAAAAAAAGCTTGACAAAGTGATTCAAACAAAGGATACTCACCCTTGCATTTCACTGAAATGTTGTTAGATAGATGAAAATCCCGCAAGTTCACATTCGATTCACAGGATTGAAGCTATAAACACTAACAATTGTCAGGCAGAAAAACCCAGCCAACATTATATACGTCCCAAGGAGGATATTAATTAAATGAACGACTTTTTACAAAGCCTTCGTAATGGTCAGGCAGAAAAACCACGCACACCAAAAACACGTAAAAACTCCGATAACCCATATCAATACGCTAGTAATCCCAGATTCAATTCCTATGGTGGCGGAAGCGGATATCAGAACACACGAAACCAGCAGATGAAACGCCCACCTTCCCAAGGCATGCTCCACCAAGGCGGCAACCAACTCCCGGCAGAAGATATGAGTATTACTTTACTAGCTGATATTTTGGACAATCTTTCCAACCATGTTGAAACCCTAGTAAAAAACCAGGAGTACATGGTCAATATCCAGGCAAGAACAGCAGATATTCTGGAACGACAGACCAATGCCATCGAACAGATAGTAAACCATTTAAACCTTCCCCCGGAAATGGACATGGAAGCTGATCTATCACCTGGACCGCAAATAGATATGGAAGCACAACCAGCATTTGAAAACCACTATGTAACTTCTAGAAGACCGGAAGACACAATGGAAGACAACCGAGGAAATAACTGGACAAAACCCATTACAGCCCCAGTTGTAAAACCAGTTGCAAGACCGGCTGTAAAACCCATTGTAAAACCAGTTATTCCAGCCCGGGTTACAAAAGAAAAAGAGCCAAAAAAAAACCGGGTGAAACCACAGACCCAAAAAATTGCCGCCAGCAAACCGGTTTTAAGAAAACGTAGAAAAATAGTGGAAAAAGAAAAAATTGCACCAAAGACCATCACACCGGAATTATCAACTTCAACAAAACCGGCTGATGCGAAACTAATGCCCCGGGATACCGTTATGAATATAATCCAAAGCATGCGGGAAGAGGGCGCAACATTTGACCAGGTTGCCAAACGCTTGGTCGAGCTGAAACAACCAACTTTTTCAGGCCGGGGCGAATGGCATGCCCAGACCATCCACAGGCTCTGTAGTAAAAAATAAAATCGGGAACAAATAGAAAATAAACAGCGAAAAGGCTATTCCAAACTTTTTCCCTGTTTATTTTCTTAGGACTGCCATATACTCATCCCATTCAGAAGGCAGCAAGTTACTTTTTTGGGTATTGCATTCTTTACAGCAGGGAACGAGATTAAATTTTTCAGACCTCCCACCCCGGCCAACCGGAATAATATGATCCATGGTCAACTGGGCAGGAAGAAAGACCCCTTTACAATAGTGACATACACCAGTGGACTTTTTCCGCTTCCACCACTGACTTGCTCTTATTTTCCTAGCCTTGGCCCGTTCCTTTTTTAAAGCCACCTCATCAATAAAGGTAAAATAGGGTTCCATGGATCTTTAGTACCCAAACTCATTTAATGCCTTAGCATTACTGCTCCAGTCCTTTGTCACTTTGACAAACAGCTTGAGCAACACCTTTGATCCGGTCATCTTCTCAATATCGATTCGCGCCCGGGTACCTATCTGGGTCAGCATGGACCCTTTTTTCCCGATGATAATACCCTTTTGTGAATCCCTTATCACATGAATACTGGCATGGATAACAATAAGTTTTTTTTCCACCTCAAAGGCATCTACAGTTACAGCACTGGAATAAGGAATCTCCATACCTGTCAATCGAAACACCTTTTCCCGTATAATCTCTTTGACCATAAATTTTTCGGATACATCGGTAAAGGTCTCCTCGGGATAAAGTCTTGGACCCACGGACAGGAACGATTCCACCTCTGCCAACAATTGATCCACCTGAATATTTTTCTTGGCCGATACCGGAATCACAGCCTGGAAATCGAACAAATCCTTAAATTCCTCAACCAGGGAAAAGACCTGGGCCTTTTTGGCCAGATCAATTTTATTCAAAGCCAAGACAACGGGTTTGCCCGTCTTATTCAATTGGGCAACAATCAGTTTTTCCGCGGAAAAATTTCTGGCGGAAGCATCCACCATGAACAATACCAGATCCACATCTGCCATGGCAAGTATGGCCTGATCCACAATCCGTTTGTTCAGCAGATTCGTACTTTTATGGATACCGGGGGTGTCCACAAAAATAATCTGGGACGTGGGCCGGTTTACTATACCCAGAATACGATCCCGGGTGGTCTGGGGTTTTTTAGAGGTAATGGAAATTTTCTGGCCCAGTACCTGATTTAGCAAAGTGGATTTCCCTGCGTTGGGAGCCCCGATAATACCAACAAATCCAGAACGGATCTCTTCTTTCATAAATCACCTTTATTCATTATACCAATCGATCAAATTATTGATTTCAGCCAGAACCATTTCCCTACCCTGACGGGTTTTGGTTGAAAATAAAATCACCCCCTCCTCTTCCCGATTCAATTGGGAACAGATGGCGGTAAGCCGTTTCGCCTGCTTTGTTCTGGACAATTTATCCGCCTTGGTTAATATGATTAAATAAGGCATTCCATGGGATTCAAGCCATTTTACCAGATCAAACTCCTCTTTGCCGGGATCCCGTCGAATATCAATGAGCAGAATCAACCCAAAAAGATTCTTCCGCTTGGAAAGATACAACTCCACCATGGGTCGCCACTGGGACCTGATTTTTTTAGATACCTTTGCATAACCATATCCGGGCAGATCCACAAAGGACAGATCCCCATTGACCAGAAAAAAATTGATCAATTGGGTACACCCGGGTTTAGAACTGGTTTTAACCATGCCTTTTCTCTGGATCAATGTATTAATCAAAGAAGATTTTCCCACATTGGAACGACCGGCAAAGCCAATTTCCGGAAAATCGTATTCAGGATACTGATCCGGTTTAACGGCACTCTTTATAAATTCAACATCTTTTATTTTCATAAATTTCTTTAACTGAAATATTCTTTTAAATAGGTTTCCATCCGGTCCATACCGATGATCAAATTTTCCATGGAATTTGCATAGGAGAACCGCAAATACCCTTCCCCGTTAACACCGAAGTCAATCCCGGGAGTCACCCCGATATGAGCCTTCTCCAGAATATCAAAGGCAAGGAAATAGGAATCATTGGAAATATGCCTGGCATTAACAAAGACATAAAAGGCGCCGGTGGGCTCTACCGGTATCTCAAACCCCATGGCCTTTAAACGCCCAATTACATATTTTCTCCTGGTATTGTAAACTTGTCTCATATGATCGGTTTCTTTTTTTGCATCTGTCAAGGCAGCAACCCCTGCCATTTGAGCCACGGAATTGGCACAAATGAAAAAATTTTGCTGAAGTACCTGCAAAACCCTTATAAAAAGAGGAGGAGCGATCAAATACCCCAGACGCAACCCGGTCATGGCAAAGAGCTTAGAAAACCCGTTGAGCACAAAAGCTTTGTCCGTAAATTCCAATATTGAATGCTCCTGACCTTCATATACCAATCCATGGTAAATCTCATCGGAAATGATATACAATCCATGGGCACGAGCCATCTCCACAATCTCCTCCATCCGGGTTTTGGGAATCACATTTCCAGTTGGATTGGACGGGGAATTAATAAATATAGCCTTTGTCCTTGGGGTAATCTTAGCCTCGATAGCCTCGGGGGTGTAAACAAATCCTTCATCCTCAAAAACCGGCACCGGAACAGGCACCCCCTGTACATACTTAATAAAATTAGCATAACAGGCATAGTGGGGATCAGAAATGATTATTTCGTCCCCGGGATCCACCAATGCCGAAAAAAGTAGAAGCATAGCAGGTGAAGTACCTGAAGTAACAAGGATCTGCCCCGGGTCCACCACGGTATTATAGGTGTCTTTGTGATATTTACTGATGGCATCCCTAAGACGGATATCCCCCAGACTGTGGGTATAACAGGTTTCATTCCGGGAAAAAGCTTCCCGGCTCACTTGGCTGACACAGGCAGGCACATTAAAATCAGGCTCCCCAATCTCCATGTGCACCACCTCAATACCCCGGGACTCCATTTTGTGAATCTTTTCTAAAATATCCATCACAATAAAGGGGGTAATTTTTTCACAACGCCTTGCAACCGTCATTTACAACACCTTATTCAGAGAGTATTCAATAATACCTTCTGCTCCTTCCTTAAGGAGCCTGGGAATTAAATCCCTGACGACGCTGATATCAATGATACTTTCCACGGAAAACCAATCGGACTGATATAAAGGCGCAATGGTGGGACCGTTGAGGCTGGGCAAAAGAGAAACAATCTTGGCGATTTTATTTTCCGGCACATTCATTTTAATTCCCACCAGCCGGGCTGCCACCAGAGCCGACTGAAGAAGCATGGCAATCTGTTCAATTTTCTCCCGTTTTTTGGGATTTTCCCAAGCCTTTTTATTGGCAATAAGCTGGGTATTGGTTTCCATCACCACGTGAATCACTCTCAAATTATGGGCTCGAATAGTACTTTCTGTTTCTGTTATTTCAACAATTGCATCGGCAAGCCCTGATACAATTTTGGCTTCTGTGGCCCCCCAGGAAAACTTCACATTAACATCTATATTGCGAGCCGCAAAAAAGCGTTTGGTAAACTGGACCAATTCCGTGGAAATGGTCTTTCCCTCTAAATCCTCCAGGGTTTTAACGGGAGAATCATTGGCAACGGCAATCACCCAACGCGCCGGCCGGGCACTAACCTTTGAATAGATAAGGTCTGTGACCACATGGACATCGGATTCATGTTCGGCCACCCAATCCAGACCGGTCAAACCAGCATCAATGACACCACTTTCAACATTGATTGACATTTCCTGGGCACGACAGAGAGCACACTCAATGGAGTCATCATCAATATCAGGAAAATAACTCCGGCCCTCCACATCGATCTTCCACCCCGAGCGCCTAAACAGATTAATCGTAGCATTTTGAAGACTCCCTTTAGGGATACCAAGCTTAAGAATTTTTTCCATTATTTATACACCCTCTCCGGGTCAAAGACCCTTTTCTCCACAATTTTGAATTTATTGTTTTCAACTATCTTGAAAAAACAACTTTTATAGCCTTTATGGCAGGCCGCACCGCCAACCTGTTCCACTTTTAAAAGTATTGTATCATGGTCGCAATCCACCCGGATTTGCCTTACATACTGAACATGCCCCGATGTTTCACCTTTTTTCCACAAGGCTTGCCTCGAACGGCTGTAATAAGTTGCCTTACCCGAAGCCAGAGTTTCATTGAACGATACCTGATTCATGTAGGCAAGCATTAGAACCTCACCGGTATTGCAGTCCTGAACAATGGCAGGAATCAACCCCTTGCCTTTCTCAAAATCAAGTTCAAAATCGGACGTGACCATGACTATTTACCATCCCTTTATGTATTTAATATAAAAACCTTCTTCTTTAACCTTTTTTCTTAAAAAAGTCAATTTATCTATGGCATAAAAATTCAATATTCCCCCAATCCACCACCTAAAAAAAGAAAAACCCCGTTGCGCTTGATGAATCAAGCAGATAGAATGTTTTCGACCAAAAAAACCTTTCATCAACGGGGTGCAACAGAGTATGTCACAAGGCGTGTTACCATTCAAGTATGAA